>NZ_DBBF01000023.1:0-77715 GCF_002292065.1 Acinetobacter sp. UBA991 | reverse complement strand
CGTTCAATCAATAAAAAGTATAATCTGTAAAAATCAATGAATTTTTGATTGGAAAGAATAGAAGTAGCGTAATAAATCAAAGATTCTTATGGATAAGGCGATAAGCAGAATTGAACACTTATCACATTATTTTTTAAGAAAAAACACCAATTGCAAGGAGCAAGAACATGGTGTCAGAAAGTAATGAAGGGTCCCCATCTGAACCTATACGTTTAAATTTGTTTGTTTTTTGGAGCTCCGCAATCAGTATCGGCATTTTTGGCCTATTGTTTGTGTTGTTTCCACAGCGCAGTCAGTTCTGGTTAACCTATATACAAGGGCAGGCCAATCAATTATTTGGCTGGTACTACATGCTGGTGATTGTAGTTTGTTTAGGTTTTGTCGCATGGCTGGCTTTTTCTCGGGTTGGGCAGATTCCTTTAGGTAAAGATGACGATAAACCTGAGTTTGGCTATCTGGCTTGGGTGTCGATGCTGTTTTCCGCAGGAATCGGGATTGCGCTGCTGTATTACGGTGTAGCTGAACCCGTTGACCATTTTATTCGACCGCCAGAAGGTCAGGGTGGAACCATTCAAGCCGCACGTGATGCCATGATGTATAGCTTTTTACATTGGGGCATTCATGGTTGGGTGTTGTATGCCTTATTGGGTGTGACACTCGGTTATTTTGCTTTTCGTCAGAACTTGCCATTGGCGTTGCGCTCTGCGCTGTATCCAATCTTTGGTGAACGTATTCATGGTTTGATCGGTGATTTTGTCGATGGTTTTGGGATTTTAGCCACAGTCATTTCTTTGGTGACGAATCTCGGTATTGGTGCTTTGGTACTGGTTTCGGGTGTACATTATCTCTTGCCTGAGATTCCAAATAACCAAACCACTCTAATTACGGTGGTGTTGCTGATGATGTCAGTTGCGACCATTACCACTGTGGTCGGGATTGAAAAGGGCTTGGCTTGGTTATCGCGTATCAATTTGCGTTTGCTCTATGCGCTCTTGCTGTTTGTATTCCTTACAGGACCAACCAACCATTTGCTCAATGGATTAGTACAGAACGTGGGTGATTATCTCGATCATTTTCTAGCGAAGAGCTTTGATATGTACCTCTACAATGCCAAAGCAGGTGAGTGGTTAGGTTCATGGACAGTGTTCTATTGGGCATGGTGGATTGCATGGGCGCCATTCGTAGGTATGTTTATTGCGCGTATTTCCAAAGGCCGTACCATTCGTGAAGTTGTGCTCGGTGTCTGTCTGATTCCATTAGGTTTTACGTTGGCTTGGATCTCGATTTTTGGTAACACCGCAATCTATTTTATTTTGGAACAAAAGCAAAAAATCTTAGGTGATCTGGTGTTAACCGATCCTGCTTTGTCCTTATTTAAGCTTCTCGAATTTCTACCATTCAATCCTTATGTTGCTGGGATTGTTGTTGTGATTTGTTTCGTATTGTTTTTGACCCCTGTGGGTTCTGGTACACTCATGATCGCAAATCTGTCCTCGAAAGGGGGTAGCAATGAAAGTGACTCACCGATTTGGTTGCGAATTTTCTGGTCTGTGGTGATTACCATTGTCAGTATCGGGCTGCTGTTGGCAGGGAGTTTTCACTCTATGCAAAGCGCTGTGGTGCTGTGTGGTTTGCCATTCTCCGTTATTATTTTGCTGTATATGTTTGGCTTGGCCAAAGCACTGAAACAGGATCAATTTAGTCCTACACCACCGCAAGTGATAACGCAGGTAACTCAGTCATCACATCACACCACTGAAAAATCAGAAATATTGTAATTCGGGTAAATAACTTTTGTTTTTCATTTTCTATTCAGATATGTCTTTTCATTGATCTCGTGATGAAAAGACGTGGATGAATATTTTCTTTTTCTTCTCTAACTCCCTGAGGATTGTATGGCGACAGATAATCCAAGAGCGGTTGATGATGCTACATTAGCGAATAAAGACCATTTAAATCGTGTGGTCTTCTATGTTTCAGCTCTACTTATTTTAACATTTGCACTTGTTACGATTTTATTTAACGATTTTGCCAACCATTTACTCAACGTGGTGCTGGCTTGGGTCAGTGATAAATTCAGCTGGTATTACCTATTAGCTGCAACATTGTATTTAATCTTTGTGGTTTTTATTGCTTGCTCACGTTATGGCGATATCAAACTTGGTCCTAAGCATTCCAAACCTGAGTTTAGCTTACTCAGTTGGTCAGCGATGTTGTTTGCGGCGGGGATCGGAACAGATTTAATGTTCTTCTCTGTTGCAGAACCTTTATCTCATTATATGAATCCGCCTGTGGGTGAAGGTCAAACCTATGAAGCTGCGCGTCAGGGTATGGTTTGGACGCTGTTCCACTATGGTTTAACGGGTTGGGGCATGTATGCGCTGGTCGGGATGGCCTTGGGCTACTTTAGTTATCGCTATAACCTACCTCTCACCATTCGTTCCGCGCTCTACCCAATTTTTGGTAAAAAAATTGATGGTCCAATTGGGCATAGTGTAGATATTGCAGCAGTTATCGGGACCATCTTTGGTATTGCCACCACCTGTGGTATCGCCGTCGTCCAGATCAATTATGGTTTGCATGTCTTATTTGGTTGGCCTGAAAACCTGTTGATTCAGTCGGCACTGATTTTGGTTGCTGTGATTGTCACCATTATTTCGGTGACAGCTGGGGTCAATAAAGGTATTAAGGTTTTATCTGAAATCAATATTTTTGCCGCAATTGGCTTAATGTTGTTTGTCTTGTTCTTGGGCAATACCGGATTTTTACTCAATGCATTGGTACAAAACTTTGGTGACTACATCAGTCGATTCCCAAGTTTGGCCTTGGAAAGTTTTGCCTTTGATCAGCCTAAGGATTGGATGAATAGCTGGACCTTGTTCTTCTGGGCATGGTGGGTAGCTTGGTCACCTTTTGTCGGTCTGTTCTTGGCGCGGATTTCCCGTGGTCGTACCATTCGTGAATTTGTTTGCGGTACCTTAATTATTCCATTGTTGTTTACCATCACATGGTTATCTATTTTTGGAAACAGTGCTTTATATAACGTCATTTTTGAAGGCAATACGGCACTGGCTCAAACGGTTCTAACTGATCCTGCGCATGGTTTTTATGACCTATTGGCGCAATATCCGTGGTTTGCATTTATTGCAGGTGTGGCGACGATTACAGGTCTGTTGTTCTATGTAACCTCTGCCGATTCTGGTGCGTTGGTTTTAGGGAACTTCACCACTAAATTTTCCAATGTTGATAATGATGCGCCACGCTGGTTAAGAGTGTTTTGGGCAACGGCAATTGGCTTGCTCACCTTGGCAATGCTGATGGCAAACGGGATTACCGCGCTACAAAGTGCTACGGTAATCATGGGCTTACCCTTTAGTTTTGTCATGTTGTTGGTGATGGCGGGTCTGTACAAGTCTTTGCGTCTGGAAGATTATCGGAAGGCGAGTCGTAGTATGAATGCAGCGCCCGTGGTCGGAAACGTGGATATCCTGAACTGGAAAAAGCGTTTAGCCCGTGTGATGCATCACCCAGGTACCAGTGAAACCCAACGCATGCTTGATAGTGTCTGTGAGCCTGCAGTACGCACAGTTGCCGATGAACTGGTTAAACGTGGTATGCAAGTCGATGTCACCCAAACAGCATTGGAAGACAACGATGCACTCTATCATTTAGATTTAACCATCTACTTGGAAGAAGAGCACAACTTCGTTTATCAAATTTGGCCGGTACGTTATATCGCGCCTAACTTCAGTGAACGTGGTAAACGCGGTAAGCAGTTCTACTACCGTCTGGAAACCTTCTTGTATGAGGGTTCGCAGGACAATGATCTGGTTGGATACACCAAAGAACAGGTGATTAACGACATTCTTGATAAGTACGAACGGCATATGACTTTCTTGCATATCAATCGTATTAGTCCCGGAAATCGTCCTTTGTATCCAGACTCTCAAGATTAGTCTGCTGAATAATAAAAAACCTCACGTGAAGTGAGGTTTTTTATTGGCCTGATTATAAGGCGCCATATTTTTGCCATGTTTCACCCGTTTCATAGGTTTCATAGTGGCTTTTGAGTTCATGCAGCGATTGGGTCTGGTAGATCGCAAAGATGATCATGATCAAGAATAAGCTGATCAATTTAATGGCGCGTTTATTCTTATATTCATCTGAATAGAGGTAGAAAATACAATAGAAGGCAATCATCAAATAGGTGCAAAACAGTGAGTTAAACACCAGATAAATCAGCAAGGCAGCGGTCGTCACCAAAGCAATTCGGTTTTTTAAAATCGTTGGGCGCAAGCTCAGAATGTTCAATATCAAAAGGCCAAACGAGGTCCAGAATAGATAGGCATGCCCACCGATAATGACGATATAGGTCGATTGCAGCCACAGCAAGACCAGCCATACAAAAACGGAAAAAATAATAAATTTAGAGAGGCCTGAAGACGCGGGCAAAGTATGTTTCATATGACATTGAATTTTAAAATAACTATTTGTTTAATACGGGGATTAAAAACGGAACTTCAATAAATCTTTGGTCTTGAGCTTGGTTAAGACAACGCAGAGCAAAGACAGTGAACCACCCATCAACATTGCAGGAATCACGCTGAAAAAGCGCGTCATCACACTGGATTGCAACGCACCAAGCTCATTACTCGAGGTGACAAAAATGCCATTAATGGCAGCGACACGTCCAAGCATGTCCTTGGGTGGAATCAGTTGCAGAATCGTTTGACGAATGACAATGTTTATACTGTCACATGCTCCCATAATAATGAGAACTGCGACTGAAAAATACAGCTGTCTGGTAACAGCAAATAACAAGGTACACAGGCCAAAGCCTGTCACTGCTATCAACATCATCTGCCACGGTCTAGATTTTGGTGGATAGCGAATTAAAATGATCATCATCACCAATGCGCCAAAAGCAGGTGCCGCGCGTAATAGACCAAAACCATCTGCACCGATATGTAAAATATCTTGGGCAAAAATGGGCAAGAGCGCGATGATGCCACCAAAAAAAACTGAGCTCATATCGAGAAACATCGCCCAAAAAATAATTTTAGTTTTAAAAATAAAATGCAGCGCTTCTTTTAGACTCTGAGTTACTGACTCTGTTTGGATTTGAGGAAAATCTCGTTTTTGCAAACACCAGAGGGCAATACTACCACTTAAAAAAAGTGCCACGATGACGCTAAACGTAATATCTAAATCCAGATGAGCCAACAGGAAGCCACCAATGACGGGAGAGAGAATACCACTGGCTTGCCAGCACATGCTGGTCCAAGTGGCGGCATTGGTATACAAATGCTCCGGTACGACAAAAGGACGTAAAGAATTAAAGCAGGGACTGTATATGCCGCGAATACAGCCAAATAAAAACAGAATACTCAAGCATGAGATTAATAATAAATTTGCACTGATGGTTTGAGTGTGGAAAAGATCAAAGCTTATCCACAAAGCAAATGATAAGGGGATGGCAAAGCTAAAGCTGATCTGCAAAATACGCTGCCGATTAAAACGGTCAGCAATATAACCACCCCACAAAGAGAGGACGAGAAAGGGCAAAAAATCCATGATCCCGACCAAGCCGAGGATAAGCGGATTCTTGGTAATTTGATATAGATAATACGCGATCAGCACTTCCTGAATCAGCACCGCAAACGTTAGGCAGCATTGATTGATGGTCAATAACGTGAAGTCACGACTGGCAAATGCAGCAAAAGCAGAATGAGGTACAGCAGAGGACATAAGGCGTAGATTTAAAACATACAAATAAAGAAAAAGGGAAGAGCTGAAACTCCTCCCTTTTTGATGTGCTTAGCGTTACTTATTGAGCAACAGCTTCAGCTTTAACAACTTTCTTAGCAGGAACTAAGTTTGCTGGAGTCGTATAGTTCAAGCCTAAAGTTGAACTTGAGTACTGACGGATTTGATCTAACAACGCTGGATCGGTTGAAAGGTCTTTACCATAAGAACGTACGATTTCATGTAACTTAGCATTCCATACACCTTTGGTTTGCTCAGGGAATGCTTTTTCAAGCAAGTTAAGCATGATGTAAGGTGATGTAGACGCACCCGGAGAAGCACCTAACAATGCAGTTACAGACTTATCTTTAGATGCAAAGATTTCTGTACCGAATTGCAATTTAGCAGGTTTGCCCGGCTCTTTTTTGATGATCTGAACGCGTTGACCACCTTGTTGTAAATGCCAGTCTTTTGGATCAGCTTCAGGGTAGTATTTTTTCAACTCATTGAAACGATCTGCATCAGACATTAACACTTGGCTTACGAGGTACTGAACAAGATCAGCATTTTGTAGACCAATTGCAGCCATAGGCAACACGTTGTTTTTGTTGGTCGATGCAAGCAAATCAAGCTGTGAACCATTTTTCAGGAACTTGTTTGAATAAGTTGCGAATGGGCCAAACAACACATATTTTTTACCGTCGATATAACGAGTATCGATATGTGGTACAGACATCGGAGGCGCGCCAAGATCAGCACGACCATAGACTTTCGCTGTGTGTTTTGCTGTTACTGCTGGGTTGTCAGTTACAAGGAACTCACCACCTACAGGGAAGCCAGCATATTGTTGCGCTTCTGGTAAGCCAGTCATTTGCAATAATTTAATTGCAGCACCGCCTGCACCAATAAACACAAAGCGTGTTTTCACATGATCAACTTTGCCAGATTTCAAATCTTTGAAAGCCACAGACCAAGTGTTGTCATCGTTTTTGCTGATACCCGTCACTTCAGTTGAAGTGCTGAGTTTGAAGTTTGGACTCTTTTCAAGGTTGCCAATCAACTGCTTGGTGATTGCACCGTAGTTCACGTCAGAACCAACGTCCATACGAGTTGCAGCCACTTTTTGTTGAGGATCACGACCGTCCATCACCAATGGTGCCCATTGTTGAATTTCAGCTTTGTCTTCACTCAATTTCATGCCAGCGAATAACGGGTTTTGAACCATGGCTGCATAACGCTTTTCCATGAAATTCACGTTATCGCCCCATACGAAAGCAATGTGGGGTACTGGGTTAATGAAGGTATTTGGTGTTTCGAGTACACCTTGCTTCACTTGGTATGCCCAGAACTGTTTGGCAATTTCAAACTGACCTGCCACGTTTACAGCTTTAGAAATGTCCATTTTACCGTCTTTTTCTTCGGTATAGTTCATTTCCATAAAGCCTGAGTGGCCTGTACCCGCGTTGTTGAAACCGTTTGAACTTTCTTGTGCAACAGCATCAAGACGTTCATACATGCGGATATTCCAGTCGGGTTGTAATTCGTTGAGGTAAGTACCTAAAGTGGCACTCATGATCCCGCCGCCGATGAGTACAACATCGACAGTTGGTTCGTTACTGGTGGTTTTAATTGCCTTAGACGCAACTGGTCTAAAAAGAAAGGCAATTGCAATAATAATTAATACTACGAGTAGTACTAATAAATATTTCCAAAATTTTTTCATTCAATTTACCTTAAAAATTAAATGACGCTCTATATGACAAGCGATATAGAGAGAAAGAATTTAAATGATGATACAGGCGCAATAAAGGCACATCAGTACGGCAAGGGATCGCCTTAACACTGATGTTGAAGAAGTTAGTTCATGAATTTTACTTTAATTTAGACGGTATTTTGGTTGAACTAATGTTTCAAAATGTACAAATCAAGCCGACTTTGATGATTTATTGTGTGAAAGTTGTAGAAAGTTCTAGTAAATCTTAGACTTATGGTTTAGAGAGATGAGTCACATTTTGACCAAATGAGCGGATTGAATTATCAAAAAATTGGTCTAGATGAAAAGTTTAAATTGGCACTCGGCTTTATAAAAGACAAAACTATGATGTTTAGACACCATCCTAATATGGAGGCGCTGGCATGAAGCTCAGAGCGCTGGAGCAGCAAGATTATCAAAACTGGTTGTTGTTATGGCAAGGCTATCAGGCTTTCTATAAGGTCGAGATTGATCATAAGGTGACGGAAAAAACATTTTCTCGATTACTTGATCCAAATGAAGATATGTACTGTCTAGTGGTGGGGGATCAAGATACTTTGATTGGCTTTGTGCATTTTATTTTTCATCGAAGTACGTGGACTACAGGTGATTACTGTTATTTACAGGATTTATTTGTTGATCAACATTCACGGATAAAAGGTTTAGGTCGTAAGTTGATAGAAGCTGTTTACCAAAAGGCGGCTGAAAGAGAATGCTCACGTGTTTATTGGCTAACTCATGAAACCAATTACCAAGCACGAATGCTTTACGATAGCATGGCCGTGAATGCAGGATTTATCCAATATCGGAAAAATTTGCATTAATTCCAGCATCTTAACCAAGTGTGTAGGTTGAGTTCTGTTTTAAACCGCGAGAAAAAGCGGTTTTTTATAGCTCATCGGTTATGTTGTGACAAATAAAACTGATCATAAAACTTTCTTTGTGACTTTATTTAATGATTTCACTTCAACGGAAAGCAGCAAATTTTTCCTAAGGTGATCGGGCTGAGCTCTACTGTCCGCCTGATTGCACAGACCTTGTTGAGCGATTTTCACCTTAGTGAATTTCTTAACATGAATTTCATTCATTTTGAGGTTAGATTAAATCATTTTTATTCAGCTAATGATTGCGGTATAAATCACTCTATAAAGAAATTTAGATTTATCTCGGAAATTAGGGTGGCAGATTAAAATGAGTAAAGAGTTTGCATTTACGATTAAGCGTATTGATTTTGATGAGAACTACACCCCATCAGAAAATACACGTATCACAACCAACTTTGCGAATTTGGCAAGAGGCGAGAGTCGCCAACAGAATCTGCACAACACCTTAAAGATGATCGACAATCGCTTTAATGCTTTGGCGCATTGGGATAATCCTTTTGCTGATCGTTATAAAGTTGAGCTGGAAATCATTTCGGTTGAAATGAAGGTGGATGCGGCAAGCAATGCCAATCCACTTCCTTTAATTGAAATCTTGAAAACCAATATTGTTGATCAAAAAACCAATGAGCGTATTGAAGGTATTGTGGGCAATAATTTCTCTTCTTATGTACGTGACTATGATTTCAGTGTGCTATTGCTTGACCATAATAAAAATCAGTCTGGATTTAGCACACCAGAGAACTTCGGCGACTTACATGGCAACTTGTTTAAGAGCTTTATTGAGTCAGAGACTTACAAGGCAAACTTTAAAAAGCCACCTGTGATTTGCCTCAGTGTTTCCAGCAGCAAGGTCTATCAACGTACTGAAAATCAGCATCCAGTATTGGGGACGGAATATTTGCAAGATGAATATTCATTAACGGATGAGTATTTCCAAAAAATGGGCTTAAAGGTGCGTTATTTCATGCCGCCAAATAGTGTTGCGCCGTTGGCCTTCTATTTCTCTGGGGATTTGTTGGCGGATTACAGCAATCTGGAGTTGATCAGCACTATCAGTACCATGGAAAGCTTCCAGAAGATTTACCGTCCTGAAATTTACAATGCTAATTCAGTGGCAGGCAAATCGTATCAACCAAGTTTGAGCAACCAAGATTATTCACTGACTCGCATTGTATATGATCGAGAAGAACGTAGTCGTTTGGCGATTGAACAAGGCAAATTTGTTGAAGAACAATTCATCAAACCATACCGCGAGACGCTTGAACAGTGGTCTGCCAGTTATGCAGCACAAAACAACTCGCAAAAAAGTTACGCGCACTAATTTATTGAAAATATAAGGTTATTGATGATGAAAAGATTATTACCTACGTCGACTGCGGGTAGCTTACCGAAACCGTCTTGGTTGGCAGAGCCTGAAAAGCTTTGGTCACCATGGAAATTGCAAGAGCAGGGTCTGATTGAAGGTAAACAGGATGCTTTACGTTTGTCTTTGCATGAGCAGCAAGTAGCAGGCATTGATATTGTCAGTGATGGCGAGCAAACCCGTCAGCACTTTGTGACGACATTTATTGAGCATCTTACCGGTGTTGATTTTGAGAAACGTGAGACGGTGCGCATCCGTAATCGTTATGATGCCAGTGTACCAACTGTGGTCGGTGCTGTATCGCGTCAAAAGCCTGTTTTTGTTGAAGATGCCAAGTTCTTACGTCAGCAAACCAATCAACCAATCAAATGGGCGTTGCCAGGGCCAATGACCATGATTGATACGTTGTATGATGCGCATTATAAAAGCCGTGAAAAATTGGCATGGGAATTTGCCAAAATCCTGAATGAAGAAGCCAAAGAGTTAGAAGCGGCGGGCGTGGATATTATCCAGTTTGATGAACCTGCTTTTAATGTGTTCTTTGATGAAGTAAATGACTGGGGTGTGGCGACTTTAGAGCGTGCGCTTGAAGGTTTGAAGTGTGAAACTGCGGTGCACATTTGCTATGGTTACGGCATTAAAGCCAATACGGACTGGAAAAAGACCCTTGGTTCTGAATGGCGCCAATATGAAGAGGCTTTTCCAAAGCTACAACAATCAAAACTTGATATCATCTCGCTCGAATGTCATAACTCGCGTGTGCCGATGGATCTGATTGAATTGATTCGCGGTAAAAAAGTGATGGTTGGTGCGATTGACGTGGCGAGCAACACGGTTGAAACGCCAGAAGAAGTTGCCGATACCTTACGTAAAGCACTTCAGTTTGTCGATGCCGATAAGCTGTATCCATCAACTAACTGTGGTATGGCACCTTTGGCACGTGATGTTGCACGTGGCAAGCTGAATGCATTAAGTGCAGGTGCAGAAATTGTTCGTAAAGAACTCGCTTAATTTAACGACCCCTAGATGGCTTAAGGGCTGCACATTGTAGCCCTGAGCACATTTAAAATAGATCGGGTTTAATTGAGGTATAAAGTGATGGTTGAAGCAACAGATTTTAGAGATGCAATGTCTTTACTCACCAGTGCAGTTAGTGTGATTACCACCACTGGCATGTCTGGTCGTTATGGCTTTACTGCATCTGCTGTATGTAGCGTCACTGATACGCCTCCGACTTTATTGGTGTGTATGAATCGGGCATCGAGTTCACATGTACATTTCGTCGACAATAAAATCTTAAGCGTGAATGTGTTAAGTGCAGATCATCAACATATTTCTAAAGCCTTTTCGTCTAAATTGAGTCCCGAAGAACGTTTTAAACACGGTGCTTGGTCAGAACTGGAAACAGGTGCGCCTGTTTTGGATGATGCCTTGGTGAATTTTGATTGCGAGATTGATCAAATTCAGGAAGTGGGAACGCATACGATTTTTATTTGTCGTATTGTGGCGGTTCAACAAAGTGGACATGATCAAAGCTTGGTTTATTTTAATCGTGCTTATCACCAAGTGGGGCAAACTGAAGTCGCTTAAAGTAGGATGCTTTAAGCCGATTGGCTCATTATTAAAATACATTTACATCATAATTTAAAAATAATAAACAATATAATTTATTGAAAAATAATAATAAAATTGCTTTGGCCCAAAGTGTAAGATTGACACCCTTAAACTCACCGATTATTCTTTAAGCGCTGGCCTACATCGCCAGCCGGTTTTAGCAGACCGTTTCCTAAGTGCATTGAAAAACCTTGTTTTTTTGATGTAGACTCGTTCGTCCCCCTTTTGTAGCGGTAGGGCGAAAGGGGGACGCCTTCGGGCGTGCTGATTCTTAGGTTCAGTCTGCTAACCCTCTTTCACCCTGCCACCATAATCTTTATGTCTTGGCAGAATTCCGAAGGATTTAGGAGTTGGCCATGCACTGTATTTTTATTCTTCTTCATTAGTCTTTGACAGGGTTTGAATGCGCTTCGTAATTCAGACAGTGCTTTGTCACGACTAAAAAATCATATCAACAATAAAACTTGAGATACGCTCAGGCCGTCTTATCGGGTCTTTGCATGCCTTTTTTTGCTTATTGCAGCATAAATGGCCGCTTGATCGGGTTGAGCAACAACAAAAATTATTCAATCATGGAAATGATATGCCACCTTTTGCTTTGACTTATCGTGCTTTAAAAGTCTTGGATACCTCGCAAACACTGTTTAACCAAGATGGCTTTCATCATGTTGGGGTCGACCTGATTATTGATGAGTCTAAAATTGCCAAAGGCACCTTTTATAAATACTTTCACTCCAAAGAGCATTTGGTTGAAATGACGTTGAGTTTGCAGAGAACGGCACTGAAGAAAGAAGTCCGTTCAATTCTGTATGCCAATAAAAATTTATCGGGGCGTGAAAAGCTGAAACGGATTTTCTTTCTGCATGCCGATTTAGAAGGGATGTACCATTTATTGTTTCGGGCAGTTTTTGAAATTAAAGCACGTTATCCAAAGGCATATGAGATGGTGGTGGAATACCGAAACTGGTTGATTCGTGAAATTTATATGTTGTTGGTCAGAATGGAGATGAATGCTGCAAAAGCAGATGCACAGATGTTCTTGTTTGTGGTGGATGGGGCAATGGTGCGGTTGTTGAGTGGGAATAAGGTGGATAAAGGGAAGTTGTTGGAAGGATGGTTGGTGGGGGCTTGTTCAGATTGAGTTTGCATGTTATTTGGGTAGGTCAAAACTAATATTTCCAAATTGATCATTCTTAGCTTTGCCTTTGGTATGCACATGTAAGTCTCATCGAGCCCATTCTGGACCACGATTAATCATAATTTCTCCGTTTATTTATTCATTTTTTGGTTTTTACAATATTAATTTTAGCCTAAAAGTTATGAGTTAATTCAAAAGTTTAATTAAACTTATAAAACTTTCAGCAAGATCATTTTTCATGGGCTAATTTAAGCCATATTTACCTTGTTTAGAAGTCCCAAGAGTATTTTAGATTATAAAAATGGATTCTTGTATTTCTCAAAATATATTTGAGAAAAGAAAACTAATTTATTAGCTTCTTCGATGCTAAGTCGTTCTGTAGAATAGCGCACTAAGCGCAATTTTTCTTTATCTATGAAGCAAATGGTAAAGAGTTTTTTTGGGATTGAATTGTTTGGGGAATCAAGAATCTCCTCATTCTTAATTAAAAAAATGTTGTTGGAAGTGATATGAACCTTATTGAGTTAAAACAGTTAGAAGATCAGCTTTGGTCAGCAGCAGATAGCTTACGTGCAAACACTGACTTAAAGCCTAACGAATATTCAACTCCAGTATTGGGTTTGATCTTCTTAAAGTTTGCTGACAATAAATACGCTGCTGCTGAAGATGCAATTCTAAAAGAATTTAATGAACTTAGAGGCTCTCGTCGTGAAAAGTCGATTGCTGAAATTGCCATTAAACATTGTGGTTTTTACTTACCTGATAATGCTCGTTATAACTATTTGCTTGAACTTCCTGATAGCGAGAACTTAGCAAAAAAAATTAAAGAAGCGATGCAGGAAATTGAAGATCATCAAGGCCAAGATGATTTTAAAGATGTATTGCCTAAAGAAGAGTATCAAGCCTTTAACCGTCGTCCAGAGAGTAAAGATGCGCTACGTGGTTTAGTCCGTAGTTTTTCAAATATTCCTGTGGATGCTTCAGGTGATGTATTTGGCAAAATTTATGAATACTTCTTGGGTAAGTTTGCGCTTTCAGAAGGACAAAAAGGTGGTGAATTCTTTACGCCAACTTCTGTTGTACGTTTGATGGTTGAAATGATTGAACCTTTTAATGGTTCTGTATACGATCCAGCATGCGGTTCTGGTGGTATGTTTGTTCAGTCTTTACAATTTGTAGAGCGCCGTAAAGCATTAAGCAAAAAGCTTGGTGAAGCTGAAAATACCAATCATTTATTCGTATATGGCCAAGAAAAGACGCTAGATACCGTCAAACTTGCCAAAATGAACTTGTTCGTAAATGGTTTGAAAGGTGAAATCCAGCAAGCAAACTCCTATTCAGAAGATCCATTTAAAGGCTTTGAAAAATTCGATTACATCATGGCGAATCCACCATTTAACGTAGATGATGTGGCTATTACAACAGTTGAAAATGATCCTCGTTTTAATAGCTATGGTTTACCGCGCAATAAGACTAAACCTAAAAAATCAGATGATAATTCAAAGATTGAAACAGTTCCAAATGCAAATTATCTATGGATTAACTTATTTGCAACTTCGCTAAAAAAGGCACAGCAAGCTAAGCTATCCAACAGTGGTCGTGCAGCTTTGGTTATGCCGAACTCTGCTTCGGATGCCCGTAATTCAGAAGCTGATGTACGCCAGACATTGATCGAGCATAATTTGATTTATGGCATGCTGACTTTGCCATCAAATATGTTCTATACGGTAACGCTACCTGCAACACTCTGGTTCTTTGATAAAAATAAAACAGATGACAAAATTTTGTTTATTGATGCTCGTAACATCTTTAGACAGATTGACCGTGCGCATCGTGACTTTACAGATGAGCAGATTCTTAATATTGCCATGATCGGTAAGCTTCATAAGCAGCGAAATCATGAATATATCAGTTTGGTGGACGATTACTTTAGACAAGGGATGGCTAAACTTGAAGCCACAGTTCCTCATGTAGAGCCAAGCTTTAAAAAACTCAAAAATGCGTTAAAAGATGATGCAGTGATTGTTCAAAGTGTTGATGAACTTAATGAACATTGGCATGCCTTAAAACCTTTAAAAGAGAGCTTTGATGCTTATATAACAGCTTTCCCTCAGGCAGTAACTAAAGATTTAGTTGCTGATTTGAATGGGAAGCAAAAGAAGTTAAGAGCAAGCTTTACACCATTCTTTAAAGCGATTGTGGATGAAGCAAAAGTTTTAGACAAAGCCATTCGTGAAAAAGAAAAAGCGCATAACGACTTAGTCAAACTCACTCGTGCTGAAGTTGCCGAAGCTAAGGCAAATGATAAAAAAGAAGTACTTAAAGTTAAAGAAGTCAAACTTAAAGAATTGAATGCTTTAACAGCAGATATTAAAGAAGTGAAAGCCTTACTTGCCGATATTAAAGCTGATCGTAATGAAGCTGAGTATTTCTTCAATCATATTTCATGGTTACAAGAGCGTTTTCCAAATGCTGAATATGAGGATGTAACGGGACTTTGCAAGTTAGCAACACCTGAGGAAGTAAAAGAACAAGATTATTCTTTAAATGCAGGGCGTTATGTGGGTGTAGTGATTGAAGAAGATGGGCGTACAGAAGAAGAGTTTCAGGAGAATATACTCGATTTAAAATTAGAATTAACTAGATTAACAAATGAATCCATCAAATTGAGTCATTTAATTAGTAATAACCTAACGATGCTTTTAGGAGATTGATATGAATTTCAATTTTATATCAATTGGAAGCTTAATTGATTCTAAAGAAGCATCATTACAAACTGGTCCTTTTGGTACTCAACTAAAAGCTAGTGAGTATGTAGAATCTGGAACCCCAGTAATCAATGTTAGAAATATTGGATTTGGTGACATTAGAGCTGACAATTTAGAATTTATAACGGACTTTAAAGCTGAGCAACTGAAAAATCATATTCTATGTAAAGATGATATTGTTTTTGGAAGAAAAGGGGCAGTAGAGAGACATTCATATATCCAAGACGAGCAAGTTGGTTGGGTTCAAGGGTCTGATTGTTTGAGACTTCGTTTAAATACTGAAAATGTAGATTCTAGATTTTTATCGTACTATTTTAAGACACAACCTCACCAAGATTGGATGCATGCTTTGTGTGCCTTTGGTGCAACAATGGCTTCACTAAATCAAGATATTGTTCGTCGAATTTTATTCCCATGTCCTTCGATTTCAGTACAAAGACAAATTGTTGCTATTCTTTCAGCTTACGATGACCTCATCGAAAACAATAAAAAACGTATCCAAATTTTAGAAAATATGGCGGAAGAGCTATATAAAGAATGGTTTGTACGGTTTCGTTTTCCTAATTGGGAAAATACAGAGTTTGAAAAAGGCATTCCTAAAGATTGGAAAATTGAAAAAATTTCGAATTTGGTTGATAGAAAGAAATTTGGTCGTGTTTACAAAGAATATGAATTATGTTTAGAGGCAGACATTCCTGTTATTGATCAGTCTCAAAAAACTATGCTAGGTTTTCATGAAGGAGAAGCAGAACATATAGCATCTTTTGAAAGTCCTATGATTATTTTTGGGGATCATTCATGCAAGATGCAGATCATGTTTAAGAATTTTTCTTTGGCAGAAAATGTTATCCCATTCAAAAGTAAGCATAATATTTTATTATTATATTTATTTTCTTTAATTAAAGATCAAGTAGAAACTACAGAATATAAAAGACATTGGGGCGAGCTGACCAATAAGAAGGTTTTAGTTGCTCCTTTAACTCTTCAAGAGAAGTATACAAATTTAATTATAGATAAGATGAAACTGATTGAGATATTAAAAACTAAAAATAGCTTATTGGTTAATAACAGAGATCAGTTATTGCCTCGCTTAATTTCAGGAAAACTATCGGTAGAAAACTTGGATATTCAGTTTCCACCATCAATGCAAGAATCGTAAGTTATTAAAAAATAGAGTTATTTAGAGGGATAGAGGGGGTAATTTGTGGCAAAAGTAACACGTAATTTTATAAGTGAAGATGATATTGAACAAGCAACGATAGCACTTTTGAATACCGAGTTTGGTTATCAGCACTTAAACTGCTATACCACAGATTCAAGTGACTTAAATGATCGTTCGGGTCGTACTGACAAAAAAGATGTTATCTTCAAAGATCGTATCATTGCCAAATGTGTGCAATTCAATCCCCAAGTCCCTCTAGAAGTGATAGAAACTGCTGTATCTAAACTGATGGATCGTCGTGGTTCTATGTCTGCTATTAAAGCTAATATGGAACTCTATACTGCTATTCGGGATGGTGCTTCTATCACCTATGAAGATAAAAACGGTGAGAAGCATGAAAATGAGTCTTTAAAACTGATTGATTTTGAAAACCCTGAAAATAATGAGTTTTTGGTGGTTTCTCAGTTATGGATTCAATCGACAGGACGTACGCCATATTGCGCTTATCGCCGTCCTGATCTCATTCTCTATGTAAATGGTTTGCCATTGGTATTTATTGAACTGAAAAACTCTAATGTAAAGCTTAAGAATGCTTTTGACGATAATTTAAAAAACTATAAAAATGATATTCCTCAGCTTTTCTTAACCAATGCTTTTTGTGTGCTTTCAAATGCGACAGATACAAAACTAGGGAGTTTTACTGCTGAATGGGAGCATTTCTTTAACTGGTTACGTGTGGAACAAGAAAAAGAAAAAGTAAATAAAGAAGAAATTGAAGAGCAAGGTACAAGTATCGAATATTTACTACGTGGTTTATGCCGTCCAGAACGTCTTTTAGACTATGTCGAAAACTTTATCTTATTCCAAAAGGAAAAATATAAAATTATCGCTCAAAACCATCAGTTTCTAGGGGTAAATCATGCTTTCCAAAACTTCTTAAAGCGTGATGAATTGAAAGGTCGCCTAGGTGTGTTTTGGCACACACAAGGTTCTGGTAAAAGCTTCTCTATGATTTTCTATGTCAGGAAGATTTATCGTAAAGTCACAGGTAATTTTAGTTTTGTGGTGATTACTGATCGTGAAGACTTAGATGATCAGATTTATAAGAACTTTATCCATACACAAGCCGTCTCTGAAGCAGAAGCGGCAAAGCCTAAAAATAGTACCCATCTTCGTACATTATTAAGCCAAAATACTAAGATAGTCTTTACCTTGATTCAAAAGTTTAGATACCACAAAGGCCAAGAATATCCTCAGTTGTTTGATCCTACTAAGCGTGAAGTCACCGTGATAGTTGATGAGGCACACCGTACTCAATATGAATCACTTGCTGAGAATATGCGAAAAGGCTTAGATGGTGCACATTTTCTTGCGTTTACAGGAACACCTATTCTTAAGCAGAAAAAAACAAAACAGTGGTTTGGAGAATATGTTTCTGAATATACATTTCAGCAAGCAATAGAAGATAAAGCAACATTGCCACTTTTCTATGAAAAGCGAGTGCCAGAGGTATTATTACAAAATGATGATCTCAATGAGGAACTCGCTGAAATTTTAGAAGATGAAGAGCTCAATGATGCTCAGAAAGAAAAACTTGAGCGTAAGTTTTCAACTGAATTGGAAGTTATCAAACGAGATGATCGTCTAGATCGTATTGCTGAAGATATTGTGTACCATTTCCCACGTCGTGGATATTTAGGTAAAGGAATGATGGTTGCTGTGGATCAATTCACAGCAGTACGAATGTACGACAAGGTTTCAAAACTTTGGAAAGAAGAACAAAAGAATTTACAAACTCGTATTCATAATTCTAAAAATGATATTGAAAAACATCGTTTAAAACAGCGTCAAAAGTATATGAGTGCTGTACAAATGGCGGTAGTTATCAGTGATCCAAGTTCAGAAAAAGAGCGCTTTGATAAACAAGATCTGGATATCCAGCCACATATTGATCGTTTAAATAAACTTGATGCAAATGGTGCTGATATTGAGGACAACTTTAAAGACCCTGAACATCCATTACAACTTGTCTTTGTGTGTGCAATGTGGCTCACAGGCTTTGATGCACCCACTGTTTCAACGCTTTATCTAGATAAGCCTATGAAAGGTCATACGTTGATGCAAACGATTGCTCGTGCAAACCGTGTGACTTCATATCGTATTCAGAATACAGAGGGTGAGCTGGTAGAAAAAAGAAATGGCGAAGTTATTGATTACTATAATGTATTTAGAAATCTAAAAACGGCTTTAAAAGATTACGGTCAAGGTACTGGTGAAGATGGGGAAACAGATGCTCCCGTACAAGATAAAACTGTACTTTTTCAAATGCTAGATGAAGCAATTATAAAGACGCTAGAATATTGTGAATCTAAGAATATTGATTTGAATCAAATATTGGAAACTCGTCATGAGAGTGGCGGCACGTTTAAAGAAAATGCTTTGTTTGAACAATATGCTGATCAATTATTAGAAAAAGACGAATATCGTAAGACTTTTAATGTTCATTTCAATACAGTTGCGGCTTTATATGAAGCATGTAAACCAAATATTTTGGTGCAACCTCGACCAATTGTTTCGGTTATCCAATTTTTACATGGCTTCATTGAAGCAATGATTGAGCCTCAAGATTTAGAAAAATCAGGTACCTCAGTATCAGATTTATTGGATAGAAGTGTAGTTGTTAATGAAGATACTGCGAAGACAGTTAAAGACTTTAAAGAAAATTATAGTTTAATTCATGGTCAAAAATGGGATTTAAGTACAGTTGATTTTGACAAGCTGAAAGAACAGTTCAAAGAAACTAAGCACAAGAATATTGCCATTGCAGATATGCGAGCTTTTCTTGAGAAAAAGATCATTCAAATGTTGAAGCAAAATGGCGGTCGTATTAACTTTGCCGAACGTTATCAGCAGATGATAGATCGTTATAATTCAGGTGCAACAGCGACAGAGCAATTATTTGACGAACTTCAGAAGTTTACAAAAGGCTTGAAAGATGAAGATCAACGCCATATCAAAGAAGGACTGACAGAAGATGAGTTGGAAATCTATGACCTTCTCTTAAAGGATAGGTTAACCAAAAGTGAGCAGCAACAAGTGAAGTTAGCAGCAAAAGACTTAATTACGGCTCTTTTGAATACGACTCCGAAAATTTTAGTTCAAGATTGGTGGAAGGATGTTCAAACTCAAGCCGTAGTAAAAGATGAAATTGAGAAGGTCTTAGATAAAGACTTACCAATAAGTTATGACGAGATTCAATTTAAAGAAAAGGTTTCAACAGTCTTCGAGCTGGTTAAAACTTTAGCGATGAATGATGATAAGTGGGTAAGCTAATACAGCTCATTTAATGAAATAGTAATAAGCATAACTTTTAAAGAATAAAAAAAAGAACCATTCATTAGAACGGTTCTTTTTTTATTTGAATGACAACTCATGTGTCGCGTGACGCGTGACGTTCAACTTACCAGCTTAACGCACCACCAGTTTGGTAATCCGTTACACGCGTTTCAAAGAAGTTCTTCTCTTTACGCAAGTCCATCATCTCAGACATCCAGCCAAACGGGTTGGTTACACCAGCAAATTGCTCAGGTAAACCAAGTTGCGCTAAACGACGGTTACAGATGAACTTCAAGTATTCTTCCATCATGCTTGCATTCATACCCAATACACCACGTGGCATCGTGTCACGCGCATATTCGATCTCAAGCATCGTGCCTTCAAGAATCATTTGAATCACTTCTTCTTGGAAGTCAGCCGTCCACAAATGTGGGTTCTCGATCTTGATTTGGTTGATCATGTCGATACCGAAGTTCAAGTGCATAGACTCATCACGCAAGATGTACTGGAACTGCTCAGCAACACCGTTCATCTTGTTACGACGACCCATACTCAAGATTTGAGTAAAGCCACAGTAGAAGAAGATCCCTTCAAGAACGCAGTAGAACGCAATCAAGTTACGCAATAAACGTTGGTCGTTTTCAGGTGTACCAGTGTTGAAAGTTGGATCACTTAAAGATTGAGTGTACTTCAAGCCCCACGATGCTTTACGTGCAACAGATGGAATCTCGCGATACATGTTGAAGACTTCGCCTTCGTCCATACCCAAAGATTCGATACAGTATTGATAAGCATGCGTGTGAATCGCTTCTTCAAATGCTTGACGCAAGATGTACTGACGGCATTCAGGGTTGGTAATGTGACGGTAGATCGCCAATACCAAGTTGTTTGCAACCAATGAGTCCGCAGTCGAGAAGAAACCCAAAGAACGCATGATGATGGTACGCTCATCTTCAGTTAAGCCATTTTCAGACTTCCAAAGCGCGATATCATGGTTCATGTTCACTTCTTGCGGCATCCAGTGGTTTGCACACCCGTCAAGATACTTCTGCCAAGCCCACTCGTATTTAAACGGAACAAGCTGGTTTAAGTCAGCGCGACAGTTGATCATTGCTTTATCATCAACCTGAACACGCTGTGCACCCATCTCAAGCTCTTCCAAGCCAGGTGCAGCATCTAAGTGTTCTAAGGCAGCAGATGCTCGTGCCAACGAATCGGTTGGATTTGTTGATCGCACGGTACTGGTTCCAGCGGGTTGTGCAGCAGCCACGCGCGGCGATGATTGCTCTGAATCAGATACCACTTGCGTATTAACCGTTTTTTGCGTGTCGATGGGCGCAGACTTGTGTTCAGGTGTAGTCGGTTTTTGCGAATCATCTTCAAAATCGTCCCAACTAAGGATAGACATATTCATTCTCTCTTCGTTGCTTTATATCTTTTATTTAGACATCTCAAGCAAGGAGATGTCCTACTATACGCTCAATTTGTGTAAGCAAAATTAAGTTTTATTGACTGAAATTTTAAAAAGTGACCAATGGACACCGATAATCCCTAAAACTTATTTTGCTTACGCTGTTGTTTACGTATTTTAAAAAATGCGTAAACCATTGGAATATAAAACACTAGAAAGGCACAGATCAGGACTATCACACCAAATTGATAATTATGACTGAGATGGAACATGATCTATGCCTCAATAGAAACCTTTCTCGAACTCCCTCCAAAGGAGAGGGAGTTTATGCAGAGAGGTGTGAAATTACTGACAAGCTTCGCAGTCTGGATTGTCAATTGAACAGGCCAATGGCACTGGCGCTGCTGTTGAGAAACCATCATCTTCAGTTTGAACTTCAGCTTTTTCTGCTACAACCGCTGCTGCCGCAACCACAGGCGCTTCAACCGATGCTGGTTTAACTGCATTCAGTGCCCCAGTATTAATGGTTGATTTCTCTGCAGAAGTCGCACCTAAAGCTCGGAGGTAATATGTAGTTTTAAGACCACGTAACCATGCCATCTTATACGTGATGTCAAGTTTCTTACCATTCGCGCCAGCGATGTAAAGGTTCAATGACTGTGCTTGGTCGATCCATTTTTGACGACGTGACGCAGCATCTACGATCCAGCGAGTATCCACTTCAAATGCAGTCGCGAAGATTGCTTTTAATTCTTCAGGAATACGCGCAATCTTTTGAACTGAACCTTCGAAGTGTTTCAGATCATTCACCATTACGGTATCCCAAAGACCACGTTCTTTTAATGCACGAACAAGGTAAGGGTTGATCACGGTGAACTCACCAGAAAGGTTAGATTTCACATACAAGTTCTGGAAAGTTGGCTCAATTGATTGAGACACGCCACAAATGTTAGAGATGGTTGCAGTCGGTGCAATCGCCATCACATTTGAGTTACGCATACCGTCTTTTTGAACTTTGGCACGTAAAGTGTCCCAGTCTAAACGTTGAGTGCGATCCACTTCGAACATACGCTCTGGACGCGATTTCGCAACGATTTCTAAAGAGTCGATTGGCAAGATACCTTGATCCCACAATGAACCTTTGAATGTTGAGTAAGCACCACGTTCAAGCGCAAGGTTGCTTGATGTTTCAATTGCGTAGTAGCTGATCACTTCCATCGATTCATCAGCGAAATCAACGGCTGCATCTGAACCATAAGCAAGATTCATTTCATACAATGCATCTTGGAAGCCCATGATACCCATACCCACAGGGCGGTGTTTCAAGTTCGATGTTTTCGCTTGTGGTACAGCATAGTAGTTAATGTCGATGACGTTATCGAGCATACGCACCGCAGTTTTCACTGTACGCGCAAGCTTTTCACGATCTAATACGCCACCTTGAACGTGTTGTACAAGGTTGATCGAACCTAAGTTACACACCGCGATTTCATCTTGGTTTGTGTTTAAAGTGATTTCTGTACACAAGTTCGAAGAGTGAACCACGCCCACGTGTTGTTGTGGTGAACGTAAGTTACATACGTCTTTGAATGTGATCCATGGGTGACCTGTTTCGAACAACATCGAAAGCATTTTGCGCCATAAATCTTTAGCACGTACTTTCTTGTGTAGCATGTTTTGTTCTTTTGCTACAGCTTCGTAGTGTGCATAACGCTCAGCGAATTCTGCGCCAGTTAAATCATGCAGGTCTGGTGTTTCAGACGGTGTGAACAAGGTCCATTCAGCATCTTCAAACACACGTTGCATGAACAAGTCAGGCACCCAGTTCGCTGTGTTCATGTCGTGGGTACGACGACGGTCATCACCTGTGTTTTTACGTAGCTCTAGGAATTCTTCAACATCCAAGTGCCAAGTTTCAAGGTATGCACAAACTGCACCTTTACGCTTACCACCTTGGTTTACCGCAACGGCTGTATCGTTGGCAACTTTAAGGAATGGAACCACACCTTGAGATTTACCGTTGGTGCCTTTGATATAAGAGTTCAATGCACGTACAGGTGTCCAGTCATTACCTAAACCACCCGCCCATTTTGATAGCATCGCGTTGTCACGCATTGCACCATAAATGTCATACAGGTCATCACCAATCGTGGTTAAGTAACAGCTAGATAATTGCGGACGCAATGTACCTGAGTTAAAGAGCGTCGGTGTAGAAGCCATGTAGTCGAAGCTAGACAATAAGTCATAGAACTCGATTGCACGGTCTTCTCTATTTTCTTCATTGAGCGAAAGACCCATTGATACACGCATAAAGAATAATTGTGGTAATTCAAAACGCACGCCATTTGAATGGATGAAGTAACGGTCAAATAAAGTTTGTAGACCTAAATAAGTGAACTGGTTTGAGCGTTCTGGTTTGATCGCAGCAGCCAATTTTGCAAGGTCAAAATCAAGCAAGTCCTTAGAAAGAAGATCAAGCTCAATACCTTTCTTCAAGAAGGTTTCTAAAGCATCACCTTCTAAGGTGTCTGTCGGTAGACCGAGGAACTCTAAACCTGTGCTAACGAGTTCGCTACTAAGTAAACGCGCAGTCACATAAGTATAGTTTGGCTCTTGTTCGATACGGGTACGCGTTGCCATCATCATGGTGGTCGCGATATCGCTTTCTTTTACGCCGTTATATAAGTTCTTTACCGTTTCATCAAGAATGGCTTGAACATCAATTCCTTCTAGACCTTCACTTGCAGTTTCAATGGTGGCTGTAAGCGCATCCAAATCCAATGGTTGGAGCTGACCATTGGCATCTGTAATTTGAAGGGTAGGGTGATGGTTCGCACCAGTTTGCTGACGAGCACTTGCGCGTTGGTCACGATAAATGACGTAGGCACGTGCAACTTTTTGCTCGCCTGTACGCATCAATGCCAATTCAACTTGGTCTTGAATTTCTTCGATATGAATCGTACCGCCAGAAGGCAAACGGCGATTGAATGTGTTCATTACCATTTCAGTCAGTTGAGTGATACGGTCATGGATACGACTTGAGTCAGTACCTTGTTGACCTTCAACAGCTAAAAATGCTTTCCCAATCGCAACAGAAATTTTCTCGGCATTAAATGTCGCAATCTCACCGGTGCGCTTAATGACCTGAAGTTGGCCAGGAGTAGAAGTGATGATGCTCATGTCAGCATAGCTCCATTATCATCTATTTTTATGTTCATGGACCGTTTGAATCGAGCAAAAAGTATGCCACGATGTTTGAGGGATAAACACAATACTTAGTGGTTAAAGTTTATTTTCAACACAAGATACGGGATTTTTTGCAGTAGATCAATCCTTGACTTTTTACTAATTTTTTTTTCATGTGTTAACTGCTGAAATCACAGTCACATAGCATATCAAAGCCATTAAAAAAGGCTTATAGATAACTCTGTGGATAACTCAAAAAACAGACACTTAAATTGTTTTGGGTGAATAAAGAAACAAATTGTTTAACATTGGCACAAAATCTATACTAAATATTCATCCTGTCGGAAAAAGCATAGAGAGCTGAAAAATATATTAAAATTCATAATTTTAATAAAAATATAACAAAAGGGGTTAGGCGTGTATCAGTTTGGTGAACGCCTACTTGTTTACAATGTAAACGTGTGTATATTGCAAAACATAAACCAATGTATCTGTCAGATTTCATAGATAGATTCACTCAGATTTTAGGGGCAAACAAATGAGCCAAGAAGAAAAGTTACCGAAGATTTTGATCGTAGAAGATGACGAACGCTTAGCACGTTTAACACAAGAGTATTTGATTCGTAACGGTTTAGAAGTTGGAGTCGAAACGGATGGTAATCGTGCAATTCGTCGCATTATCAGCGAGCAACCAGATTTAGTGGTTCTCGATGTGATGTTGCCGGGCGCAGATGGCCTGACCGTTTGTCGTGAAGTACGTCCGCATTACCATCAACCAATTTTGATGCTCACTGCACGTACTGAAGATATGGATCAGGTTCTTGGCTTGGAAATGGGTGCAGACGATTATGTTGCGAAACCTGTTCAACCACGTGTGTTATTAGCGCGCATCCGTGCTTTATTACGCCGTACTGACAAAACAGTTGAAGACGAAGTTGCACAACGTATCGAGTTTGATGACCTTGTGATTGATAACGGTGGTCGTTCAGTAACGTTAAATGGTGAGTTGGTTGACTTCACCAGCGCTGAATATGACTTGTTATGGTTGTTGGCGTCGAATGCAGGTCGTATCTTGTCTCGTGAAGATATCTTTGAGCGTCTTCGTGGTATTGAATACGATGGTCAAGATCGTTCGATCGATGTACGTATTTCACGTATCCGTCCAAAAATCGGTGATGACCCAGAAAATCCAAAACGTATCAAAACAGTGCGTAGTAAAGGTTATTTATTCGTTAAAGAAACCAACGGAATCTAAACTCTCTAAAGCCTCCTTTTAAAAGGGGGCTTTTCCCTTGATAGAGGAGGGGCTTGTACAGCGTGGCTGTTCAGGAGAGATTTTAACTAGCTTGGAATTATTTACCCTATGGTAAGTCGAGTACTGAAAAACAGCATATTCTTGCGTATCTATGCTGGATTGGTGGTTTTGGTTGTTGTGGTTGCCGCATTTTGTTATTTGCTGGTGCAGATCATTAACTATCAACGGGCGCAAGAATATCGTGAATCTCTTACCGATGGCATTTCTTATGTCATTAGTGAAGGGGTATCTCGTCAGCCAGAAAAGCAACAAAAGTTAGATTGGATTTCCGATGCGTCTGATTTGCTGGAACTACCGATCTACTATGTCGATGCTGAACGGGTAGAACTATCGCGTACCGAGAAAAAACGTATTGCTGAGCAAAAATCAGTGGTTCGTTATGATGCGAATAATGGGATTGGCTATATCATTATTGGCCTGAAAGACGACCCTAAGCATTTCCTCTATATTAAAGTCGATAAAATTGGCGAACGCCAAATGAAAGCGCTACCGATTTTTGTACTGGATTATTTGATTTTCTATCCAGGGCAGGAGCGTGAGTATTTAGACAAAATTAAAAAGCATTTCTATTACCCAATTGAAATTGCGGATATTAAAGACATTAATCTGGATTCGGAGCAGATTGGTCGTTTGCGCCAAGATCAAAGTGTGTTGCTGTATAAAGACAGTGCAACTGTGCGTGGCACCACCATTTCGATTGTTTCTCCAATGCCAAACCATCCTGCGCAAGTGCTGATTTTAGGGCCTGTTCCAATGTTTAATTGGATGCCGTTCCAGCTGTCAGCAGGGATCACCTTATTCAGCTTGTTCTTATTAAGTTTGGGTGTTTATGGCCTGATTTTACCGCTTGAGCGTAAAATTCGTCAGGTCCGTTATGCCTTGAATAAGATGAAGTCGGGTGACTTGTCATTGCGTGTACCCATTGAAGGTACTGACGAAATGGCAAATTTGGCATCCAGTTATAACAATATGTCAGATCATATTCAGCGTTTGATTGAAGCGCAGCGTGAATTGATGCGTGCGGTGTCGCATGAACTCAGAACACCTGTGGCACGGATTCGTTTTGGTATGGAGATGCTGGCTGAAGAAGATGATTATAATTATCGTATTCAGCAAGTGGACATGATTGATAAAGATATTGAAGCACTCAATACCTTGATTGATGAGATCATGACCTATGCCAAATTGGAGCAAGGTACGCCATCTCTAGATTTCGAAGACATTGTACTGGTTGAAGTATTGGATCAGGTCGCAATGGAAACGGAAGCATTGAAGACGCAAAAAGAAATTGAACTGATTGCACCGCCATTAGCCTTGAAAGTGGATGCAGAACGCCGCTATCTACACCGAGTGGTGCAAAATCTGGTCGGTAATGCAGTACGTTATTGCGATAATAAAGTCCGCATTAGTGGTGGGGTTCGTGCTGACGGTAATGCCTATGTCTGCGTCGAAGATGACGGGCCGGGGATTCCTGAACAAGAGCGCAGTCGTATTTTTGAGGCCTTCGCCCGTTTAGATGACAGCCGTACCCGTGCTTCAGGTGGTTATGGTCTAGGTCTGTCAATTGTCAGCCGGATTGCCTATTGGTTTGGTGGTACGATCCAAGTCGATCAAAGTCCAAACTTGGGCGGTGCACGCTTTATCATGACGTGGCCTGCCAAGCGTTATAAACAAGTCATTAAAAAATAAGTAGTGAAAAAGGAATGATATTTATCATTCCTTTTTTTATTGATATTAATAAAAAAGCCAAAGCAAAATACTTTGGCTAAATCAGGTCTTTTGGCGACCTTGAATTATTACTATTTATTCATGAACAGATGGATCGGGTTCAATCAACGGTTTGCCTGAGCGAAGGCTCTGCAATGCATCTGCATTGAAGTCAATCAGTAGCGCATTGTTCTTGATATCGATTTTATAACCTTTGATCAGGGTTTGATCTCCATTTAAGGTTTCGACTTTATAGCCATCGGCAATATTGAGAATACTTTCTAAATTGGTTGTTGTGGCGGCAAAATCCTCTCTAAATACTTCGTAAATGTCTCTTAAATCAAAAATTGCATTATCAGCATCTGGATGTTTTCGAACATAACTTTCTATATGGCGCATCAGAAGTTGTGAAAAAAAGAAATAATCCGAAGCGTGAGTGTATTCTAGATGCATATTTTTCTCCTTTTGTTCTCATTCTAGAATACTCATCTATTCGCGCTGCTGTGTATAAAGATAATTAAAGTATTTAGCTGAATTGCAACATATTATGTCGAAATGACAACTTGGTTTCGGCCCTGCCGTTTGGCTTGATACAGCGCATCGTCGGCCTGCTTAAATAATTGCTCAATGGCGTGCTGATTTTCAGGTGTGCAGATACAAATTCCAATGCTGATTTGAATGAAGAAACGTTGCTGTTGTTCATGTTCAATCGGGGTTTGGCTGATCTGTAGGCGGATTTTTTCAGCGCAGAGATAAGCTGCATCGGCATCGGTGTCGGTCATAAAGATAGCGAACTCTTCACCGCCTAAACGACCGAGCAAGTCTTGAGGGCTGAGTAGGCTCTGAATGGTGTGCACGCAGCTTTGCAAGGCACGATCACCCATCTGGTGTCCATAGCTGTCATTCACTTGTTTAAAGTGATCAATGTCGAGCATAAGAAAGGCCGTACTTTGACCAGCCTGTGTTGCTTGCTGCTGGAACAGTTGCACCGATTGTAGAAATTGGCGGCGGGTCAGGCTGGAGGTGAGTTCATCATGCGCAATGGTATCTTGCAATTCTTGGATTAGCTTGGATCTCACCATATTGATACTGGACACGGTGAGTGGGGCAATCGTCATCATAATCAGTCCAAGGCGGATTGAGATGGCATTATTTAAAAATTGCTGGGGATAAAGTAGCAGGTAGTTCTGCGAGACGTGATAGATCACAAAGGCGCAGCTGATCGAAGTAATCATTGCCACTGAAAAATGACGATAGCTCAATGCACACCAGATCAGTGCCGCAATTGGATAAAGTAGGGAACCGGGACCTGCATCATAGTAGCCAATTGCAATGGAGAAAATAACTGCAAATAGCGGTAAGCTTTCTTGTACCGTTTGAGTTTTAAACTCTTGGAGTTGCTGTTTAAATTCACTCCAAAGCGGAGCACTAATGATTGCCGGGAGCAGTAATAATGCATTTTGAATTTCCGCAGTAAACCAATAGCCAAAATCAATCCAAAATGAACCTAAAGCAAATTTGGTGTTAAATAAAGGTAGGGTGAGGGCTGCAAATAATGAGCTAGCCAAACCACCGATACAGCAAAAACTAAATAGAAATAGATAAAAATAACCATGATGCATTGAACGGATAAATGCATTAAATTTGACATATAGGGCCAATGTCGTGATGACGTAGAGTAGATTTGCTGAGGTTAGACAAATATTGAGTAAAAAAGGCGTATCTTGTGAGGTATCGGCAAGTAGGTAACCCACGATTGCCCCAATAAAACTGATCGGGTGGCGTGTTTGCGGAAAACGAATGAGTAAACCGAGCAGAACCGAGTTAGCAGGCCAAAAAGAGGCAAGAAAGGTGAGGTGTCTGGTTGCGATACCGAGTAGGCAGCACAATAGAATTACCCCACTAAAAAGTAGAAATAATTGTAAAAGGGAGCGTGGTTTTAATGCTGCATAGGCTTGGGGCATGCTGACGCGGTTCTATGGGGAGGCAAGGTCGCGCTATTATATAGGGTCTGTTGAGATTTCACAGATGCTTGCGACAGAGGACATTTTTTAGACGGTACAAGGCAGGTTTTACGAAACTTAGTTATTCTAAGTGTGTGAGACCTAACGCCGTAACGGCAAAAAAAGTCCCTGTCCTTGCGCTGCGTCAAAGCAATGCTTTGCTCTTGCTTAGGTTATGGCTAAAACCTCCATAAACTGCGTTATGAAACTTGGCAAGGGGATCACCATTGCCTGCATTTCATGCCTTGTTTCTGTCGTTTTAGCCGATAACGCAATGCATGGCTGAAATGTCAACAGGCCCTAACTTCTGTTTAAATTTTCATCATAAATTTGTATCAATGCAATGATTTAGTTCGTGCTGCAATATATTGGGGCGGACCACTCAAAATTTAGATTTTTTCACGATGTAGAAAAAGAAAAAAATGATCAATATAGTCTTCTTGATTAGATAATTCGATTTTTAGGGGTGAATTAACCATGATCTTGGATATATCGGTAAATTTAAGGACAAAATCATCCGAAAGACTAAAGCGCTTCAACTAGCATGAGAAATTAGAAATCAGGTACAATTGGCGGGATTAATTTTGTGTTTGGTGTATTTGAAGGCCAATACATACATTCTTTGTTAAAAATAGGCCTGCCAGGAGTTATCCCCGCATGAGTGCCATTACTCCATACGAATGGGCAATAATTGCCTTCGTGATCGGCGTTACATTTCTTTGCGTTTTTATGCTCACTGTTCCCTTACTCCTAGGGGGTAAAGCATGGGGACGTGCAAAGCAAGAGCAGTTTGAATCAGGTGTAGTTGGTGCGGGCGGTGCTCGTATCCGCTTGTCAGCCAAGTTCTATTTAGTTGCAATTTTCTTTGTGGTTTTCGATCTGGAAGCCCTCTATCTCTACGCTTGGGCAACTTCAGTTCGTGAAGTCGGTTGGGTTGGTTTTGCAACGGCTGCTGTCTTTATTTTAGTTTTATTAATCGGTTTGATTTATGAGCTTTCTACAGGCGCACTTAACTGGGCACCTTCAGATCGTCGTAAAGCAGCTGGGATTAAAACCAAAATAGGTTCGCCAAATATGAACATTGCTGACATTACGCGATTCAATAATATTGAAGAGTTAGTTGTCGATCCTACTGGTCATATTCCAGCACAGTCTTCAGGTCGTGTTAAATCTAAAACACCGACTACATCATTACTTAAAAAGGAGTAAGTCGGGATGAAATATACTTTAACCCGTGCGAATCCAGATGCCGATCAATATCCATTACAAGATCGTCAAATCGTAACTGATCCACTTGAGGAAGAAGTTAATAAAAGCGTGATGATGACGCGTCTTGAAGATGTGTTGCATACAGCGGTGAACTGGGGGCGTAAAAACTCTTTGTGGCCTTTTAACTTTGGTACTTCATGCTGCTACGTTGAATATGCAACGACTTTAACGGGTGTACATGACTTATCCCGTTTTGGTGCTGAGGTTATTCGTGCTTCACCACGTCAAGCAGATTTGATGATTGTTGCAGGGACCTGCTTTGTCAAAATGGCACCTGTAATTCAACGTTTGTATGAACAAATGCTTGAGCCTAAATGGGTGATCTCAATGGGTGCTTGTGCGAACTCTGGCGGTATGTATGACATCTACTCTGTAGTTCAAGGTGTCGATAAAATTATTCCTGTTGATGTGTACATCCCAGGTTGCCCGCCTCGTCCAGAAGCATTGATTCAAGCATTGATGTTACTTCAAGACCAAATTCAACTAGAGCGCCGTCCACTTTCAGCGGTTATTGGTGATGATCTTCAGCCTGTGTATAAGCCAAAGATGATGCCAGAACGTGACCGTAAAAATGCTGAACGTATTGCGGTGAAAAACTTACGCTCTATGGATGATATTAAATAATTTTCTCGATGAGTTTTTGACATGTCCCGTGATGGGTATGGTCATCGGAAAAATTGCCAGAATTTGTATTAAATAGGAAGCCAAGCCAATGGCTGAAACTGACATTGCTATGCCAGAATCAACACCAGTTGATTCCCGCCCTGCATTTGCAATCGTAGAAGAGCTCAAAACCAAATTTGGTGAGAACTTCTATGTGCAGACGACTTTTGAAGAGTTTCCAACAGTCTGGGTTGAGCGCGCACGCGTGCAAGAAGTCCTTATGTTCCTCCGTAAAGTGGAACGTCCTTATGTGATGTTGTTTGACTTATCAGCGGTAGATGAGCGTTTACGTGTTCACCGTGATGGTTTACCAGCATCTGACTTCACTGTGTTCTATCACTTGTTATCGCTTGAGCGTAATAGTGATATTCGTATTAAAGTTGCGTTGAATGAAAATGATTTAAGCATTCCAACTGCAACCAACATTTGGCCAAATGCCAACTGGTACGAGCGTGAAGCTTACGATATGTTCGGTATCGATTTCGCAGGGCATCCAATGCTCCGTCGTATCTTGTTACCAACCTATTGGGAAGGTCACCCATTACGTAAAGAATATTCAGCGCGTGCGACAGAATATACGCCGTATATGCAAGACCAAGCAAAGCAAGATTTCGAACAAGAACACTTACGCTTTGTACCAGAAGACTGGGGTCTAAAACGCGGTAATGACGACGAAGACTTCATGTTCCTGAACTTGGGTCCTAACCATCCATCTGCACACGGTGCTTTCCGTGTGGTATTACAGTTGGACGGTGAAGAAGTGAAAGACTGTGTGCCTGATATCGGTTATCACCACCGTGGTGTGGAAAAGATGGCTGAACGTCAAACATGGCATTCATTCATTCCTTATACCGATCGTGTCGACTACCTCGGTGGTTGTGCGCAAAACATGCCATACGTGATGGCTGTTGAGCAGCTTGCTGGTATTAAAGTACCTGAGCGTGCACAAGTCATTCGTGTGATGTTGAACGAATTATTCCGTATCAATAACCACTTGTTGTTTTGTGGTACAGCGATTCAGGATGCGGGTGGTATGACTCCTGTATTCTATATGTTCGCAGACCGTCAAAAAGTCTATGACATCGTTGAAGCGATTACGGGTTACCGTATGCACCCAGCATGGTTCCGTATTGGTGGTACAGCACACGACCTTCCAAATAACTGGCAAAAACTTGTTAAAGAGTTGCTAGAGTGGATGCCGAAACGTTTGAATGAGTACTACACTGCTGCACTTAAAAACTCAGTATTTATTGGTCGTACGCGTAACGTTGCGCAATACGATGCTAAATCTGCGTTGGCTTGGGGTGTAACAGGTACTGGTTTACGTGCGACGGGTATTGATTTTGACGTTCGTAAATATCGTCCATACAGTGGTTATGAAAACTTCGACTTTGATATTCCAGTGGAATATGAAGGCGATGCATATGCACGTGTCTTGGTTCACTTCCGTGAAATTACTGAGTCGTTGAAAATCATTCAACAGTGCTTGGATAACATGCCATCTGGTCCTTATAAAGCGGATCATCCATTGGCTGTTCCACCACCGAAAGATAAGACATTACAAGATATTGAAACCTTGATTACGCACTTCTTGAGCGTATCTTGGGGTCCAGTAATGCCTGCGGGTGAGTCATCATTTATGACGGAAGTCGTGAAAGGCGCGAGTACTTATTATTTGACTTCAGACAAGTCAACGATGAGTTACCGTACCCGTATTCGTACACCGACATTCACTCACTTACAGCAAATGCCTTCAGTGATTAACGGCAGTTTGGTTTCTGACTTGATCATTTATTTGGCGACCATTGACGTGGTTATGGCTGACGTGGATCGCTAGGGGTAAACGATTATGATGATTTTGACTGATAAAAAACCACGTGTGAATGTTGAAGGGATTTTGACTGCTGACGAAATTCATGACATTGAACATCACATTGGTCATTACCCGTACCCACGTGCAGCCTCTTTGGATGCTTTGAAGTGTGTACAGCGCCGTAATGGTTGGGTAGATGATGCACAAATGAATGCGATTGCACAGTTGTTGACGATGAGTGTGGCGGATCTTGAAGGTGTTGCAACTTTCTATAACCGTATCTACCGTCAACCGGTTGGTCGCCATGTGATTTTATTGTGTGACTCAATTGCATGCTTCTTGATGGGTGCAGAAACTTTGGCAGAAGCATTCCAGCGCGAGTTGGGTATCCAGTACGGACAAACCACAGCAGATGGCCGTTTTACCTTGCTCCCAATTTGCTGTTTAGGCAACTGCGATAAAGGTCCAACTTTAATGATTGATGAAGATACGCATGGTCTTGTGGACGTGTCATCAGTTAAACAGTTATTGGAGAAGTATGTATGAATACTGAACCAAAACCAATTTATGGCGACGGTAATCCAGAAACGCATCCATTGACTTGGCGTTTGAGCAAACAAGAGTTTGTGCGTGCAGCAGATGAGTATGAAGCACTTGAAGGTTATGCTGGCTTTAAAAAAGCATTGAGCATGCCACCAAAAGACGTGCTTGAAGTCATTAAAGCTGCAACGGTCAAAGGTCGTGGTGGTGCAGGTTTCCCAGCGGGAATTAAATGGTCATTGATGGCGCCAAATGATGGTGGTCCACGCTATTTGATCTGTAATGCCGATGAAATGGAACCAGGTACCTTTAAAGACCGTTTGTTGATGGAAAAACTTCCTCATCAATTGATCGAAGGCATGCTGATTGCAGGTTATACCTTAGAAGCAACTCAAGGTTATATCTTCATCCGTGGTGAATATGTTGAAGCAGCTCAATACTTAAATGAAGCATTAGAGCAAATCCGTGCCAAAGGTTACTTGGGTGACAACATCCTTGGAACAGGCTGGAACTTTGATATGCATGTTCACACTGGCGCAGGTCGTTATATCTGTGGTGAAGAAACTGCATTGATCAACTCGCTTGAAGGTCGTCGTGCCAATCCGCGTACTAAGCCACCATTCCCGCAAGTTGCAGGGGCATGGGGCCGTCCAACGATTGTCAACAACGTTGAGACCTATAACAACTTGCCAGCGATTATGCTTCGTGGTCCTGAGTGGTACATCAATCTTTCTGCGGGTAAGTCGAAAGATCCGGGTACCAAGATCTATGGTGCATCAGGCAAAGTTAAATTCCCTGGTCTTTGGGAACTTCCATTTGGTACAACAGCGCGTGAAGTGATTGAAGAACATGCGGGTGGTATGCGTGATGGTCTTACTTTGAAAGCATGGTTACCAGGTGGTGCTTCGACTGACTTTTTAGCAGCTGAGCACATTGATTTGCCAATGGATTCTGAAACGATCATGAAAGCGGGTTCACGTTTAGGTACCTGTTTGTTGATGGTTGTGGATGAAACTCAATGTATGGTTTCTGCTACACGTAATTTAGAAGAATTCTTTGCACGTGAATCATGTGGTTTCTGTACACCATGCCGTGATGGTTTACCTTGGGCAGTTAAAGCGCTTAAAGCACTGGAAGCAGGCGAAGGTAAGAAAGAAGATATCGATCACCTACAAGAACTTACTCGTAAATTGTGGATTGGTAAAACTTTCTGTGCTCACGCACCAGGTGCGATGGAGCCGCTTATGGGCGCACTTAAATATTTCCGTGGCGAGTTTGAAGCAAAGGTTAAAACCCATGCTCCTGCTCTAGACGTAGAACAAGCTTAAGGAATTCGACTATGGCTACAATTCATGTCGATGGAAAATCGTATGAAGTCAACGGCACTGAAAACTTGCTACAAGCATGTTTAAGCCTTGGCATCGACATCCCGTATTTTTGTTGGCACCCATCCTTAGGTTCTGTTGGTTCTTGTCGTCAATGTGCGGTGACTCAGTACGCAAATCCTGAGGACACACGTGGACGCTTGGTGATGTCATGTATGACACCTGCTGCCGACAATACCTATATTTCGATTGAAGACAAAGAAGCGACGGATTTCCGTGCGTCGATTGTTGAATTCTTAATGACCAACCACCCGCACGACTGTCCAGTCTGTGAAGAAGGTGGTCACTGTCATTTACAAGATATGACCGTCATGACGCAACATGACCGTCGTCGCTATCGCTTTACCAAACGTACGCATCACAACCAAGAGTTGGGTTCGTTTATTGCGCATGAGATGAACCGTTGTATCGCATGTTATCGTTGTGTGCGTTACTACAAAGATTATGCGGGCGGTACGGACTTTGGTGTATATGCCAATGCTTCACGTGTTTACTTTGGTCGTCCAGAATCAGGCACTTTAGAGTCTGAATTCTCTGGTAACTTGACTGAAGTCTGCCCAACGGGTGTATTCACGGATAAGACCCATTCAGCACGCTATAACCGTAAGTGGGACATGCAGTATGCGCCAAGCGTATGTCATGGCTGTTCTTCAGGTTGTAACATTTCTCCGGGCGAACGCTATGGCGAAATCCGTCGTGTTGAAAACCGTTTCAATGGTTCAGTCAACCAATACTTCCTTTGTGACAAAGGTCGTTTCGGTACAGGTTATGTGAATCGTGAAGATCGTCCACGTCAACCGCAGTTCCGCAATGGTGAAACTGTTGCGACTGTGAGTGTTGATCAGGCACTTGATCAAGTGATTACTCAACTTCAAGGCAAGAAAGTGTTAGGTATTGGTTCACCACGCGCAAGCTTGGAATCAAACTACGCACTGCGTGAATTGGTCGGACAAGACAATTACTCAACAGGTATGTCTCAAAAAGATCAAAACTTGGTTGAGTTAGCTGCATCAATCATGCAAACACAGGGTATCTATAACCCGAACATGCGTGAAATTGAAAGCTATGATGCGGTGTTGATCTTGGGTGAAGACTTAACTCAAACTGCGCCACGTATGGCATTGTCTGTTCGCCAAGCTGCGAAAAACAAAGCCAAAGAAATGGCTGCTGCGACACGTACACCAGACTGGTTAGCAGAACCTGTACAACGTATCGGTCAAGATGCAAAATCACCAATCTATATCCTTGCTGCAACACAAACGCGTTTAGCCGATGTTGCAACAGGTGAAGTGGTTGCATCTCCAAATGATATCGCACGTTTAGGTTTCGCGGTTGCTGCTGCTGTTAAAGGTGAAGCACTCTCTGGTTTAGCGGATGATGCCAAAGCATTTGCGCAAACCATTGCAGATACTTTGAAAGCGGCGAAAAAACCATTGATTATCTCTGGTACCAGCTTACAAGATCCTGCAATCATGGAAGCTGCAGCTCAAGTTGCACAAAACTTAGGTGAACATGCAGGCTTGTCATTGACTGTTCCTGAAGTGAACTCAATGGGCTTGGCGCTGTTTGGTGGCTTAAGCTTAGAACAAGCATTTGCACAAGATTATGATGCAGTGGTTGTGATTGAAAATGACTTAACTCGTCGTTTACCAGTGGCTCAAGTGAAAGCTGCATTTGACAAGGCTGAGACTGTGATCGTGCTCGATCATAGCGAAACTGAAACCTTGAAACTTGCAGATATCGTACTTTCAGCAGCAAGCTTTGCTGAAGGTGACGGTACTGTCGTGAGCCAAGAAGGCCGTGCACAACGTTTCTATCAAGTGTATGACCCAAGCTACTACAAACCTGAATATGCGATCAAAGAATCATGGCGCTGGTTACATGCCATTGAGACAGGTCTCAAAGGCAAAGCAGTGGACTGGACATTGCTTGATGATGTGATTGATGACATCGTGAAGAATGTTCCTGTGCTTGCTGCAATTGAAGACGTTGCACCAGATGCTGGCTATCGTATCCACGGTTTGAAAATTGCACGTGAACCACGTCGTTACTCAGGTCGTACCGCAATGCGTGCACCGTTATCGGTTCACGAACCTAAGCAACCGACGGATATCGACTCTGCATTAACGTTCTCGATGGAAGGTTATGTAGGGAATCAGACTGCATCTTCATTGGTACCTTTCGCATGGTCTGCGGGTTGGAACTCACCACAAGCTTGGAACAAATACCAAGATGAAGTGGGTGGTCACTTAAAAGGTGGTGATTCGGGTGTTCGTTTATTCGATCGTTTAGCAAAACGTCCTGCGCGTAGCTATGTTGCACCTTCTGCTGTTGTTGTGAATCCTGAAAGCTTCCGCCTTGTGCCGATGCACCATATTTTTGGTTCTGGCGAATTCACCATTAAAACACCTGCGATGGAATCTCGTATTCCTGAAGCAATGTTTGCTGTGGGTGAGCAAGATGCGACACGCTTAAATGTTCAAGATGGTCAACGTATTACAGTGAAAGCGGGTGAAACGAGTATTAGCTTGCCAGTACAAGTGATCGAATATTTACCAACAGGTTATATTGGTTACCCAATTGGTTTAGCACCAACTGTTTCATTGGCAGAGCCTGTTTCTGTGGCGGTAGGAGTGTAATTCATGAATCAAGAAATTATACGTCAAACGCCACTTTGGGCTGAGAACTGGCCAATCGCTTATTCAGTGATTCAGGCGATTGTGATCTTGCTGGTGGTGGTTTTGGTTGCTGCTTTGATGTCATTTATTGAGCGTCGTCTCTTGGCATTATGGCAAGACCGTTATGGTCCAAACCGTGTCGGTCCAGGTGGTATGTTCCAGATCGTTGCCGACATGCTTAAGATCATGTTCAAAGAAGACTGGACACCAAAGTTTGCTGATAAGCTGACTTTCCGTTTAGCACCAGCAGTTGCGATGGCAACTGCGGTACTTTCATTCATGGTGATTCCAGTAAGTCCTACACTGGGCGTTGCGGATATGAGTATCGGCCTATTGTTCTTTATGGCAATGGCAGGTATTGCAGTTTATGCAGTGTTATTTGGTGGTTGGGCGTCTAACAACAAATACTCATTACTCGGTGGTCTTCGTTCTGCTGCTCAAACCATTTCTTATGAAGTGTTCTTGGGTATCTCGTTGATGGGTGTGGTTGCGATTGCAGGTTCATTCAACCTTCGTGAAATTGTTGAAGCACAACGTGATATGTGGTTCATCATTCCTCAGTTCTTAGGTTTCTTGATCTTTGTGGTTGCGGGTGTTGCGGTTACGCACCGTCACCCATTTGACCAACCAGAAGCTGAACAAGAATTGGCTGAAGGTTACCATGTTGAATATGGTGGTATGAAGTGGGGGATGTTCTTCGTTGCGGAATACGTCAACGTTGTTTTGATCTCGGCTTTGATCGTGACTTTATTCTTCGGCGGATGGCTTGCACCATTTAACTTAGAAATTCCATTTGTTCCACCATTATTCTGGTTCGTGATTAAAACAGCATTCTTTGTAATGATGTTTGTCTTGGCGCGTGGCTCGTTAATGCGTCCACGTTATGACCAAGTGATGAACTTTGGTTGGAAAGTTTGTTTGCCATTGGCGTTGGTCAACTTGTTAGTGACTGGTGCTGTGATTCTGATGAATCAGGCCTAGGACAGCAGGGAGTACAAAATGTATAAAATTCTAGCTGGCTTTGGATCGATTGTACGTTCGTTATGGATGGTGTTCAGCCATGTAACACGTAAACGTGACACGATCTTATATCCAGAAGTACCGGGTGAACAAATTGCGCCTCCACGCTATCGCGGTCGTATCGTATTAACGCGTGATCCAGATGGTGAAGAGCGTTGTGTGGCATGTAACCTGTGTGCGGTTGCATGTCCAGTGGGCTGTATTTCATTGCAAAAAGCGGAAAAAGAAGATGGACGTTGGTATCCAGAATTTTTCCGTATTAACTTCTCACGCTGCATTTTCTGCGGTATGTGTGAAGAAGCATGTCCAACCACAGCGATTCAGATGACACCAGATTTCGAACTTGGTGAGTATGTACGTCAAGACTTGGTGTATGAGAAAGAAAACTTACTCATTTCTGGACCTGGTAAATATCCTGACTACAATTTCTATCGTGTCACTGGTATGGCTGTGAGCGGTAAAGAAAAAGGTCAAGCACAAAAAGAAAGTGCACCAGTAGATGTACGGAGCTTATTACCATGATGTGGCCATTTTATTTGATGGCACTTGTGGCCATTGTTTCGACAGTACGTGTTGTGACCAACACCAATCCTGTGCATGCATTACTTAGCTTGATCGTTTCTCTTCTTGCGGTTGCTGGCATTTTCATGATCGTGGGTGCGCCGTTTGCGGCTGCCCTTGAGATCATCGTTTATGCAGGTGCGATCATGGTCTTGTTCGTCTTCGTTGTCATGATGTTGAACCTTGGACAAGATACCATTGAACAAGAAAGCAAATGGTTGACTTCAGATGCTTGGGCTTTTCCTGCACTGATGAGCTTTTTATTAGGCTTAATCTTGGTGTGGATGCTCGGTGGTGAATACACCACGATTTCTGCGCCAATGGGTACAGAAGTTGTTGGGCCTAAAGCAGTCGGTCAAGCACTATTTACTCACTATCTATTATTGGTAGAAGTTGCCGCGATGTTATTGCTTGCAGCACTTGTTGCAGCATTCCACTTAGGCAAACGTGAACCAGGTGCAGAAGAGGATAAAGAATAATGGGACACATCCCTTTAGAACATGGTTTGATCGTTGCAACCATCCTTTTTGCACTGGGTTTTTACGGTGTAATGGTGCGACGCAACCTTTTATTTATGCTAATGAGCCTTGAGGTGATGATGAATGCTGCTGCGTTGGCATTCGTCTTGGCAGGTAGTGTTTGGGCTCAGCCAGATGGACAGATCATGTTCATTTTGATCCTGACGCTTGCTGCAGCAGAGGCATGTATTGGTCTTGCGATCGTCCTTCAGTTTTATCATCGCTTCCATCACTTGGATGTGGATGCTGCTAGTGAGATGCGCGGATGAGTACATTATATTTAACCGTTTTATTTCCGCTCATTGGTTTTATCCTTTTAGCGGCAGGGCGTGACAAACTTTCTGAAAATGTAGCTGCCATTATTGGTGTTGGTTCAGTTGGTTTATCTGCGTTATTTGCTTTAATTGCCGGTCTTGCATTTACCAGCAGTGGTCAAACCGTTTTTGTTCAACACTTATGGACTTGGTTCAGTGTTGGCGGTTTTGAGCCAGGCATCAGCTTACATTTAGACGGCTTGTCATTATTGATGACAGGTATGGTCACAGGTGTTGGCTTCCTGATTCACATCTTCGCATCATGGTATATGCGTGGTGAAGAAGGTTATGCGCGTTTCTTCTCTTATTTCAACCTATTCGTTGCCAGCATGTTGTTGTTGGTATTGGGCGATAACTTGGCGTTATTGTTCTTAGGTTGGGAAGGCGTAGGTCTGTGCTCTTACTTATTGATTGGTTTCTATTACTCAAACCCTGCAAATGGCTGGGCGGCAATCAAGGCATTCACCGTAACACGTGTGGGTGACGTATTCTTACTCATCGCATTGTTCTTGCTCTATCAACAATTTGGTACTTTGAATATTCAGTACATTGTTGAAAATGCAGCGACTGTCATGACACAAAGCTCATCATTGTCGATCTGGACAGCATTGATGTTGTTCTTGGGTGCAGCGGGTAAATCAGCGCAAATTCCATTACAAACTTGGTTAGCTGATGCGATGGCTGGTCCTACACCAGTGTCTGCATTGATCCATGCTGCAACAATGGTTACAGCAGGTGTGTACTTATGCTGCCGTATGTTCTCTGTGATTGAAATGGCACCAGAAGTAATGCAGTTCATCTCGATTACAGGTGCTGTGACTTTGCTGGTGGCTGGCTTTGCCGCATTGGTGCAAACCGATATCAAACGTATCTTGGCTTACTCAACCATGAGTCAGTTGGGTTATATGTTTATGGCAGTGGGTGCTGAAGCATACCAAGCTGGTTTATTCCACATGTTGGCTCACGCATTCTTCAAAGCATTATTGTTCCTTTCTTCAGGTGCCGTAATTCTTGCATGTCATCACGAACAAAACATTTTCAAAATGGGTGGATTACGTCATAAGATTCCATTCGTATTCTGGTGTTTCGTAATCGGTGGTGGCGCATTGGCAGCACTTCCAATCGTGACTGTTGGCTTCTTCTCTAAAGATGCGATCTTGGGTGCAGTATATGCACAGTCTACAATTGCAAATCTTCCACTTTACAATACGTTGTACTGGGTTGGTGTTGCGGGTGCATTCTTAACGTCTATCTATACTTTCCGTTTAATCTGGGTGGTATTCTTCGGCGAAGAGAAAACCCATGCACATGCGATTCATGGCGTCACTTACTGGGGTCCGCTTGCAATTCTTGCTGCGTTATCAACAGGTATCGGCTACTTCCTACAAGCGCCAGTTGCAAAATTATTGACTGCTGCAAGCATTCCAAGTTTTGTTGTTCCTGAGAGCTTAGAAGCTGCTGTTGCACATGCTGAACATTTAGCAAGTGGTGTTGCCCTCGCTGGTTTAGCTGTGGGTATCTTCTTGTTTGCTTTTGCATACGGTGCAGTAAAAGCTTTTGCTCAAACATCTTTGGGTTCAGGTTTAGCGCACATTTGCCGTACAGCATTTGGTTTCGATGCTTTGTATGACATCGTATTTGTAAAACCTTATTTATTGATTGCGAAAATTTTAGGTCGTGATCCAGTTGACGGTTTATGGTTAGTACTCCCTGCAATTGTGAAGGGTGGTAATAGCTTTACAAGTTCGCGTCAAACAGGTTCATTACGTGAATACGCTTCAAGCATGTCACTCGGTGTAGTGGTGTTATTGATGATCTTGATCGTGATTCAGGTTGTGGGGAAATAAAATGGAAAACAATTTAATTTTACCCGCACTGATTTTAGTTCCTTTCATTGCTGGTTTTATTTGTTGGTTAGTCGATAAATACGACCAACATTTACCGCGCTGGATTGCCTTGATTGGTATGTTGATTACCTTCGGTTTGGGCATTGCACTGTGGCAAAGTGGTACATTTAGCTACGAGTTGGGCGGTAAAGTCCCGACTTGGGCGGCTGAATTCCATCTTCCATGGATTCAGACTTTAGGCATTAGCATTCACTTAGCGGTGGATGGTTTATCTCTACTTATGGTGTTGTTGACTGCATTACTGGGTGTACTTGCAGTTGGCTGTTCATGGGGTGAGATTCAAAAGAACGTTGGTTTCTTCCATTTAAACTTACTTTGGAGTTTGGGTGGGGTCATCGGTGTATTCTTGGCGATTGACTTATTCTTGTTCTTCTTCTTCTGGGAGATGATGCTCGTACCAATCTACTTCTTGATTGCGTTATGGGGACACTCAGGGTCGAATGGTCGTTCGCGTGTTTATGCTGCAACCAAATTCTTCTTATATACTCAAATCGCTGGTTTGATCATGTTGATCGGTATCTTGGGCCTTGTGGTCTATGGATACATGATGACAGGTATGATCGGTTTCGATTACAACTATCTATTGGCTGTTGCGAACCACTTACCACCTGAAGTTGCTTATGCATTCATGCTGTGTTTCTTCATCGGTTTTGCGGTGAAATTACCAGTATTCCCATTACACGGCTGGTTGCCTGATGCGCATGCTCAAGCACCAACAGCGGGTTCTGTGGATTTAGCGGGTATTTTGATTAAAACAGCTGCGTACGGTTTGCTTCGTTTCGTAATTCCATTCTTCCCGGCTGCATCAGCACAATTTGCTGATATCGCCATTATTTTGGGTCTGATTGGTATTTTCTACGGTGCATTCTTAGCGTACCAACAAACAGATATGAAACGCTTACTTGCGTACACGTCTATTTCGCACATGGGTTTCATCTTACTTGCAATTTATGCAGGTAATATCCTGACATTCCAAGGCCTCATGATCATGATGTTGGCACATGGTTTGTCATCTGCTGCATTGTTCATTATGTCGGGTCAAGTGTACGAGCGTTTACATACACGTGATTTACGCTTGATGGGTGGTCTTCGTGGCCAGCTGCAATATTTGCCATTCTTCTTGATGTTCTTTGTTGCAGCATTGGTTGGTGTACCAGGTCTAGGTAACTTTATTGGTGAATTCCTGATCTTGATGGGTTCATTCAAAGCTTATCCAGCGTTCACGATCATTGCAGCAGTGAGCTTGGTATTTGCTGGTCTTTATGGTCTGATTCTGATTCACAAAGCATTATTTGGTGAACCAAACCCAGAGCAAAAACAGCACTATACTAGTCCGCTTAAAGATCTATCTGCACGTGAAGTCACTATTTTGATGATCTGTGCGATCGGTTTAGTTTGGTTAGGTATTTACCCGCAAACATTCTTGGATATGTCTCATTCAAGCATGCAATGGTTAGTAAATAGTTATATGCCAGTACAAGAAGTTGTCGAAACTGTTCAACAGGCTGCAACTCAACTTGAACATGTGGAGATGCAATAAATCATGAACTTCACAATTTCTTTTTCTGAGCTAATGCCACTTGCTCCCGTGATGATTGTGGCTTTGACCGCAATCGTCGTGATGTTATTAACTGCGATTAAGCGTAATCACAATCTGATTGCAACAACTTCGGTTGTGGGTTTAAACCTTGCTGCAATTTATATTGGATACACCATGTTTAGTGGGCACTTTGCACCAGTAAACGTGATGGGTATGTTCATGGTTGATCCATTTACCATGCTCTATCAATTCCTGATTCTAATTGCTGCTTTAGCGTGCTGTACTTTATCTCATGCTTATATTGAGACTTATAAGGACAACCGCGAAGAGTTGTATATCTTGTTACTGTGCTCAGTGACAGGTGCAATGTTGTTGGTTTCAAGCTCACACTATGCAGCATTCTTCATCAGCCTAGAGTTGATGTCGATTCCTGTATACGGCATGTTGGCGTATACCTATCAACGTAGTCAGTCTTTGGAAGCGGGGATTAAATACCTTGTGCTTTCAGCGACTGCTTCTGCAATGTTGCTCATGGGTATGGCTTATATCTATGCGTATACAGGTTCATTGTCATTCTATGACTCTGTTCAGGCATTGTTTACTGCAATCAAACAACCAATGGTGTTATTGGGCTTAGGTTTAATTATCTTTGCTGTTGCATTCAAACTTTCACTTGCGCCATTCCATAAATGGACGCCAGATGTGTATGCAGGTGCACCGGCACCTATGGCAACCTTCTTGGCAACGGCTGCGAAAGTTGCAACGATTGGTCTATTTGTACGTTACTTACTGACTTCTGGTGCAATCTTGGTTGAATCATTAGTGACGGTGATTACCATCATTGCGGTATTGTCGATCGTGGTGGGTAACTTACTTGCAGTTCGTCAAGTCAACTTGAAACGTATCTTGGGTTATTCATCGATTGCACACTTCGGTTATTTGTTAATTGCTTTAATCAGCATGACTTACGCAAGTCTTGGTAGTGTGACGGTTTATGTAATTACCTATGTATTGACCACAATCGGTGCATTTGGTGCGGTTGCATTAATGTCGAGCCCATATAACAACGTCGATGAAGCACAAAGCCTTGCAGACTACCGTGGTTTGTTCTGGCGCCGTCCGATCTTGACTGCAACATTAACTGTAATGATGTTGTCTTTAGCAGGTATTCCATTAACAGCAGGCTTCATTGGTAAGTTCTTGGTGGTGATGGCTGCGGTGACAACGCAACACTGGTTCTTGGCGGCAATGATTGTGGTGGGTAGTGGTATCGGTTTGTATTACTACTTACGTGTGATGGTGGTGATGTATATGACTCCACCAGATGTACCTCGTATTGATGCGGATGCTCATTGGGGAAGTAAAGTCGGTGGTCTTATGGTCCTTGCTGCTGCGTTATTAGTATTGGTGATGGGTGTTTATCCGGATCCAATGATTAACTTGGCATTGAAGGCAGAGATCCTTTCTCCGTTGCACTTTATGTTGTCTCAACAACAGTAATCGTCGGATTTGTACAAAAAAGCCTCCAAAGTTGGAGGCTTTTTTATTGATGAGTAAAAAAACACTTTATAATGGAGTGAGATTAATATTACCTAGGTACTCATTCGTGTCGATTCAAGAAATCCGTCATCCGCTCATTCGCCATAAACTTGGTTTATTACGTCGTTCAGATATTAGTACCAAGAACTTCCGTGAATTAGCGCAAGAAGTCACGATGTTACTGACTTATGAAGCAACAAAGGATCTTCCTGTTGTTGATCATGAAATTGATGGGTGGGCAGGGAAAGTCTCAACTCAGCGTATCGCAGGGAAGAAAATCACAATTGTTCCAATCTTGCGTGCTGGTATTGGTATGCTTGAGGGCGTTCTTAGCCTGATTCCAAGCGCGAAAGTGAGTGTTTTAGGTTTAGAGCGTGATGAAGCAACTTTAGAAGTGCGCACATACTATAAAAAGTTGGTGCCTGATGTTGCCAATCGCTTAGCCATGATTATTGATCCAATGCTTGCGACAGGTAATTCTTTAATTGCTGCAATTGATGTATTGAAAGCAAGTGGCTGTAAAGATATTCGTGTCATGGTCTTGGTTGCCGCGCCAGAAGGTGTTGCGAAAGTAGAAGCGGCACATCCAGATGTGTTGATCTATACCGCGTCGATTGACCAAGGTCTGAATGAAGAAGGTTATATTGTTCCTGGTCTTGGTGATGCAGGTGACAAAATTTTTGGTAGTGTTCAAAAAGACTGATTTTTGAAACATTCATAAAAAGAGACTTGATCTCATCCTGATACTGTTTTGGGGATAGATTGAAAGTCTCTTTTTTATTTTTATATACTGTGATGATCAGATTTGCAAAGTAGGATAAATGTCATGAAGCAAGAGTTCTATCAGGGAAAAATTAAACAATATAATCCAGACAAAGGCTTTGGCTTTATTGGGACCTCTGAAGGGGATGTGTTTTTTCATATTTCAGAGTATCCCGCTGGTGGCGAGCCGAAAAGAAATGAAAAAGTGAAATTTGTGGTCGTTGAAAATGACGGGAAGTACAAAGCCACAAAAATTGAGCTTGTTGATCCAAATCCAGCGAAAACTAGAAAAACTAAAATAGCGACGCACAATAATTCAATCACATCAGAGTTGTTATCTAACTTCAGACGCTAATTTTTCTGGTTTGATTTGAACTTGTTTTTAAAGCTCAAAAGAGAAGAGGCGGTTAGCCTCTTTTTCTTTCTATCAGTATTGCTTCTCGATTGGCCTATTGTAGCTAATCAGCTGTTGAACTAAGTCCGAGAGGCAAAGCATTTCATCGGTTATTAAGTTAAAAATAAATTATGTGAATTCTCATGATGAGATTTTTATATTCATTAAATAAATGGTTATCATTTTATTAATGATTTTTATTATCATTTGTTAATTTATCTTATATACTGTGGTCAAATTTTTATCGGGGTTTGATCACTTGAAAAAGAATATATTATTTTTATCTCTTATCGCTTTGCCGATGTTTGCTGTTGCTGAAGACAATACCGTTTTACCAACGATTACGGTAAAAGCTGATCAACAAGAGAGTTATGCTGCTGGTAAGCTCAAGAAAAATTCAAATTTGGGTAGCTTAGGCAATAAATCTACTATTGATACCCCGTTTTCTGTTACGACTTATTCGGATAAGTTGATTCAAGATCAGCAAGCTGCCACTGTTTCAGAAGTATTAAGAAATGATCCAAGTATTCGTGAAACAACCAATGCTGGACATTTAAATGAAAATGTTCAGATTCGTGGTTTTAGCGTTGGATTTGAAGACTATAACCTAAATGGCCTGTTTGGAATGGCGCCGACTGGGCGTATTCCTACAGATATTCTTGAGTCAGTCACTTTGTTAAAAGGCCCAAATGCTTTAGTTGCTGGGATGGCGCCAGCAGGTAGTGTTGGTGGCGTTGTCATGGCTCAGACTAAACGTGCCAATCAAGATTTGACTCAAGTTTCAGCGAGTTATGAAGATGGGGGATACTATAAATCAGGTTTTGATGTATCCCGTCGCTTAGGCGCAAATAATGAATTTGGTATCAGAGCGAGTGGTTCATATGGTACAGGGGAACATCTTATTGATGGAATGGATGATAGCAATGCAACTGGCGTACTCGCACTTGACTATACGACAGACAAATTAAAGTTAAATTTTGATGCCTATGCGATGCGAGATGATCGTGAAGGTGGTTCACCAGCAATGGTCTCAATGGGAACAATTAAGCAAGTGATTGCAGCTCCTGATGGTAATAATAACTATTTTCCAAAAATTGAAGGAAAGCAGAGTAGCCAATATGCGGGACTATCTGGTGAATACAAGTTCGCTCCAGATTTAAAAGTGTTTGCAGGGGTTGGATATACTGAAAAAGAATATTCAGGCCATCTTTTTGGTACACGAATGATTGTGCAAAATGCTGAAACAGGTGCTGCAAAATCTCAATATTATCGAGTAGGGACTCAGGAACACAATGTTGCGGCAAACACGGGTCTTGAAGCGAAATTTGAAACAGGAAGTATCAAACATACTGTTGGTATTCGAGCAGATTATTTAACGCGTAAATATTGGCAGCACGGTGCGGCAACAGTGTCGGCCTTTGATACTAATTTATATGATCCATTAAACACTGGAGCAATGCCAACCAGCTATCCTAAAATAGTACCTTACGGGGACAACAAGTATGTGAGCTATACATTGACTGACCAAGTTTCGATGTTGGATGATCGGTTACAGTTAATTTTAGGAGCGCGCTATCAAGATATTGATACCAAAAACTTATTCAGAAAAACTAGTTACTCAGCAGATAAGGTTTCACCAAGTATAGGTATTGTTATTAAGCCTTTTGCTGAAAATCTTTCTTTTTACGCGAGTTATGTTGAAGGTTTATCTGAAGGTGTAACCGTTTCTGATATTACTTATCCAACTGCGAAAAATAAAGGTGAAACTTTAGCACCGTACCAGACTAAGCAATATGAAATTGGTGCGAAGCATCAAATGGGTTCTTGGTTAAATACTTTAGCGCTGTATCAAATTGAAAAACCAGAAGCTTATTTAGACAGTGCTACATCAATCGTTAAAGATGATGCTGAAACTCGTTCACGTGGGATCGAGTGGTCATTCTCAGGTAATATTACTGAGGATTTAAGCTTGCTTGGAAATCTGGCTTATATCGATGCTGAGTATATTAAGTCTGGAACCCCTGCTCTTGAGGGAAAAACAATTTATGGTATACCTGATTTCACTGCTGGTTTGGCCTTAGATTATAAGATTCCACAAATTGATGGCTTGAGTATAAATACACGTGCGACCTATGTGAGTAAACAGTATTTAAATAACACAAATACTTTGGAATTACCTGATTACACTATTTTTGATTTAGGTGCTAAGTACAAAGCAAAAATTGGTGGTGTGGATACAACATTTAGAGCAAATATTGATAATGTTGCGGACAAAAAACATTGGGCCGGTGTATTTAATAATGACTATGCCATTATTGGTGCAGGTCGTACCTATAAATTGGGTGTGAGTTTCGATTTCTAAATAAAAATAAAAAACGCTTCCTATTGGAAGCGTTTTTTATTGGAGTGAATTACACCTGATGTTCGCAAAATTGTAAAAAGGCTTTCAGTCCAGGCCCTTGGTACTTTTGACGATGCACGAGCATATAGAGCGGTCGGGTTAATTGCCAGAATGGAGTATCCAAGATCACCAGCTGACCTTTCTCTTGTAGCGGTTCAATCGCTAATCTAGAAACACAAGACATGCCTAAACCACCCGCGACAATTTTTAAGATCGCTTCATTATGACCCAGTGTTAAACGAATATTGGCATCGGGTAAATCTTGCAAAATGGCATTATCAAATACTTCACGTGTACCTGAGCCTTCCTCACGTAGAATCCACTCCACATCTAGGAAATCAGTTGGACTCACGGGGCGATTCAACTGTGCTAAGGGATGATCTGGCGCACAACATACGGCTAGCTCATCATCACGCCAATGGATACATTGCAGTTGAGGTAAATGACAAGACCCTTCGATCAAGGCCAGATCCAATTGGAATTGATTGACTGCTTCAATCATTTGACGGGTATTGCCCACTTGCAGTTGCAGATGTGCTTGTGGATGACGTTGTAAAAATTCAGCCATCAAATCTGGCATTAAATAATCACTAATTGTAAGCGTTGCACCTAAACGTAGATCAATGCTTTGTAATTCACCCTTAGCCGCTTGTTCAAAAGAGTCACAGCGACCTAAAATTTCTAAAGCTTGTGGGAGTAAAAAACGTCCCAAATCATTGAGCTGCAATCGTTTACCCAAACGATCAAAGAGTGGTGCACCTAGACCATCTTCTAAATCTGCTAAAGCCATACTTGCCGCACTTTGTGTAAGTCGGACAGCATCACTCGCTTTGGTTACCGTTCCTTCTTGAGCGACCGCCACGAAAACAGCCAACTGGCGTAATGTCATGCGCATGTTAAATAGCCTTAATGTTTTGAGTATCCATCAATTATTCGATCATGCTAACATGAGCGCACTGTTTCATGCCACGTTCTCATCATGTCAATTGAAAAATTTAGCGTAGAAAAGGTTTTATCTGTACACCGTTGGACTCATAATCTTTTTAGCTTCACCATGACTCGACCAGCTCATTTTAAATTTACCGCAGGTCAGTTCGCACGTATTGGTTTAATGGTTGAAGGGGAACTGGTTGTTCGTGCTTATTCAGTTGTCTCTTCACCTTTTGATGAAACATTAGAATTCTTTTCAATTGTTGTGCCTGATGGTGCTTTTACCTCGAATCTACAACACCTCAAAGTCGATGATGAGTTGTATCTGGAAAAAATTTCCTATGGCTATTTAACGCTGGCACGTTATCAACAACCGTTACCACAGGATTTATGGTTATTGGGAACAGGCACGGGGCTTGCGCCGTTTTTATCGATGTTACAAGACTTTGAAACATGGAATAAATATCAGCAGATCAATCTGGTGTATAGCGTACGTACTGAATCTGAGTTGGCTTATGTCGAGCGTATCCAAGAGATTGCAGCCTTATTTGGCGAAGGGCATACGGGCTTTAAGTTCATTCCAATCATTACCCGTGATCCGAATGCCGCCCTGCATGATCGTTTGCCTGTTTTAATTGGCAATGGTGAATTAGAAAAAGCAGCAGGGCTCTCTTTTAACCGAGACAGTAGTCATGTGATGTTATGTGGCAATCCACAAATGGTGGAAGATACTAAAGAAGCCCTGAAGCAACGCGGTTTAATTATGAATCGTCGTGGCGAAGGCAATATTGCTGTAGAGAATTATTGGTAGAAGAGTGCTGAATGGATATGTCTTAATGTACAAACATATCCATAAATTCACGAATTTCTTGAATGGCGGTATCGACATCCGTGGTTAACCAAGTCGGTTCAAACAAGCCAATATAATGCTCTAGGCGATCTTGCGGGACGACCAGACGGACAGGACAATCTTCTTCGAGTAAGCGCCAAGGTAGAATCGGAACTTCATTATCCAAAAAGGGTTGTACATTGCGAATATCGACAATCATCGCATTGATACAATCTGGCAATGGCATCACCGAAAACTCTTCTGTACGACGACGAAAGTATTCTAAATCGCCCCATTTCAGAATATAGCTCGGCTTATTGAACTCAATAATTCCAATCAAATGTTCATCGCGTGTGTGATGTAAAAAACATTGATGGGTCACATCAGTGTCTAATTCAAGAGAAACGCTTTGTTGGCTATAGGACATAAAGCAGAACGGCTGAGAAAGGAGGCGCGTATTATAGCTTATTTTAACGCATTCTAAAACCGACTATATTTTAAACAAAAAATAAATAAAAGAAAGTGGAGTTCTGCAACCAGTGCAACGATAGTCCGAAGCTTTTTCACACAATGCAACACTGGGTATTGCTAATATAAAACTTGAAAAGTAAAAGGATGAGGGCTGCTATCATGCATGATTTTAGTAAGCCACAGCCTCATGTGGCCAGCAAAGAAGAAATTACCAAAAAGAGAAGATTACCCGTTTATATTTTGATTATGGTCGGAATCTTCCTGATTGCATTACTTGTTTATATGGTTGCTGATCATTCAGCCAATCCAACTGCTCAAGTGATCATGTCACATATGCAGTCGGCCATTCTGAATGCTTAAGCAAGCATATCTTTAGACCAAAACCAATTCATAATAAAGCTCATTGGTGTGAATCAATGAGCTTTTTTGCAATATTGTGAGACTTTTTTGTTGTATTAGTGATGCCATTGATTGATTGGAAAATAGACAAAAACTAAGGTGGAAGCATCCATAAATCATGTTCTTCATTGCAGAACGTTCTTAAGTGGATGTGTATCAAGATTTAAAAACACAATATAAGGATAACAACATGAATGATTTTTTTAGTGACCCCTCCAATCGTGGAGGATTTGATGCAATGTATTATTGGGATCAGTTTCATCCTATTTTTGCTGCAGTTGTCATCCTACTTGTAGGGTGGATTGTTGCTTTAGTGATTGCAGCAGGTGTTAAAAAATTACTGCAAAAGCTTGATACCAATCATAAATTGTCTTCTGCAACAGGCCGTACTCCAAATATTGAAAATCTGGTCTCTAAACTGGTGTTCTGGTTTGTGATGATTCTCGCTGTAGTTGGCGCACTCAATGTTTTAAATATCAGTGGGGTCAGTGATCCATTTAGCAATATGGTTGGTCGCGTATTGGCCTATATACCTAACTTGCTGGCAGCAGTCGCCGTGGGCTTTATTGGCTGGATTATCGCACGTCTGGTTCGTGCGGGGCTAACCAATGTACTTTCTAAAACTGAATTCGATGAGAAGCTGAGTGGCGAAGTTGGTGTCAGTTCACTCAGTAGCAATATTGGTGAAATTTTCTATTGGTTAGTGTTATTACTGTTCTTGCCTATTGTCTTATCAATTCTGGGTTTAACAGGGCTTTTAATTCCAGTACAAAACATGGTGAATGAAGCGATTGCTTATCTGCCGAACCTGTTTATTACGGCTGTGATCATTTTCGTGGGCTATGTGTTAGCGAAAATTGTAAGAGGCATTGTTGAAGGCTTAAGTAATAGTCTGGGTTTACAGGCGCAAGCTGAAAAAGTTGGCTTATTTAAGAACTCAAATGTTTCTAAATTCTTAGGTTCATTTGTATTTGCCATCATTATTATTACCACTTTAATTGTGGCTTTTGAAGCCTTGGGTATCCAAGCAATTTCTCAACCTGCAACCGCCATGCTCAATCAAATCATGTATGCAATTCCACAAATCATTGCAGCTGGTTTGATTTTAATTGTGGCTTATATTGTCTCCCGTTTTGTTGGACGTTTAGTGGCTGAACTGATTTCTGGGGCTGGGGTGGATGAAATCCCGATGAAGCTGGATTTACAACGCTTCTTGGGACAAACCCGTGTTTCTGACGTGATCGGTTGTTTAATTGTTTTCTTTACCATGTTATTTGCGGTTTCAGAGGCAGCCAATCGACTTGGATTAGAACAGGTCAGTGTACTGATCGCGATGTTTATCCAGTTTGGCGCAAGTATCCTACTTGGTGCTGTGATTCTAGTGATCGGCTTCTGGTTAGCTAATGTGGTCGCCAACATCGTACAACGTGGTGAATACAACAGTTCACGCTGGTTAGGCAATTTAGTCCGTATCTTAATTATGGGCTTAGTGATTGCAATGGGTTTAAAAGCCATGGGCATTGCTGACTCGATTGTGAATTTGGCATTTGGTTTAACACTTGGTTCAGTTGCAGTCGCATTTGCATTGGCCTTTGGTCTAGGAGGACGTCAACCTGCAGAACGCTTACTGACGGATCTTTTAGATAAAGCAAAAACTGAAGGCAATAAACCAAATCCATTACATAAGGATGAGGTTAAGCCAGTAGTTCCTGTGAGTCCAACACCAACAGCACCAACGACTCCAGTAAATCCTGTGAGTCCGACGCCAACGTCATCAGATACTCCGGCGAATCCACCACCAATTCCGCCGTATTCGGATGAATAGAAAAAATAATCTTTGATTTTTTTAATCAATTCGACCACTCTAAGCAGGGTGGTCGTTTTGTTTGTATCGGCGCTATTGGCTTTTGTTTTGGATTGCGATTGGATATTTTGAGTAAAGTTAGAGGGTTTAAATAACAAATTTGACCTCAAAAGCAATTCATTTATAGCTAAAGTATCAATAGTCTCTAAATAAAAAGTCTATAGGAGAATGAACATGAAGAGGCCAAATCGAGTATTCGCACCGATTATTATTGCAGGCATTACTGTAGGGTTCTTGGCGAGTGCTTATAAATTTGTTGTTGCTAAGTCAAACTCTTCTAAAGAGAGACCCATTGAAAATACACAACAAATCGCAACTTCAGAAGCGGCAAACTCTTCAGACCACCAAAACTGAAACAGATTTTATTGAACGTAGCCTGAAGTGCTGTAATTCATATGGTCATATCAGACAAATTGAGCCGCTGCCTGTGCAGAAGACCATGCCCATTGGAAGTTATAGCCACCTAAGTGTCCTGTAACATCCAGCACTTCACCAATAAAATATAAACCTTTCTGTTTTTTACTTTCCATGGTTTTGGAAGATACTTCACTGGTATCCACCCCACCGAGTGTGACTTCGGCCGTTCGATAACCTTCAGTACCTGATGGTTTTACCGTAAATGCATGCAATTGCGCTGCTATATGTTCGAGTTGTACATCACTGAGATTGCCAATTGGTGTTTCACTTTGTTCTGTCCAAATCAGTTGCTGTAATTCAAGTACGATACTTTTGGCGGTAAATTCACTGATTAAGGTGCGTAGTAGAACTTTAGGCTGTGACTTTTTCTTATCTTTAAAGAATTGTGCAAAGTCTTGGCTTGGGAAGAAATCAATTTTAAAGCTTTCCCCAACATGCCAGTAGTTCGAAAGTTGCAGTGAGCTTGGACCACTAAGACCACGATGGGTAAACAGCAAAGCTTCGGTAAATTGATGACGATCATTGATCAAGGTTGCGTCTAATGCATTGCCACTCAAGCGGGTGGTGACTTCTTTAAACTGATCGGAGAAGGTGAACGGAACCAGACCCGCACGGGTTGGATAAACATGATGTCCGAACTGTTGCGCAAGTTCATAACCAAAACCTGAGCCACCGAGGGTTGGAATGGATAATCCGCCCGTTGCCACAACTAAGGATTCACAGTGATAAGTCCCTTGACTGGTTTCAATCATAAAACTGGAATCTGCCTGAGCCTTCACTTGCTGTACTTCACAGTGGGTTTGAATCTGAACACGTTTGGCTTTGTCACATTCTGAAAGTAAAAGTTCCAGAATCTCTTTAGATCCTTTGAGGGTAAATAATTGCCCGTGTTTGCGTTCTTCGTACTCGATGCCGTATTCGCAGACCAAAGCAATAAAGTCCCAATTGGTGTATCGCGTTAAGGCTGAGATGACGAAATGTGGGTTTTCAGACAAATAATTGGCAGCTTCGACCTCCAGATTGGTAAAGTTACATTTACCACCACCTGACATCAAAATCTTTTTGCCGACTTTATTGGCTTTTTCCAACACCACAACCGAGCGCCCACGTTTGCCTGCTTCTGCAGCCAACATCAAGCCTGATGCACCTGCACCTAAAACAACAACATCAACTTGATGAACCATGGGGAAAATACTCAAGGGAGGAAAAGCGGGCAATTATAGAAGATTTAGAGCAGTTTGAGTATGTTGATTGTTTGATTAAAAAAGATACTTTTAAAATCAAAGCATGTTATAAAATTGGACTCAATAAAGGGGATAACAATAATGAATGATAAGACTTTTTTAGAAGGCACTCCGCCTCATCAGCAAGATCAACTCAGACAATATACCTTAATTGCGTATGGGCTTTATGCGGCCAGTATTTTTGTGGGATTAACAAGTATTGCTGCCATTATTATGAATTATATGAAGCGTGACGAGGTAAAAGGAACATGGTTGGCCAGTCATTTTGAATGGCAAATCAAAACCTTTTGGATCACTCTCATTGCTGCAATTATTGGATTTATCTTGTCTTTTGTACTCATTGGTATTCCGATTCTATTTGCAGCATCAATCTGGTTTATTTATCGCATTGTCAAAGGCTTAGTGGTGTTTATGGACAATAAGCCGATTGGTGATGGCTGGTTTTAAGCACTTGATTCGATCAAATAAAAAGTCACTTGCGAGTGGCTTTTTTATTTTAAGCGCCCTTGTAATCCACCCGTATGAATCGCCAAAATACGGCTATTTTCAGGAAAATACTGCTGCTGAATTAAATCGAATAGCCCCAGCATCATCTTGGCGGTATAGACCTGTTCCAAAGGAATTGCATATTGTTGTTCGAAGTGTTGCATAAATTGCAGCAACTCAGCTGTGGTTTTTGCATAACCACCACAGCAGTAGGCATCGGTTAAAGACCAATTACTTTTGTTGGTCCACTGTTGAATATTCTGTTTTAGGAAGTCGCCTTTCAATGCTGAAAAACCTAGAACCTGTTGTTGTGCAGAGCTGCTTTCAATCAGTCCAGCAATGGTGCCACCTGTTCCAACTGCACAACAAATCACATCATAATTTTCTCGATCATCTTTGCTTAAAATTTCCTGTGTTCCTTGCAGTGCAAGTGCATTGCTGCCACCTTCTGGAACAATAAAGGCCTGAGGATATTGCTGTTGTAGTTGTTGTAAATATTCCGCTTCATGGCGCAGTCGATACTCAGCCCGACTGACAAAATGCAATTGCATACCAAAATCTTGCGCTGTCTGTAGGGTAGGGTTTAAGTTTTGAGTTGCAAGTTCTTCACCACGAATTATGCCAATGCTTTGCAAGCCAAAACGCTGTGCAGCATAGGCTGTAGCAGCAATATGATTGGAGAAAGCACCACCAAAAGTCAGAACTTGAGTCAAACCTTGTTGTTGTGCTGCAAGCAGGTTGTATTTCAGCTTATAAAATTTATTGCCTGAAATGTGAGGATGAATCAGGTCCAGACGCTTAATGGTCAGTTGAACCGAACTAGGAAGTGCTAATGTTTGATAGGGTGTGGGAAAAGCAATGTGATCAAACATTTTCGAACAAGAGAAATGGATTTGATCACATTGTAAATGGATTTGATTGAGAATGTCAGTTTTGTATTAGGAGTCGGTATCCACAGAGGTAATTACCGACATCCCAGGACGTAAGTTTTCGATGCCTTTTTGATTTGGATCTATGGCGATACGGACTGAAATACGTTGTACCACCTTGGTAAAGTTACCTGTGGCATTGTCGGGTTTGAGTACACTAAATTCTGAACCTGCGGCAGGGGAAATCTGTTCAACATGTCCTGTAAATTTCTGATGATTCATCGCATCGACGGTGAAATACGCTTTTTGCCCAATTTTCATATTGGCAATTTGGGTTTCTTTAAAGTTGGCAATCACCCACGTTTGTGTCGGAATCAGATAAAGCAATTGTGTCCCCGCAGCGACATATTGGCCCACCCGTGGATTGACCTCACCCAATTGTCCATCCAGTGGTGCAACAATGGTGCTGTAGTCTTTGGTGGTATTGGCTTGGTCGAGTTGTGCTTGTGCACTATTAACTTGTGCTTTTAAGCCAGACTGTGCCACTTGCGCCGTTTTTAAAGCTTCTTGTGCCACCAAGATATTGGCTTCGGCTTGTTTTAGTAAGGCGTGATTATTCTGCGCATCTGCCGCGGCTTTATCTTGTTCAGATTTAGACGCCGCACCGCTATCGCCCAATTGTTGGTAGCGTTTTAGCTGAGCCACAGATAAATCATACTGTGCCTTGACTTGATCCAGTTTGGCTTGTGCGGCCACAACATCGGCCTGACGTTGCGCAATGGCTTGGGTTTGATTGGCAAGACTGTTTTCTGCTTGCTCTACACCAGATGCTGCTTGCGTCACTTTTTGGTCATAGGTGGTGGCATCAATATGCATCAAAACCTGACCTTGTTTAACTTGATCAAAGTCTTTGACCAAGACATCTTTAATATAGCCATTGATCTGTGAAGACAGGATGGTGGTTTTACCTTTCACATAGCTATTGTCAGTTTGTTCAACTGCTGTATGGAAGGGGCCAATGCGCCATGCCCATAAAATAATGGTGATTCCGACCAATAACACCAGCAGCATCCACCACAGGGTAGAGCGTTTGGTTTTAATGAGTTTACTGGTCGGCGGTGGTGGTGGAGGCGGCATTTGGGCGACAGTCTCAGGCACCTTGGCTGCTTGAGTTGTCTCATTTTGCTCAGTGGTTTGAGCATTATTATTTTCAGGTTTCTCTTGTTCGGACATAAGCTTTTCTCAATCAAAAAGGACTAACTGGCTGCTTGCAGATTTTTTCGGGTTTTGTATTTATCCCGTGCATATTTAAATAGCCCCCACAGCAATAACACCACTGCAAAAATACCGTTTAATACGATTACATCGTTATAGGCACGTACCTGAGCCTCACGGGTGACCACCTTATTCAGGTTTTGCAAGGCTTGGTTATTTTGCAAAACAGGGTCATTGCTACTGACCATGGCACTATGTTGGTAGGCTTGTAAACGCTGTGCCACAATTGGATTTGTCGGGTCAAGATTGCTATTGATTTCGACTTTATAATCATAGGTATGGCGCTGCTGATAGGTGTTGAAAAAGGAGGAGCCGACCAAACCACCAAAATTCTGTGTGGCTGAAAACAGTACAATGAAGGTCACCACATATTGCGGGCCACGTTGCAGGGTACGCATAAAGCCCATCAGCAGCAGTGGGCCGATAAACACACCACCTGCAAAGCTGACGAGAAATTGACTGCGGTAAAAGTTGGCAGGACGCACATCACTGGTCAGGTGATAGTCCAGCGCACAAGCAATCAAAATCAGGATTTCAGCAAGGAACAAATTCAGAATCAGTCGTTCACGATGGAAGGTCAGAGCACTAAATACCGAACCTGCAATGGTGCCGCAGAAGATCACCACATACAGTGGTACAAACTGGTCAGGTCCCATGCCCATAGTCTTAAGGAAATTGACCGCAGCATAGCTTTGTTCTGACATGAGTAAGCGTAGGGCGAAGGCACTGACCACAAAACTGAGTAGATCACCTGCGGCTAACCAACGGGTCATAATCAATGGATTGCTGCGATAGTGTTCATAAGTCAGTCCCAACACAATCAAACAAAAACCGACGATTAAGGTGTAGGCCAACCAAGGACTATTGAACCACCATAAAATCGGCCCTTGGGTGAGTACGATACACAGACAGGCAAAACCGGGTGCAAGCAAGGCAAAGGTAAAGAAGTCCTGCTTCTCGAATACCTCTAAGCGTAGGCTGCGTGGCAGTTTTAACGCCACCACCATGGCAAAACAACAAATTGCCAAACCCAATTCAAAGGTATAAATCACATCCCACTGATTGGCACTGAGCAGAAAAGGCGAGATGATCCATGCCAAAGGCAGGCCAAGTTGCTGAAAGCCGAAGGCCAGATAAATCCCTTTGGCCATATCCGCCTTACCAAAGGCTTGCATGGTGTAATACATCCCTAGCGAGCTTAAAGGCGCAGCTGCCAAACCTGCAATAAAGCGCACAAATAAGGCAACTTCATAGGTTTGAACAAAGATATGTAATACCAGTACACCAATAAAAGCCAACAGGCCAATTTCTGAAAATAAGCGCAAACCATATTGTTGGCGGGCTTTAAACAGAATCAGGTTAGAGCTGACATTGGCCATCACATAGGCTGCAGGTAGCCATGCTGCTTGCGATGGGGTGAGACCATATTCACCTTGGAAAATCGGTAAATTGGCAACGATAAACCCGTTACTTAAACTGGCTGCAATACATATAAACAGACCAATAAAAAAATAGGCAAAACGTTTTGGTCGGGCATGTGCAATTGCAGCAGGCGAGCCCGGTAAGGTTGGGCGCTCATCGGCAGACCAATCTGGAGGAGTCTCTAGATAGCGAGGGCTTTTATCCATATTATTCCTCGAACTAAACTTTAATGCCGTTTAATAATAATTCTATTGCTCGTTTGGCTAAGCGCACTTGATCAGAGGCGTGATGTCCTTGAAATGAAGAGCCCAAAATCGCTGTAATCATGGCAAAATCGTGTGGCGTTAAATCTGGACGACACAATTTGTGTTTTATGGCGCGATCAATCAAGGGTTGCAGTGCTTTATCACGCCGCTCATAAATGTTTAGCATGATTGGGTCTTGCCGATCAATAATGCGCCAGTAATCAATCAGCACCACCAGATGGGGCAATTGTTCGATATGCCCCTCGATCAGACGAATAAAGCCATCATCAAAGTCTTGTAAGGCAAGCGTACGTTGTTCCAAACGTTCTATGGCACGTTCCAGTAATGCTGTCATCAAGGCTTTACGATCTGCAAAATTACGGTAAAAGGTTGCACGTCCCACGCCAGCATGATCAATAATGGCTTGTAAAGGCACATGAACCCCTTGCTTGCGAAAGATTTCTTCAGCCGCATTTAGAAGTTCATCACGATTATGCGCTGCCAATTGCTGACGTTTTGCCATGATTCAAATTTCTTGGGAGATAGGGTGAATTAAACGGACATTTTTGTCCGAAGTAAATATGCTGAGAAACTTTATTTTGTTTAATTTCGGTTAAATTGACGTTCTGAGTGAGTTTTCTCAGGCCATACAGTGTTAAAAAATAAGGGTAAATTACGCATGTATAAAAAATACAAATAGGTGGAAAATGCAAGGATTTATCCCGCGCTTGCTAAAAGGAATAAAGTATCGGCCATATTTGTCTGCGACTTTTTCTTTGGGACTTATGATTTATGGGGCTTTGCATCTGCTTACCCAGTGGCATTGGGCAACCTGCTTACAACTGGGTTGGAATATTGCGATTTGGCTGTATTTATTTCTGACCTTGAAAATGATGTGGCACTTGGACGCCACCCATATTTTACAACGCGCCAAGCAACAGGATGAAGGTAAGTGGATGATCTTGACCGTGGTGCTGGTTGCCATTGTAATCTGCTTTATTTCGATTGTGGTGCAATTGGGGCATGTGCCTAAAGATCAGCCGATTTTAAAAAGTGCTCTGATTTTACTGACCATCGGGACGATTTTTTCAACGTGGTTATTACTGCATACTTTATTTGCGATTCACTATGCACATGATTACTACCTTGCCAAAAGTCGTCATCAAGAAGCAGGTTTGGATTTTCCTAAAACCGATCAACCTGATTATCTCGATTTTATCTATTTCAGTTATATCATTGGTACCTCTGCACAAACGGCTGATGTCTCAATTACCAGCTCAGCGCTCCGACATCTGAATATTTTTCATTGTGTCTTGGCTTTTATTTTTAATACCGTGATCTTGGCGGTGGCGATTAATGTCGCAGCCAGCTTGATTGGTCTTTAATTAATAACTTATTTTTATAAATTAATTTAAAATTGATCATTTTTATTTTTGATTAAGGTTGGTTATTTTTGAAGCTAAACCCACAGTGCAAGGATAAGAAGATGAATACCCAGCATCAAGTTAATCAACAGCAATATCAAGATAAATCCCAAGCCTATTTAAACAGCACAGTGCATGCGCAAGGTGTTGAGTTTGCAAAAATGCAGCATTTGATCCAGTCACATCAATTGAAGACCGTGTTGGACTTAGGCTGTGGCGGTGGCCATGTCAGCTATCAGATCGCACCATTTACTGGTGAAGTAACTGCTTATGATTTAACGCCGTCGATGGTGGAGTTGGTGGCGCAACAGGCCAAGCAAAAGGGCTTGAATAATGTGATCGCTCAGCAAGGGGCTGCCGAGAGTTTACCCTTTGCCGATCAACGCTTTGATTGTGTGATTACCCGCTATTCAGCACATCATTGGCACAACGTCGCGCAGGCGATGGCGGAAATTCGCCGTGTATTGGCGCCACAAGGCAAGGTGATTATTGTCGATATTTTAGGGCACTCAAATCCTGTGATGGATACCTTCTTTCAGAGCATTGAAACCATTCGAGACCCAAGTCATGTACGCAATTATAGTTTGCAGGAATGGATGCGCTTTGCTGAATCTGCAGGTTTTAGGGTCGAGACAGTTGAAAAGCAATATTTAGATTTAGAGTTCAAGAGCTGGACAGCGCGGATGCAAACCCCTGAATATGCGATTCAGACCATTCGTCATTTACAGAAAAAGGCATCTGATCAAACCCAGCAATATTATCGTATCCAAGCAGATGGTTCATTCAGCAGTGAAGTGTTGTATATGGTGCTTTCAACGTCATGTGGATGAGGTTAGCAATAAAACATTGAATTCCCAATCTATTCTAAGCAGAATAAGCTGTCTATTTTGTGGCACTTAGACCACGGCTTAAATCAATTGGGTATATTATAAAATGACAAGTAGATTAATTTTAGCAATCAGTTTGCTCTGTTGCAGTAGCGCGCTATGGGCTAAAACCGAAGTTTTGGCTCAAGCGGGTGAGGTCAAAATTATTAAACGAAATTGCAATGTGAAAACCGATGCCTGTGACTATATTAAAACCTATAAAGGTCAAGACAAAGTCTTAATATCGCAATGGAATAAGACGGCAAGGGCCTATCAATTCACCCCAAAACTGATCGGTTTTAAGCTTGGTGCAACAGGCAGTGCACATATCCTCACGGTGTATGATCAAAATAATAAGCAGCAGGAATTCTTTGAATTATTAAAAATGTCACCCAATCAAAAGTGCTTCGTGACCAAACAGCAATTGGATAAAGAACATGACAAAGTGGTGTTTTACCGCCTGCCTGAACTCAAGCCTTATTTAAGTATCAGTAAAAAAGATCCAAAGTTTAGCGAGATGGAGCAGATTGGCTATTCTACCTTCTTTGACGAGAGCGATGGCTCGTTTAATTTTGGCTATGATGCGGAAGAAGACGGAGAGAAATATTTTCAGGAGATCAAAGTCGAAAATCCATGTAGTTTAAAACCTAAAATCATTAAACAAGGTGATGAGTAAAATCAAAATGATGATACAAAATAAGATGTTGAAATTGGTGCTTGCTGCTACGGTATTGGTCGCGACACAGACTGCTTTTGCTGCGGAAAGCGTCAAGAAAACACGTTATGGGCAAGTTCAAATTAAAGTCAGCCCTGAGACTGGGCAAGAAACGCTATATTTTAATCATAAGATGGTACTGCCAAAAATTGAGGGCAATAACGGTCTGTCGATTGAAGGCATTTATAAATTACACATGGATGATGTGGTTTTGGTGCAAGACATTGGCGGCAGTGGTTGTCCGATCCAACTGAATTTTGTGAAAATCAGTCCAAACCAGAAAGTGACGGTTTCGCCTGTTTTTGGCTCATGTTCGGATCTCATCAAAGTTTCAGCAAAACCCAATCAAATTATCGTGAGCATGCCTGACTTTATGGGGGCACCAGAAAGTGAGGAGCAAGAACGCAAAGTTGCTCAGAAGAAAATGATTTATAGCTATGATGGAAAATTACTGAAAGAAAATGGCAAGCTGCTGCTTCAAGAATAAGCGTACTACTTAGCAAATTAGACTGAATTTTGCTCATGGCTAAGGACTGATCAAGTGGATGAAGTAGATCATCAAGATCTACTTCATTTTAGTATTTCAGAAGGATTTAATGAAATACGGTTTCTAAGGCTTTTAAACCGACTTTAGGGTCGAGCAGACCGTTGTAGATTTCAGGAACTTCACGGTCTACCCCTAAGAGTTGATAAATAGCAAGCATGGCGCCACGGATGGAATATTCCACGGTAAACACCACATCATCTTCCAGTTCCACAAATTGACCCAAGAAAGCAAAATTAACGGCATTCTCTGGAATCAGTAAGGGACGGTCGCCCGCTTTACGACAGGCAAACAGGGCAGAAGCATAGGGCATCATCACGGTGCTAATGTCACTATGCGCCAGTACATGATCCAGAATATCGTCGAATCCGAGTTGGCGAATTAACTCAATCACAATTTCTTGCCCAGTGGCTTCACTCATTGGTTTTTTGATGTAGTCACCGATGTGGTCAATTTCAAAGCCATAGCCCCATAGGGTAAATTTGCCTTTAGGTAGGTCAGCAAAATGTGGCTGCGCAGGCACGACGATGGATAAATGCCAGCCTGATTCAAACCAAGTCATCAGTGCACCCGTTCCTGGCTCATTGCCTGTGTATTCGATGATACGTTTGAGCAGCACATCATCATGCAGGGTCAGGGTAAAAGACTTCCATTTATGTTCGTCGATATTGCCATTAAAGGTCATTGGGCGGCCAAAATCAGGTGCTTTTTGTGCAAGGGTTTCCCATAAGCGCCAGCCATGGTCCTGTCGATCACGAATTAAGGCTGGCACATCATTTTGACCACCATAACGTGAATCGGCTGTAATCGAGCCTAAGGTAAATAAGGCGAGATCATGTTCACCTAAGATAATCTGTTCAGTCCCTTCTGAGAGATTGAGATAAAGCTTGCTTGCCTTACGTTGTTTACTTTGCTCATCTTCAATAAAATCAGCATCGGTGACATAAGTACCAAAGCGCACATCCACGCCTTGTTCGACTAACCAACGTTGTAAGGGATAAATCATCGAATCATATTGATTGTATTTAGTACGCTTAACCCCAGCCAAGGTATGAATACGGGGTAATTCCTGAATAAAGCGTAAGAAATAGCGGCGTAATTCCGCTGCACTATGCCATTTCTGAAAGGCAAAGGTGGTGCGCCACATCCGCCAGAAATTGCTTTGGAAAAATGCATCATCAAAAAATTCATCAATACGACGGCTGCCAATCCGTTCTTCTTTGAGTGCCAGCAGGCGTAGCATCTGTGCGCGATTCAAGGTGGATAAGCCAAGCTTTTCGGCTTCTGCAATGACATGGTTGGCATCGATTAAGCGAGCTTGGGCATGGGTTTTAATTTTTTCATTAAATTCACGGCATTCTTCGCGGACAGAAATGTTGGGATCTTCCAGTGAGGGGATGCTGGAAAATAGATCCCATGTGCAGAGGTAGGTTTCATCGGTCAACATTCTTCCACCACGAGTTACCCATGCATGGTTTGGATTGAGTGGGTTGTGTCCACCATCCATTGAACCGCCTGAGACCTCAAGCTCTTCTAAAATATGAATGTTTTGGGCAGGGACTTTGGCATCACGAATGGCAAAGGCTGCCGCCGCCATACCAGCAATACCACCGCCAATAATCCACAGATGTGATTGTGAAGGGTCTAAATTTTTCAATTTTTTAGTTTGCATCTAATGTGCCTCGGTTATCGTTATTGATGAAAATGAATTTAATTCCATAAATTTATTATGGGTTTTAAGTCGCTAAAAATAAATGAAAGTTACACTAAAATGGATGACAAATTTTGATCATAAAATTAGTTTTATAGAAAAATCGGATACTCGATCCATGACGGAGATGAATATGCTATTTTTAAGTGTTTGATATTCATTGTAAATTGAGTCTTTGCTCTAGCTTGAGGCTTTCTCATCAACTTCTGTTGCTTAAAGCGCACAAAAATTGCTGAGATTAGTCAAAATTTTTATATCTTCTGGCGATACTTTTTCAGTAAAATTAATATTTGAAAATTATTCTAATCTAGAGGTTTCACTTGGAATCGTTATTGATTTTAGGCTCAATTGCTTTGGCTTTAATGTTGGGTGCAATCAGCCCCGGTCCTACCTTTATTTATGTGGCTAAAAACTCAATTGCGATTTCTCGTAAGCATGGACTGTTTACCGCCTTGGGAACAGGCACGGGTGCAGCCTTATTTGGTTTGCTTGCGGTCATGGGCTTGCAAGCGATTCTATTAGCCGTACCTTCTGCTTATATCGCACTAAAAATATTTGGTGGTCTGTACTTACTTTGGCTGGCGTATAAAATTATCAAACATGCCAAAGAACCAATGGAAGCAGTCAATGGCACTGTGAATCGCATGAGCTATGCACAAGCCTTTCGCTTAGGGCTGATTACTCAACTCAGTAATCCGAAGATTGCGATTATCCTTGCCAGTATTTTTACCGCCTTATTACCGAAAGACATTCCAAGTTATTACTATGTGGTGTTGCCAATGCTGTGCTTCTTTATTGATGCAGGTTGGTATTCGCTGGTTGCAGTAGCATTGTCAGCCGAAGGCCCACGTAAAGTTTATTTAAAATCAAAATCGATATTTGATCGGATTGCGGGTGGTGTGATGACCTTGCTCGGATTAAAGCTGATCTTTGGCATGAAATGATGCAGCAGAAAAAAGCGACCGAGAAGGTCGCTTTTTTATTGCCTAGAATCAACGCATCTCGCTTAATCTTTAAAATGCACAGGAATCCATTGATAGCTCTTTCCATCAGCAGAATAAATATGTCCAATCCCTGGGAATGGTAAATGGGGAGCAGCAATGGTTTGTCCATTTTTGGCGAAATCAGCAAACTGCTTTAAGCGTGTAGCGACGGCTTTTTTCGGGTCAATATCGTATTCAATCGCAGTTTTGGGTTGATCGAATTGCACAGTATGTGAATGCACGATATCTCCAATAAACACCACGCTTTCACCTTTGGTTTTTAATTCATAGCTAAAGTGACCAGGCGTATGTCCCGCCGTGTTAATGACTTTAAAGCCCTGAATTTCATCACCGAGTTTATAGGTCTTAAAGCGCTGTTTGGCTTGGTATGGGGCAATCGCTTGTTTAATGTGCTTTACGGTTCCTTCATAACCCGCTTGTTTATCTTTAGGAAGCTTGGCAGCCTGTTTTGGATCAAGCCAATAATTGGCTTCGTCACTGGAAACGTACACGGTTGCGTTGGGGAAATTGGCTACGCCATCTTTGCTGATGCCGCAAACATGATCAGGATGTAAATGCGTGAGTAAAATGGTATCGACCTGTTCCGGTTTGTAGCCTGAAGCCTCGAGGTTTTTTAGAATTGAGCCTAAATGGGCACCAAAACAACTGGCTGCACCGCTATCGACGAGTACCAATGATTTTCCAGTATTGACGAGGAAAGCATTGATGGAGGTCTGTACGCCTTTATCTTGATCAGCATAGTACTTCTTTAAGATTTGCTGGACTTGTTGCGGTGAAATATCTTTAAACAAGCTTGGTGACATAAAGTTAGTTCCATCGAGCAGGGCGGTAATTTGTACATCACCGACTTGGTGTTGGTAGTAGCCCGCAACCTGTTTTTGTTGTTCAATGATTGGCAGGATCTTGCTTGTTTCTGCATGGCTAAGTAAAGGGAAGCTGCTCAAGAATGAGACGGAAAGGAGGAGGGCTGTTTTTTTCATAGAATCATTAAATTTATTAGAGAAAAACTTTTTTACCATGAATTCAAATAAAATTGGGTATTTGAGCGCAGAAAAAAATCCACTTTTGTAAGCGGATTTTATGAGAGGTTCTCGTCTTAGCGTATGGCTTTAATGCTGGGTTAGCTTGGAAAAGTCTACCATTTCAAATTCTTCAAGATCACAATTTGCCAATGCACATTTCTGCTCGGTATAGGCCGCTTCACCTAAATTTTGTTTGGCCTTATTTGCCCAAAACGCAGCTTTTTTGGCATCTTGCTGTTCAACCGGCAGTCGAAAACCATATTCATCTGCAAGTGTCATTTGTGCAGCAACAGAACCTTGCTGCCCTGCTTTTTCGAGTAAGGGGATGTATTGCTCAGTAGTTGAATAGTATTGCGCCAGCAAATAACTTGCATAAGCATCCTTTTGATTGGAAAGCTTTTGAATTGGCTTAAGGTCGATTTGTTCTTTTAACGCTGAATCTTGTGAGAATAGAGCAAATTCTAAAAGTGCAACAGATGCAGTTGGGTCTCCTTGTTTGATATAGCGATTCATTTGCTTTAAAAATAAGTTTTGCTGTTGATCGATATATTCTTTTGCCTTCACCTCCTTATTCTCTGAAAGTAGCTGTTTTAATGTAGGATCAACTTTTATATTTTGATTCTCATCATCCGATTGGAATAAAGTATTGAATATTAGTTGAACTTGATCTTTGGCTTGTTGTACTTGAGGGCTAAATTGATAATCCGGTGCTTGAGCAACCGCACTATGCAAACAAAAAATGCTTAAAAAAAGAAAAGCTATTATTTTTTGGAACATGTTTTACCTGATGTATTTATCGTTCATTTAATATTTTGGTTGAATTATAGAAATAAAAAAAGGGCTTCCGAAGAAACCCTTACATCAGTTTTATATATTAAGACACTTTATCGCCTGGTTTTGCGCCAGATTCAGGTGAAATCACCCAAACACCTTCGCCATTACCTGCGGCAAGTACCATACCGTTAGAAATACCAAAGCGCATTTTACGTGGCGCAAGGTTTGCCACCATCACCACCAATTTGTCTTTTAGATCTTCTGGCTGATAAAACTCACGAATACCACTAAACACATTACGTGCTTCAGCTTCACCGACATCTAAAGTCAATTGCAGCAATTTATCAGAACCTTCAACGGTTGCTGCCTCAAGTACTTGAGCAACACGAAGGTCAACCTTCATAAAGTCTTCAATACCGATAATTTCAGCTTCACCTACTTTTGGCTCAGGCTTCTTCTCGGCTTTCTTTTCTTTTTTCTTCTCTGCTTTTGGTGCTTCTGCCGCAGCAGCTAAAGAATCTTTAGAGGCATCCACCATTGCCGCAACCGCTTTGGCATCAACACGTTGCATTAAAGGTTGGAATTGAGCAATTTCATGTGCAAGCAAAATTTGCTGACGTGATGCAAAGTCAAAACTTTCAAGTTGTAAGAAGGCTTGAACCTGTGCAGCAAGTGTTGGTAAGACTGGAGCTAAGTAAATCGCAAGTTGACGGAACAGGTTAATACCCACCGAACACACATCATGAACTTGTTGTTCCTGACCTTCTTGCTTGGCAAGTGCCCACGGTTTTTTCTCATCGATATACTGATTCGCACGGTCAGCCAACGCCATAATTTCACGGATTGCTGCCGAGAATTCACGTGCTTCATAAGCTTGTGCGATTGAATCACCTGCATCAATAAAGCTTTGAACCAGTTCAGACTCTGCACATGTATTTGACAAAGTATTATTGAAGTTGGTGTTAATAAATTTTGCACAACGGCTGGCAATATTCACCACTTTACCAACAAGGTCAGAATTCACTTTTTGAACGAAGTCATCTAGGTTCAAATCTGAATCTTCAACTTTGTCAGACAGTTTAGACGCAAAGTAGTAACGTAGATATTCAGGATTCAAATGCTCTAAATAGGTTTCAGCTTTAATGAAGGTTCCACGAGATTTCGACATCTTCTGACCATTCACCGTCAAGAAGCCATTCACGAATAAACCTGATGGGGTACGGTAGTTAGCACCTTCAAGCATTGCAGGCCAGAACAGTGCATGGAAGTAAACGATGTCTTTACCAATGAAGTGATAGACTTCTTTATCGCTGTCTTTTTTCCAGAAATCATCGAAACTTAAATCGGGACGTTTAGTTTTGATGTAGTTTTCAAAGCTCGACATATAACCAATCGGTGCATCCACCCAAACATAGAAATATTTATTTGGCGCATCTGGAATTTCAAAACCGAAATAAGGCGCATCACGCGAAATATCCCAATCCGATAAACCTGCTTCAAACCATTCGTCTAGTTTGTTAGCAATCGAAACAGGCAAACGGCCTTGGTCACGGGTCCATTTCTGTAAGTATTCTGAGAAATTCGGAAGTTTAAAGAAATAGTGATCCGATGATTTCTCAACAGGAGTCGCACCACTTAAAGTTGAACGCGGGTTTTCTAATTCAGTGGCGTTGTAGGTTGTACCGCACACTTCACAAGCGTCGCCGTATTGATCTTCCGCTTTACATTTCGGGCACGTGCCTTTAATGAAACGGTCAGACAGGAACATGCCTTTTTCAGGGTCGAATAACTGGCTAACAGGGCGAATGGCAATATTGCCGGCTTCACGGTTTTTAATATAGATTTCTTCTGAACGTGCTTTGTTCTCGTCACTATTGGTTGAATCATAGTGATCGAAATGTACGCCAAAACCATCAAAGTCACGGATATGTTCTTTCTGAACATTGGCAATTTGTTGTTCTGGGCTAATCCCGTTGGCTTCAGCACGTAGCATGATTGCTGTACCGTGAGCATCATCCGCACATACATAAGTCACATCATGGCCCATTGCACGCATCGCACGAACCCAAATATCTGCTTGGATATAACCGAGTAAGTGACCCATATGGATAGGACCATTGGCATAAGGTAGGGCATTGGTGACTAAAATTTTACGCACGGATATTGTTCTCTCATTCGTATTTGCAAGGCAGATGATTTTACATGACTTGGCCCCGACTTGCACAAGGGATTCGGTGAAATCTTTTCAAGCTGTGTTATGGGTCTATTTTCATGACTTCATGCAAGCTTCACTTGCACTTCAATCAAAACACATTTCCTTTACTGATAATGGCTGCATGCTCAATAAATAAAGGAACCAACCATGAGATCTTGGCATTTGCTTTGTGCATCTTTTTGCGCAAGTGTGGCATCGGTTTTTAGTTTTGTGATTCCCTATTGTTTGTTCTTAAACTTTCAACAAAACCATTTATTGCATGTGGTCAGCAATGCGATGCAAGTGATGCTATATCTCACTCCATTTCTGATCGTGCTTGCTTTTATCTTCTACGTTATTGTTTTATCAATATTGAAATTACCCAGCAAAATTTTTGATTTGGCGCAGTTTTTAAAAGTCAGTTTGGTCTTTTTTACGGGGTGGATGTGCTTAGTGCTGCTGATTTTACTAGAAGATCAAGTGAATGGCTTTGATTTTGAAACATTAGCCATGAGTCTTTTCATTTTTGTTGCGGTTTTGCCTGTGCTTGCATTGGGTTGTATCAGCGCCAATAGTTATTATGTGTTGATATGCAAAAAGAAGTATGGCGATTTAAATCAATTTGAGAGGATCTAGAGCAGGAGAGTATGCATCCCGAAGGATTACATACTTTGCATTTGTTTTACTGTGACACTGTGCTTTGAATTTTTTCTTAAAGAGATAATCTTTCCTTTAGATAGGAAATGAATGTGATAGCTCTTTAAGCCGTCCGTTTTCGGATCAAGGGTAATTTCAGCAAACATTGGCGTCTGCCAAAGTTCATCACTGCCCAAAGTTCCTAACCATGCTTGTGCTTTTAGTGCCACCGTAAATTCATCTTTGAACTCAAGCTCAGTAATACTCAGTTCACTGCACCAATGTTCGGTTTTAGGAAATTCAGCTTTAGAAAATTTCCAGCAGATCGTAAGCGCTAGACTGCTTTCAACAGGTGCTTTATCATCACTTTGCTGATGAATCACTGGAATTAACTGTTCAGCAAGATCTTTTTCAAACGAAAGAATCATGTTTTGGATTCTTCTTTTACTTGAAAGTATGTACTTCAAACGTTTTTCTTGGGCTTGAAGTTCCTGCTGAATTTCTAAGAGTTCATTTTCATTCATATTAGGTAATTCTGACAACGAGGTCTATGATTGAGATATTGCGGAAGTATATCCGAACTATCTCCTTATATTGTTAATAGTTTTTAATACAAATTTATTGGTTGCAAAAATGATCGAAACTGCACGATTACGCTTAAGACAATGGCAAGCAGAGGACTATGCATCCTTTGCCGCAATGGGCACCAATCCACAGGTGATGGAATATTTCCCTAAACTCCTGACTCGAGCAGAAAGCGATGCACTGATTGATCGAATGAAATCAATTATCGATGCAAAAGGCTGGGGCTTTTGGGCGGTTGAGCTAAAGCACAATCAGCAATTTATTGGTTTTACCGGTTTACATGATCAACCGACACAATTTTCATTTTCGCCGTGTGTGGAAATTGGATGGCGACTCGATCAAGCCTATTGGGGACAAGGTTATGCACCAGAAGCTGCCCAAGCGGCACTTGCATTTGCTTTTGATCAATTGAAACTGGAGAAAGTCGTTGCATTTACCACGTTAGAAAATGCCAAGTCACAAGCTGTGATGCGAAAATTAAATATGAAAAAAGTATCGGAGTTTCAGCATCCCGCTTTAGCCTCAGAGCATCCCTTAAGCTGGCATGTGCTGTATGAGATTCTACGATCTGATTTTGTTGAATAAATGGGATGTTATTCATTTATATGATTTTTATATCTAAAAATTAAAAGCTTTATCAATCCGCAATCAATTGAATCTTCCTGTATCCCATTTGTTTCAATTTGCAGCAATGGGCAAAAAAAAACTTCAAACACGGTATAACTAAGATTGATCCAAACAATATGTTTTTTACCTATAGTGAGGAAATATCATGACAAACGAAAAACTTGATGAATTAAAAGACCAAGCAGCAGAATTGGGTAATGACTTAAAATACAAAGCAAAAGAAGCTCAGCTACAAGGTGAAAAAGCAGTGGATGACTTAAAACACTCCGCCGAGGAGCTTAAGTTAAAAGGCGAAAAAGCCCTTGATGATTTAAAGAAAGATGTCTCTGAGCAAAATGCAGAAGGTAGAGAGGCAGTTTCATCTAAAGTGGATGATATTAAAGCCAAACTTGAAGATACCCAACATGCGGTTCAAGATAAGTTTGATCACTTTAAAGAAGAAGCTGGTCATAAACTGGATGATGCCAAAGCCAAAGCCTCTGAGCTAAAAGATGAAGCTGCTGCAAAGTTTGATGATCTAAAAGCTCAAGCAAGTCATAAGCTGGATGATTTAAAGAAAGCCGCAACGGATACGATCAATAAATTCAAAGGTTAAGCTTGCTAACCTTGTGATCGACTGTAGATCTTCCTCAAACATAGGCAAACTATGTTTGAGGATTTTTATTTGAATATTTTTTAAATGGGTTTCGATCATGTCGTACAAATAAATCGTACCGGCTGATTAATGGGCATATCAATGTATTGTTGGCGTTCTAGATCGAAAATCTTATAAAAGGGCTGAGTACGTTTTTGATCAGGGAAAAGTTGATTCATTAATGCTGTTTCTAAGGGTGGCTGAGTTTCTTGGTGATGTATTTTGCCTTCTTTATCGATGTAGAGTTTGACATTCAATCTGAAAGATTCACCTTCTAATGGAACACTTTTTTGTAAAAGCAAACAGGCCATTTCAGTTAAGGACGACGGTGAAGCAACCCGTCGAATACGTTGTATAACAGCTTGATCTTGCATGGAAATAAAATAATAGATTTGCTCATAGTTTGAGAATAGGCGTTTACTATTGTGATCACGTTGTTCTGCCGAAGTCTCTTGAGTGGGTAAATCCTCTGGTTTTATCTGTTGTGCAAGCGCTAAAGCATGCCGATTAAGTCGCTCTGAGTTGCTTGCTTTGAATAATTGAATCTTTAACCCATTTTTTTCTGGGCTGATTCTAATTGATACCTTAATTTCAGACGATGGGGATAGCTCTTTTTGCTTATTTACCACGATTTCTGTTTGTGGTGGCAATTGATAAACAGCACGATTCATCGATTCTTGGGCGAATAGCGGGAAGCAAGCAAAAAAACTACATATCGCCAAATAATATCGTGTCATTGAATACTCCCAAGTTAAGCATAAACATCATGTGACTCTGCATATGATGAAAGCGTCATCCCATATTCTCATCGTCGATCTGATCAGCTTAGTAATATATCCTGTTCCTGTGAAAAGTATCAGTTGCTGAAGATTGAAATTTAAAGCAGAAAAGTTGCTATAAAAAATGAGCAATTATCTGCTTTGATATGAGCGTCAATTCTTCAATACTGCTAAACTAGCCAAACTCAGTGAAATGTTGATCTGTTTTTGGAGTAAACAAAATGTCGTGGCTTTCTTCCTTAAAATCTGTTTTTTCACCAGCGCAAGAAGTGAAGGAAGACGAGATTCAAACAGTTCTACAAAATTATGTCCTGCCACATTCAGACAATGCGCTCAAAGAGCGTATCAGCCAAGTGAATGTACAAGGCCGTATTTTACAACTCACGATTAATACTTACCCGCAAGAAAAAGATCATTTACAGCAGATCCATGATGAACTGGCTGAAGCTTTGGAAAAGTGTGGGATCCAAGAATTAAACTTACATATTATTCAACAAAAACATGCGGCGCATGGTGAAGCAGGTCATAGTTGCTCATCGAAGCCAAAAGCAGAAAACAGCAATTTACCTCCTGTGATGGATGCATCACCTAAAGTAGAAGCCGATCCGAATAATCCCCCGATTCAAAAAGCTGCACCACAACAACGTGATGTGGCTGCTCATCCACGTATCCAAAATGTGATTCTGGTTTCTTCGGGTAAGGGTGGTGTAGGTAAATCAACGACTACGGTCAACCTTGCACTTGCATTGCAACAACTTGGTCTAAAAGTTGGTGTGTTGGATGCCGATATTTACGGACCAAGTATCCCAACCATGTTGGGCAATGCGGGCAGAACCCCACAGATTGAAAATGAACACTTTGTACCTTTAGATGCTTACGGCATGGCGGTACTGTCGATTGGGCATTTAATTGGTGCACACAATACACCTGTGGCATGGCGTGGTCCGAAAGCAACTGGTGCGTTGATGCAGTTATTCAATCAGACTTTATGGCCTGATCTAGATGTACTGGTGATTGATATGCCACCCGGTACAGGCGATATCCAACTGACTCTGGCACAACGTATTCCTGTGACGGGTGCAGTGATTGTCACCACGCCGCAAAATGTTGCGTTGATGGATGCAACCAAGGGTATTGAATTATTTAATAAAGTGAATATTCCAGTACTCGGTGTGATTGAGAATATGTCGACGCATATCTGTTCAAATTGTGGTCATGAAGAGCAAATTTTTGGTACAGGCGGTGGTGATCAGTTATCTGAGCAATATCATATTCCTTTGCTTGGTCATTTACCTTTAGATGCCAAAATTCGTGAACATGCAGATCAAGGCACACCAAGTGTGATCGCAAAGGATGCAGCCGCAGACAGTTATCTCAATATTGCCCAAGCCGTGTTGCAACAAATGGAGAAGTTACCCAAACGTCAGAAAGACGATAAGCGTATCTTCTAAAATGCTCAAAAACCCAGCATATCCTGCTGGGTTTTTACTATTTGATTAAAATAAGTTTTTATTTTTACGCTTTAAAAATAAATTAAAAAAATAAAAAATGGTATGTTGCTTGCTTATCACTTGTTTTGATTTTTGAGTATAGATCGATGATGCAATTTAAAAGCCTGATGGGTATTGTCAGTGTTTGTGCAGCTTTAGTTTTAAGTGGCTGTAATGGAGATAATTCTTCAAATAGTAATAACCAAGTACAGGAAAAACCAAAATTACAGCCGATTGTGATCCAAGGTGCATTACCTGTTGAATCAGAGCGAATGGCATCAAAACTAGAAAATGTCAGTGTAGAAACCATTGGTGGCTGGAAATTCTGGAAAGGCACCTATAAAGGTTATCCAATGGTGATCTCTAAAACCCGGATGGGGATGAGCAACTCGGCCGCAGCGACAGCCATTGCAATTCAGCATTATCAACCGATTGCGATTATCAATCAGGGCACCTCAGGTGGACATGATCCAGACCTCAAGGTGTTTGATATTGTATTAGGCAAATACACCACCAATATTGGTGCATTTAAAACGCCAAATAAACCGATTGGCGGTGGTTCTAATTCACTGGAGTGGAATGAAGCATTTGATGTATTACCAGAAGATGAGTCTGATCCAGAACCGATTGCGATTCGTAAATTCGAAGGGGATAAGGAGTTACTGATCGCCGCTTATAAAGCTAAAGTGCATTACAGCAAAGGACAAGTGGTCGAAGGCACCATCGGTTCAGCAGATACCTGGAATAATGAACTTGATCGTATCAACTTTTTTCATACCAAATACGGAACCTCTGTAGAAGAAATGGAAGCCGCATCGGTGGCTCAAATTGCGCAACAGTTCAAAGTACCATTCCTTGGGGTACGTATCTTATCGAATAATATTACCAATAATGGCGCCTATGACCCTGCAACAGGCGAAGCGTGTCAGGACTATGCACTTGAGGTCGCGGAGCAATATATGAAGGCGAAAGCAGACGCTAAATAATGAATATGATCGAGAAGAAATCATTTAAATGGTTTCTTCTCTCTGTTGTTTTTCTCGTTTGCGCCAGCTGCGAATCACGATCCAGCGCCACATCAGGTGAGTCGCTAGATAAAATAAAATGGCAAATAAAACAGCTTCAATGATTAGACCTGAAACTAAAATTTTGGCCAAACTAAAATCAATATGACCATGTCCAAAGTTCTTAATCCAGTTTAGAATTTGATGCAGAACACCAAGTAGCATCTCTTTGTTTATCATATTGACGTGATAAATTTTTGTCCCAAACCAAAAGCCTAAATACAGAATTGGCACCACGGTAAAAGGATTGGTGAGCCAAGCCATACAGAGGCCAATTGGTAAATTTACTTCAAAAAATAATACCGTCAGAATAATAAACAGACTATGAAAGGGGACGGGTAAAATCCCCCAGAAGGTGCCAATAAACATGGCTTTTGCAATCGAGCGACGATTCACATACCAAAGCAATGGATTTAAGGCGCGATCGCCAAAAATTTTCATCAGCTTTAAGCTCGCGACTTTCTCTGATGAAGGCAGCCACTTGTGAAAGAATTGCTTAGGCATAAATGCGGAAATAGACCCAATAGGACAGATAAACAGGAAATTGTATAGAAAATAACACGATTTACTTAGTGAAAACTTAAAATTACATCAGACATTATTGCACTAAAAATCAGCCCAAAATGGATAGGTTACATTTATTGTATTTTAAATAGACGCTTTTTATGCAGTGACTGTTGAGTAGAGTAGGCTTGAAATTTATAAAATAAATATAAAACAGTTGTTTAACTTGTATTTGGTCATAACTGTTTACAGTTAATTTTTTGCTATGGCTTATGAATTGGATTAATCTGAAACGATCTCCTAGTGAGGTCATTCAATGATTTCATGGTTCTTTATTGGTTTAGTCATTACCATTCTGTTGACGCCTGGTCCTACCAATACCTTATTGGCATCTTCGGGTATTCAAGTTGGATTACGCAAATCTTTACTCTTGATTCCAGCAGAAGCAATTGGTTATATCATCGCAATTAGTGCATGGGGCATGCTGATTGGTAAAGTCTCTACAACTTTACCTGCATTGCCTATCTTTTTGAAATTATTAAGTGCGGGTTATATCGTCTTTCTTGCGATTAAATTATGGCGCACTGCGAACCAAGAAGTGGCTTTAAATCAACCCACGATTCGACCTAGAGAATTGCTATGTGCGACCTTGTTGAATCCTAAAGCACTGTTATTTGCTTCAGCGATTTTTCCTGTTGCAGCATGGAAAAGCCAAGAGATTTATATGGCACATATGAGTACTTTTGTCGGTTTGATTTTGCCAATTGCATTATTCTGGATTTCAGTTGGTGCCATGTTAGCAACGAATAAAGTTGCATGGTTGTCTCAATCAAAATTACAGCGTACTGCATCTGTCGTACTTATGGCTTTTGCCATCCCAATTAGCTACTCAGCATTAATCAATTTATAACTTTGACAGCGTTATCCACATAACAGGATAGTGCTGTTGTTTTCATTGATACCATTTTACGTTAAAGTACTCGCCAATTATTAACTTCGTCTATGGATAAAAAGTCATGGCAATAAAATCTGATCGTTGGATTCGTGAAATGAGCGAAAAACACGGCATGATTGAACCTTATGCAGAGAATCAAGTTCGTTTTGATGAAAACGGAGAAAAGTTGATTTCTTATGGGGTATCGAGCTATGGCTACGATGTCCGTTGTGCGCGCGAATTTAAGGTGTTTACCAACGTTCATTCAGCGATTGTTGACCCAAAGAACTTCGATGATAAAAGCTTTATCGATATCGAATCTGATGTGTGCATTATTCCACCAAACTCATTTGCTTTAGCGCGTACCATCGAATACTTCCGTATTCCACGAAATGTTCTTACGGTTTGTTTGGGTAAATCGACTTATGCGCGTTGCGGAATCATTGTAAACGTAACGCCGTTAGAACCTGAGTGGGAAGGTCATGTTACCCTAGAGTTCTCAAATACAACCAATTTGCCAGCGCGTATTTATGCAGGTGAAGGTGTTGCACAAATGTTGTTCTTTGAAAGCGATGAAGTGTGTGAAACATCATATAAAGATCGTGGTGGTAAATACCAAGGTCAAACAGGTGTGACTTTACCGAAGACCTAATTATTAATCGTTAAAATTTTTAACCATTGATCATCGGGTCAATGGTTAATACCCTCTCAGTAAAAGTTAAATATAATGCTTATCACATCATCATAAATCGTATCGTTTTTAACGAATAATAATCCTTAAATTTTTAGTATTTCCTTATTTTTAATCAATTAGATTTATCCATCTAAATAAAATGTTCTACGTCTCGTTCTCTTTAAATTCAGGATAAGCACTCACCTGTGATTTATGCGATTGCTTGATGATGTTTTAACCATTGGTCAGGAAAATATACAAATTAATCAAATAATAAAAAAGATATGCTAAAAATAAATCGCAATTTTTTAAAATATTAAGAACAGGTGGGGATAATTGTGAATAAGATCTATCAAGTGGTATGGAATGCGACACATCTTTGCTGGCAAGCCGTG
>NZ_DBBF01000031.1:30943-69801 GCF_002292065.1 Acinetobacter sp. UBA991 | reverse complement strand
TCTGACCGAATGTACCGATGTGGCAAACGATAACGCAGCCAACCTTTTGTTTGCGCTATAATTTGGACGTGTTCGGGCAATAAACCGACTTCTTCTCTCAGTTCACGAAAAAGTGCCTGTTCAGGGGTTTCTCCAAATTGGATTCCTCCTTGTGGAAATTGCCAAGCATTGTGACCAATGCGTTTTGCCCATAAAACTTGTCCGTCATCGTTTGCCAAAATGATCCCGACGTTGGGTCGGAAACCTTCTGAGTCGATCATTTGGCTACCTAAATTTTGTCTATATCGTTGACTTTGATCTCGGGGACAGTCACTCTTTTGTCCAACTCGAAAAAGGTCAAAGTAAAATGTTTAAAAATTGCTATGATCTTAACGAATTTCTATCGACTAGCGGTGATAGATTTACATTTTTTTTCTTAATTTTCAGTTTAAACGAGAAATTCTATGCAATTGGCTTTGTTTGATTTAGATCACACCCTGTTAAATACTGACTCTGATCACTCTTGGGGTGAATTTTTAGTCAATGAAGGTTTAGTCGATCCAGTTCATCATCGTCAAATGAATGACAAATTCTACGAAGACTATAAAGCAGGGCAACTTGACCCGATTGCTTATAATGAATTTGTATTCGAATTCCTGACCAAACACGACAATGCCTATTTAACTGAGTTACATCAGTTGTTTATGCAGAAGGTCATCCGTCCACAGATGCGACCTAAAGGCTTCGAGGCGATTAAAAGACACCAAGCATTGGGACATGAGCTGGTTGGAATTACAGCAACCAGTGACTTTATTACCGCACCGATTTTCCGTGAATTTGGCATTACCGAGATTATTGCCACCAATGCAGAAGTAATTGATGGTCAATATACAGGCAAGGTGACAGGGATTCCGTGTTATCAAAATGGCAAGCTCGCACGTCTGGATCAATGGTTGGCTGGCCGATCAGTGACCGAGTCATGGGCGTATTCTGACTCAATTAATGATCGTTTCTTGCTTGAATATGCCACCCATGCGATTGCGGTCAATCCAGACGATCGTTTAGAAAAGCTAGCGCAACAGCAAGCTTGGGACATTCAAGACTGGTCGATTTAAAGTTTTGATTTGCTGCCAAATATGTCTTGATGAAATGGAATATTTGGCAGTGCTTTAATCACGCTAAAAAATTAAAAAAATCATTATCCGATTCATTCAAATTATTGCTATAACACTACTGGATTTATAGGGGGTGTTATGACAAAACAACAAATCAAATTACCAAAACAACTTTGGACCGCAGAGAGTATTGATCTCACAAGACATAGCTATCAAGGCAAGTTATTGAGCAAAAGCGAAGGCTTTCAATTAGGTAAGACACAACGAAAAAAAGTTCCACGTGAAAACTTAGCTCAACTTTCAGTACGTCCCAAAGGCACCACGGCGTTAACGCTTTATGATTGGAGCAATCAAGGACGCCTAGCACAATTACAGCCGATTCGTGCCAAGCGGATGAGTGTCTCGCCGTTTACGTTCTATCGTGGTATGCCAGCGCTAATGCTGTTTGATCAAGCATGGGAACAACACAATTCAGGTTTGTTTCAGCAAATTTGTGGCGATTGCCATTTAAGCAACTTTGGTGGTTTTGCCAGTCCTGAACGTAACCTGTTATTTGGCATCAATGACTTTGACGAAACCTTGGTTGCGCCATTTGAGTGGGATTTAAAACGTCTGGTGACCAGTTTTGTGATTGCGGCCAAAGACATTGGCTTGGGAGAGCGTAGTGGCTTAAAAGCCATTAAAACCATGCTGAATAGCTACCGCAAACACTTGCTTGAAAATATGGCCTTGTCCCCATTGCAAGTTTGGTATGAAAAGGTCGATGCCACTACTTTATTAGAAAATACCGAATGCCGAAAACTCAGAAAGAAACGTGCCAAGCATCTAGATTCAGCCCAAAAGCGCAATGCGCATTCGGTATTACCCAAGTTGACCCAACAAGATGATGCAACCGGGTTTAGACACTTTATTGATGATGCCCCTTTACTGTGGCACCCCAAAGCGGATGAACCATTTGCTGAGCAAGTCGATGAGTTTTTTCAACGCTATCGTAACTCATTGAAATATGACCGACAGGTATTGTTTGATCGTTATCAGCGGACCGATGTGGCACTCAAAGTGGTGGGGGTTGGCAGTGTTGGAACCCGCTCAGCAATTGCCTTATTTGAAGATGCAGACCGTGAACCGCTGATCTTACAAATGAAGGAAGCCAATCCTTCAATTCTCAGTCCGCTGTTTAAAGATAAGGTTGCGCATGAAGGCGAGCGGGTGATTCATGGTCAGCAATTGATGCAAGCGGCCAGCGATATCTTCTTGGGTTTTTCCAGCTTGAAACAAGATTTTCATGTCCGTCAGTTACGAGATATGAAAATTTCGGTCGATCTTGCCGATATGGATGATGAATATTTCTATGAATATGCGGAAAGTTGCGGCCTCGCTTTAGCCCATGCGCATGCCAAAGCCGGCAATGCTGATGTATTGATGGGGTATTTAGGTGAAGGCAGTACGATCGTTGAGGTTTTACAGAATTATGCGACTCAGTCAGCTGAGCGTAATTTAAATGACTACCAGCAATTCATGAACGCGGTAAGCGATGGTCAGATTCAGCTCGCTGGCGATGACGCCCTTTAATAATAGGTCTGTGAGTACAGACATAAAATAGTGATGATTTGAGAGAAAAAAGACAAAATGTTTAGCAAAATTATGTCAGGCTTGGGCCTGCAAGGTGTCACGCTTGAAACCCGTTTGTTTAATTCAACCTTGCAAGCAGGGGAGACACTACGTGGTGAGATTAACTTTAAAGGTGGCTCAACCGATAAAGAAATTAAAGGCCTCTATCTGCAATTAATGACCATGGCGGAGGTAGAGTCGGGCGATCATGAATTTAATCAGCCTTTGGTGTTGGATCAATGGTTAATCAGTTCTAATTTTTCATTGCCGGCAAATCAATCGCACAATGTTCCTTTCACCATGGAAATACCGCATGAAACCCCAATCACCGAAGTTTCTTGCCGCCGTAATGGAACACGGGTCTGGATCAATACCCGTCTGGATGTAGATTGGGGCGTGGACGCAACGGATCGTGACTATTTAAGTGTCCTGCCAACACCAGCCATGCAAATGTTTTTACAAGCCATGCAGCAATGTGGATTTGTATTATCCAGCGTGGATGTGGAAAAAGGCCAACTGACTGCGCATAATTTTAGATCGACCATTGGCTGCTACCAAGAACTTGAATTTGTCTCTTCGAGCCTATTCAGTGGTTTCAATGAAGTGGAAGTATCTTTTGTGGCTGAACCACACCAAACCCATGTCATGCTTGAGGTTGATCGCCGTCACCGCTCAGATCAATTATTGTCGATGACGATTCCACACCACCTCTTGGATGTTCAGCAAATGGCGCAGCAAATTCGCCATTTATTGCAGATCAAATAATCTTGATTAAACCTCCCTATTGGGAGGTTTTTTTTGTCATATTAATGTCATCATTTATTTTTAAGATCACTGTATGAAAATAAAAATAAATCAGGAAGCACAGACTTCTATTTCAATCGATGCATTACTGCAATTAAAACGACAACAGCCCATGATGAAAATACGATGGATCGCGCTCCCGCTCTTCGTCTTGATCTTAATGTACAGTTGGCAGCAACAGTTTTTTACCGCATGGGTCATTTTGCCCTTTGTGTGGGCAGTGATAGTGCTGAATCTTGCCTTGCTTGCGCGTTCTAAATCTAAAAAATTACAAAAGATTGAGCAATTCAAATTCGATCCGATTTTTTGGAACAAATTCAGATTCTATTATCCTGAACTGGGGCTAAAACAACGGCAATTGATCGAAGCTGGATTTAAGGATTATTTGGCATTACATGTTATGCAAAAACAGGCCTATGCCATGCCTTCGCATGCAGTTGATTCGTTATGGCATGTCATGCTGGAATTTCCAAAGCAGTACCAAGATTTATGTGAACAGATACTCGGTCGGCAGTTACATCATAGTCCCTATGATGCCAGTACAACGTCCACGCAGCAAACACAGCAGTTATTTGCGGCGTGGCGAAACAGTTGTGGTTTACATGCCTATCAGCCAAGAAATACCACGTTGTTACCGAGACTATTTGCCATTGATCAGGTCTTAAACTGGCAGGATGGGCAGTATTTTAATTTAGAATTGATGACCAAGGATTATGCGCAATATATGCAGGCACAATCTTCGTCATCCTCTTCAAGTTGCAGCAGTAGTAGCAATAGCTGTAGTAGTTGCAGCAGTTGTGGTGGCGGTGGGGGAGACTAATCCTGAGATTAACCGACATGCATCATACGGATCAATTCCTCAGCCGCTTTAGACTGAATTCGTGCAGGATGCCAAACCATACCGAGTTGACGCTGCATATCCAGTTTTAAATCGAGCTGTTTTAAATCCTGATTGACTAAGGTTTTTGGCAACACTGACCAGCCGAGACCAATTGAGACCAACATTCGAATGGATTCCAAAGGGTTGTTGCTCATCGTGATTTTCGGTTTTAAGCCATTCCGCTCAAATTCAGACAAAGTGATCTGACTGGTATAGGTTTGTGCAGCAGGTAACAAACTTGGGTAGCTAATCAGGTCTTCAAGTTTGAGTTGGGGTTGCTGTGCCAAAGGGTGGAAGGGCGCAGCCACAAACACCAATGGATCATTCCAGATGGTCACATAATTCAGGCGATCATCCCCAGCTGGCGGTAAGGTTAAAAATGCCAGTTCCAGCTCACCGGCCAAAACCAGTTCATGGGCTTGTTCTGAATCGACAAAATGCACATCCAAGGTCACTTGAGGATAATGCTGCACAAAGTTTTTCAGCGGTTCAGCCAAATGATGCAAACCGATATGATGACTGGTGCCAATCTTTAAACGGCCTTGTACCTGTGCTTGTTCATGACTCAAGGTATGATGAATTTCCCCTAATTCATTCAGCCAAGTTCGGACTTTAGGTAATAGAGAATGTGCGGCATGAGTAGGTTGAATGCCCCGGCCGGCAGATTCAAACAGTTTGACCCCGAAGTAGTCTTCTAGGCTATGAATCCGCTTCGTGACTGCGGGTTGGGTAATAAATAATTGTTCTGCTGCGATAGAAATTGAACCGGTTTCCATGACTTTAACAAATGCTTCAAAAGCAGCGAGATTCATACAAGAGTATCCAAAGAAATTTTAAAGCTGTTGAGTATCTTTATTTAATTTAAATTCGAAATGATTCCAAATTTTCTCATGAAAGAAAAAAGCAAATGCTTGTACGGTTGGTTCAAGCAGACTTAAGGTTGCTGCAATCCAGAAGTTTCCTGTGATCACATAAGCAACCATCATTGCAACACTAATATGCACAATATAATAACTTAAAGTTTTTTTAAAAGTTCGACGATTGTTATGTACAAATTTTTGAATACGAGTCATGGGGATGCCCTTAAGAAGCTCTATTAATGTAAATAATAATCATTATCGAATAAAATGTAAAAAAGAAATTTCAATTTAGGACGATTGGATTTATAAATCGTGAAATGATTTATTTAAATAAGTAGTTCAAAGCCAGAGTACGTATGAAATCTGCTCAGCTAAGATGATTTAAATTTTTTTCATTTAATGAGATGATCAAGATCGAAAATTTAAATTTATCATTCCTAAAAGTTTGTTAATTTATAAAAATGATAAATTAGATTTATGTGAAGCGATTGCTATAATCAATCCAAGATGAAAAATACCCAGACCAATGGCAAGCACGATGGAGGGCGACGACATGGCAGGCAAGACCTTATATGACAAATTATGGGATGACCATTTAGTAAAACAACGCGATGATGGTTCGAGCTTAATTTATATTGATCGCCATTTATTACATGAAGTGACTAGCCCTCAAGCGTTTGAAGGCTTACAGCTTGCTGATCGTCAACCTTGGCGTTTAAGTGCTAACGTTGCAACACCTGACCATAACGTGCCAACTTCTAAAAAAGAGCGCGAACAGGGCATTGCCGGGATTGAAGATGATACCTCTCGTATTCAGGTTCAAACCTTAGATGATAACTGTAAAACCTTTAATATCGTTGAGTTTGGGATTAATGATATCCGTCAAGGGATTGCCCATGTGGTTGGTCCAGAACAAGGTTTAACTTTGCCGGGCATGACCGTGGTCTGTGGTGACTCGCATACCGCAACGCATGGTGCTTTTGGCTGTTTGGCACATGGTATCGGAACGTCGGAAGTTGAGCATGTGTTGGCAACACAATGTTTAGTACAGAAAAAATCGAAGAACATGTTGGTTCGTGTTGATGGCGTATTAGGTACTGGCGTCACTTCAAAAGATGTGGTGTTAGCCATTATTGGCAAGATTGGGACTGCGGGTGGTACAGGTTATGCCATCGAGTTTGGCGGCCAAGTGTTCCGTGATATGTCGATTGAAGGTCGTATGACCGTATGTAATATGGCGATCGAAGCGGGTGCTCGTGTTGGTATGGTTGCAGTCGATGACAAAACCATTGCCTATGTAAAAGACCGTAACTATGCACCAAAAGGTGAACAGTGGGATCAAGCGGTTGAATACTGGAATACCTTACATTCAGACGAAGATGCTGTATTTGATGCTGTAGTGGTATTGAATGGCGCAGAGATTGAGCCACAAGTGTCTTGGGGAACTTCTCCAGAAATGGTCATTCCTGTTTCACAGGCAGTACCAACCTTAGAACAAGCCAAAGATGATGTACAACGCAATGACTGGACCCGTGCTTATCAATATATGGGCTTAACTGCTGGTCAAGCTTTGGCTGATATTCAGTTAGATCGTGTTTTCATTGGCTCATGTACTAACTCACGTATTGAAGATATCCGAGCTGCTGCAGATGTTGTGAAGGGGCGTACGGTTGCTTCAAGTATTAAGCAAGCAATGATTGTTCCTGGTTCTGGTTTGGTGAAACAGCAAGCCGAACAAGAAGGTTTAGATCAAATTTTCTTGGCAGCAGGTTTTGAATGGCGTGAACCAGGCTGTTCAATGTGTTTGGCGATGAATGCTGACAAGTTACAACCCGGTGAACATTGTGCTTCAACCTCGAATCGTAACTTTGAGGGTCGTCAGGGCAATGGTGGGCGGACGCATTTAGTGAGTCCAGCGATGGCAGCGGCAGCTGCAATTGCAGGCCATTTTGTTGACGTTCGTTCATTCTAAGGGAGCAATATCATGGAAAAATATACTGTAGAACAAGGTATTGTTGGGCCTTTAGACCGTGCCAATGTCGATACCGATTTAATCATTCCAAAACAGTTTTTGAAATCGATTAAACGTACGGGATTCGGTGATAACTTATTTGATGAGTTACGCTATTTGGATGAAGGCTTCTTAGGTCAAGACATTAGCAAGCGCCCAAAGAATCCTGACTTCGTGTTAAATCAACCGCGCTATCAAGGTTCAACTATCTTATTGGCACGCACTAACTTTGGTTGTGGTTCAAGCCGTGAGCATGCGCCATGGGCATTGAATGAATATGGCTTCCGTACTGTCATTGCGCCGAGCTTTGCCGATATTTTCTTTAATAACTGCTTTAAAAATGGCATGTTACCTGTGATTTTATCTGAACAGATTGTGGATCAATTGTTCAAGGAATGTGCTGAGAATGAGGGTTATCAACTTACGATTGATTTAGAAGCTCAGGAAGTACGTACGCCTGCAGGTGAAGCATTTAAATTTGAAATTGATCCATTCCGTAAACATTGCTTATTGAATGGTTTGGATGATATTGGCTTAACTTTACAAGTGGCAGATGATATTCGTGCTTTTGAAGCTAAGGCGAAACAAGCACGTCCTTGGGTGTTTCAAGACATCCAAGCATAAGTTTGGGTGCAAGAAACAAGATTGGGTTTTAGACATTTTTAACATAGGCATAGCGCAGAGATTGAACTCTTGTTAACATGCTAGCGGATAATATTTTGCTTACATGTTAACAAGACATGAGGACTGGGCTTGAATAATGAAAAGAAGACTCGCTCGCAGTATTTTACTGTGTCTAGGCGCTACGATGACTTTGACTGCGTGTCAAAATGCACCCAATGTGGTGGATCAGGTTCGTATTGCACAGAACACATTGGAAACTAAGGCGGACAACACAACTTTATATTGTTCAGGTGTTGAGAATTGTGAGTTTGAGCGAATTGGTGACATTGCGGTCATTGATGCAAAAACTCATCGGATTAGCCAACAGGCGATGGAACGCGGCATTGTACGCTTACATGGTTCAGTATTTAGCCGCAAACAGCAGGTCTATTTAAGTGTACCAGCCAAGCAATATGAAGTCGTCATTCGTTTCTATCCGATTTCTCCTGATCGTTCTGAAACTTTCCATGTGATTCATGCATTTAAACCGCATGTGCGCTATACCTTTAAAATGTACCGAGACCGAACACGTCGTTCAGGCAGTTTACTTAATGTTTCTGTACCTGATCCATTGTGTGTAGATTTACAGCAAGAGCAACACACCATTCGCCGTTTCTGTCGTCCATTTGACGTCAGTACAGGTCTTGGTGAGTTTGTTGAGAAAAAGGTTTAATAGGCTCGCAGTGTTATCGCTGCACATAGGAAAATTGGAAAAATAAATGTCGAAGCATATTTTAATTTTAGCGGGTGATGGCATTGGTCCTGAAATCGTAGCAGCTGCTGAAAAGGTTTTAACCAAGGTCAATGATAAATTTAATTTAGGTTTGACATGGGAACATGGTTTGCTCGGTGGTTCTGCAATTGATGCACACGGCGAACCGTACCCAACAGTGACCAGTGAACAGGCGAAAAAAGCCGATGCAATTTTATTAGGTGCAGTTGGTGGTCCGAAGTGGGATAGCATTGAGCGTTCAATTCGCCCTGAACGTGGCTTGTTAAAAATTCGAAGTGAACTCAATTTATTCGCCAACTTACGTCCTGCGATTTTGTATCCACAATTGGCAGATGCATCTAGCTTAAAACCTGAAATCGTTGCCGGTCTTGATATTCTCATTGTTCGTGAGTTAACGGGTGGGATCTATTTTGGTCAGCCACGTGGTATTCGTGAACTCGAAAATGGTGAAAAGCAGGGTTATAACACTGACGTCTATTCAGAAAGTGAAATCAAACGCATCGCCAAAGTTGCTTTTGAGTTGGCTGGATTACGTGGTGGCAAGGTCTGTTCGGTGGATAAAGCCAATGTACTTGAAGTAACGGAATTGTGGAAACAAACCGTCACTGACTTGCAGCAAGCACAGTATTCAAATATTCAGTTGTCGCATATGTATGTAGATAACGCAGCAATGCAGTTGGTACGCGCACCGAAGCAATTTGATGTGATTGTCACAGGTAATTTGTTCGGTGATATCCTCTCTGACGAAGCAGCGATGTTGACGGGTTCAATTGGTATGTTGCCATCTGCCTCTTTAGATGAGAATGGCAAAGGTATGTATGAACCATGTCATGGTTCAGCGCCAGATATTGCAGGTCAGAATATTGCCAATCCATTGGCAACAGTGCTTTCAGTAGCAATGATGTTGCGCTATACCTTCCGTGAAGAAACAGCTGCGAAAGCAATTGAAGATGCGGTCGGTCAGGTGTTAGACCAAGGTTTACGTACTGCCGATATTATGTCGGAAGGCATGAACAAGGTCGGTACTGATGCGATGGGTGAGGCTGTAGTTACAGCATTAAACTAAGCCTTGCAGGCTATAAAAAAACGCAGCATGAGCTGCGTTTTTTTATTTGATAAATCAGCAGGCCTTACCTTCATAACGAATAGATTGTGCAATTTGTTGTTGATCCAGCTCAAAAATAATATGGCATTTTAAGTTTAGATCATAAGCACTGCCTGCATTGCCAGCAGTTTGAATCGGAATATTCTGAGCGCCAAGTTCGGTTGATTGTGCAATCGGAATCGGGATACGGATAGGACGAATCACGGTATAAATCAGTTGATTATTTTGCTTAACCGGTTGGGCCAGTGTTTGGAAACCTAAGGGTTTTAAGTCGAGCTGTTGCTGGATGGTCTGCGCAGATTGCCCAATAAACGGCTTTAGATAGTCGGGTAGACTAATATTTGGCTGGTTTGATGTTACACAAGCTTGTAAACCGAGAAGCGTACTGAACAACAGGTACTTATAATTTTTCATTATGATCATCCTTTATCTTTTTGATCTTTTTTTATTCAATGGCAAAAGTGCAGGAGTGTCGAGAGCATTTATGTGAATTGCTAAAAAGATACAATCTTGTCTACTTTTGGACAATGTTCAAGCCCAGCAAAATATGTTTAGATAATGATGATAATTAAGCGATTTGGACAACTTCATGCGCAAAATAATATTTGGCTTGATCTGTGGGGCAATGGCGACATTGAGCTATGCGGATAACTGCGAAAATGCCCGTAATACTTATGATGATATCTACTGTACCAATAAAATTTTTGCCAGTGCAGATGCTGACTTAAATAAAAACTATCAGCAATTACGCAAACAACTGAGCGATACACAACAAAAAATTTTAAAAAAATCACAACTGGCGTGGATTCGCCATCGTGATGCAGAATGTAGTGATGATTCGAAAAGTACGGTTTATGTGCAATGCCAATTGAATGCAACGCAAGAACGCAACAACTGGCTGCAAGAGCGTATCCGTGAATGTCAGACAGTGGGCTGTAAAACGACACGCCTCAGTGAATAAGCTTTCGTTTGAGCAATAAAAAAAGCCACATGATGTGGCTTTTTTGCATTCACTAATCTGACTTAGCGTGCACGATAAGTGATACGACCCTTAGTCAAATCATAAGGTGTCATTTCAACTTTAACACTGTCACCTGTCAAAATACGGATATAGTGTTTACGCATTTTACCAGAAATGTGAGCAATAACTTCGTGACCGTTTTCTAAACGTACACGGAACATCGTATTAGGAAGCGTTTCGGTGACAACGCCTTCGAACTCAATGAGTTCCTCTTTATTGGCCATAGCCTACCTGAGATCAAATTGGGAAGGCGCAAATTATAGTCAATTTATTTAAAATTTACAAGATCAAGTCTGTTAGAGGCTGTCAGATATTAACCGAAAGAAACTGTCAGACAATTCGCGATTTTTTTTAACAAAATAAGCAGAATATTGTTGTCAGTTTGGTCAATCAACGTTAATCTAAAATTGTTGTTCATTGTCATAATAACGTATCTACAGGGAAGGGCACAGCGTGGGTCAGCTAACAGATGCATCAGTTGTATTGCGCTTTGGTTATCAGGCAATTCGTAAAGCAGGATTACCAACTGAAGAGATTTTAACAAAGGCCGGCGTGGCATTAAATCAAGTGGATACCAATGCAAGAACGCCGCTAAGTGCACAAAATGCGTTCTGGATCGCTGCACAGGATGTGAGTAACGATCCTGATATCGGGCTTCATCTCGGTGAACATCTACCACTTTATCGTGGGCAAGTGATTGAACATTTATTTATTAGTAGTGAAACCTTTGGCGAAGGCTTAAAGCGTGCCTTGGCTTATCAACGCCTGATCAGTGATGCTTTCGATGCCAAACTGGTGATTGAAGATGGTCGCTGTTACTTGAGCAATGGTGAACAGTATTGGCCAGATAATTTGGTCAACCGTCATTTCTCTGAATGTGCCATGTCAGGCATTTTACGTTTCTTTAAATTTATTACCGAAGGTCAGTTTCACCCGATTTATATTGATTTTAACTTCAATGAGGGCGCTGCTGATGACGAATACTTTAGAGTCTATGGCTGCCCAGTGAGCTTGGGGCAAAAAGAAACCCGCCTTTATTTTGATGCGGCCGTACTGGATTATCCGTTATGGCAAGCAGAGCCTGAATTATTACAATTGCATGAGCAATTGGCGATTGAGAAATTACAAGAACTGGCGCGTTACGATCTGGTTGGTGAAGTCCGCCGTGCCATTGGCTCAACCCTTGAAAGTGGTGAAACGACTCTAGAGACGGTAGCGGCACAGTTGAATATCACGCCGCGCCGTTTAAGAACCCAACTCAGTGAGGCCAATACCAGTTTCCAGCAAATTCTTTCGGATTATCGTTGCCGTTTGGCGAAAAAGCTGTTGGCGAATACCAATGAAAGTGTCGAGCGGATTGTGTATTTAACGGGTTTCTCTGAACCAAGTACCTTCTATCGTGCCTTTAAGCGTTGGACCAATGAAACGCCAGTTGAATATCGCAAGCGTAAACAACGTTAATTGATTCCGAATAAAAAAGCCTTATCACTGCGATAAGGCTTTTTTATTATTCAGCTAAATTCAACCAGTGTGGACCTAAAGGCAACTGCGGTAAGTCAAATTCATCTGGGTAATAAGATTGAATAAAGTATAGACCATCAGGTGGGGCAGTAATGCCAGCAGCAGTACGATCTTCTGCGGCAAACATGGTATCAATATGGTCGATTTCATACTGACCTTGCCCAATTTCAAGCAGGCAACCCATGATATTACGGACCATATGGTGCAAGAAACCATCCGCTTGAATATCTAAGACCAGATAACGGCCATGTTCGAATAAGCGACAGTGTTTTACATGACGTACAGGTTGATTGGATTGACAGGCTGCAGCACGAAAAGTCTCAAAATTATGCGTACCCTCGAATTTTGCAGCGGCAGTAATCATCTTTTGCACATCAAGCTTTTGATAAAGATGGGTGACCTGTTTATATAACAAGGCAGGGCGAGTCGGGGCGTTATACACCACATAGCGATAACGACGAGCCACCGCTTTAAAACGTGCATGGAAATTTTCATCCATACATTTAATCCACTGGATTGAAATGTCTTTGGGCAATTGACTATTGGCACCACGAATCCAGCCTTGTTCTGGGCGAATGGCTTCGGTGTCGAAATGTGCCACCATATTGGTCGCATGTACACCTGCATCCGTTCGTCCAGCACCATGTAACATAATTGGCTGATTGGCAATACGACTCAGCACTTTTTCTATGGTTTCCTGAACAGTGATAACGCCAGCCTGTTGGGTTTGCCAACCACGGTATTGAGTACCGCAAAATTCAATACCGATTGCATAACGTTGCATGTTCTAACCTCAGAATTAATGTTGATGCCAATGTTCGAACCATTGTTCGTGGGTCGGATATTTTAAATACATTTGCAAGACTTTTGCATATAAATCGGCATGGCTATGACAATCATTGACTAAAACTTTGGCAGATTGAATCCATGAGCTGACCGCATAGCGTTGATCAAGTTGCCCAAAGGTCACTTGAGTGCTGATAATCGGTAAACATTGTTTTTGATAAAGTTGTTCAAAAATCGCGAGAATTTCATCATTTACCGCAATATTACCTGTACCAAAGCCTTGTAGCACCAAAAAGTGAGGTGGGTTAACTAGAAGATTTTTTAACTGCACAATAAGTTGTTGTTTGGCAATCGGCTGTAACATCAAATTCAAAACACTAAGTTGAGCGGCTTGCTCAATCTGTTCATTTTGGACAATAAAAGCATCTGCTGTAGTATTACAGCTCTGGTCTGCTTTGATGCCAACAAAGGCATCTAATTCAGTGGTATGGGCTTTTAAAGTGCTTTGTGCATGAAAGACTTGTTCATGGAAGGCAAGATAAACACCACTTGGCAAGGTAAGCACTTGCTCCAGTGCTAAATACAGGTTGCCAATTGCATCGGTGAATTCGCGGGTATCATTGCCTTCAATATTCAATAATGGGTATTGGCTGCCCGTAATGATGGCGTGGCAAGAATGGCCTAAAAAACGTGCCAGTGTTGCCGCAGCATAACTCAGTGTATCCGTCCCATGAATAATGACAAAATGCTGAAAGCTATTGAGTTGTAATTGTTGGATTTGTTGTACCAACTTCAACCAATCGGTTGCGGTACAGGCGCTGCTGTCTTTAATGCTAGGGGCAGCGAAACATTCAACCTGCAAATGTGGTGGAATCACCTTCGCTAATAAAGGTAAAAAATCCTGTTCAGGCATTGGTATCAAGGGTTCACCAATACAACCAAACGTCCCACCCATATAAATTAAAGCGATTGTTTTCATCATAAAAAAAGCAGCCTGAGAGACTGCTTATATTAGACTGATCAAATTCAGGAAGCTATTTTATTCAGTAAATTTTCTGAACGTTGTTGTTGTTCTGCATTCAATGCCTGATTGTTTTTTAACAACTCACGGGCAGAATCATAGGCACCCAGTTCAATATACTGCTCTGCAAGCTCTAAATTCAGCTGTGCTTCATCAAGCTGTTGCAGGTCTGGGAAAGACTGGGCCAATGGGTCATGAACTGTAATCGCTGCCGCAGGCGTGATCAATTCAGGTTGTGTTTCAACTACAGCTGGTTCTGCAATGTCAAATGAAAACGTTGTGGTTTCAAGTGGTGCAGGTTGTTCAGTTTTTTCTATGGTAGGTTCAAAATTAAAATCTAAGCTGGGTGTTGCTTCTTCTACAGGTGCTTTTTCTGCAACGGGCTGAGATGCAAGCTCTAAAGAAGTAAAGTTAAAGTCAAGCTCAGGTTTTAGGTCTTCAGTTTTTGCTTCTTCAATGCTTGGTGCTGTTGGTTCTAAGTTAAACGAAAACTCAAGTGGCTGCTGTTCTTTACTCTCAGATATTTCAACTGGAGACTGTGCAGGCACGGCTTCATCAGCAGGCTTCTGTTCAAAGGAGAAATTAAAGTCTAATGGTTGAACTTCAGGTGCAGCTTCTACAGGCTTTGCTTCTTCTGTCGGTGCAGCATATTCTGATTGTAAGTCATCAAATGATTGCGCAGCTGGTGTTTGGACTAAAGCATCAAAGTCAGCAGCATTGTTTTGAAGCTGTGGCTCAGATGTAGGTGTTTGCTGAAAACTATGTGATGCTAAATTAAATTCAATCGAATCAGGCTGTTTATTCTGCTCGTATTCACGATGCTTCGCTTCTGCTGCTTGTGCAATATCTTCCAGTTTTAAGGCATGAATATGTTTGATCAATTGATCAATCGCCAAATCATCTTTTTGCTTTAAATGAATATCCAGTAAAAACAAATACAATTCATGTTGAGAATTGTCTTGTTTTAAAGCTTGATTGATTTGTGCCTCGGCAGACTGAAAGTTACCACTTTGAATTTGTTGTTCAAGTTTTTGACGTAAGCTTTCAGAAATTGCTGTAGTCGTTGGAAGTGCTGCTGGCTCTTGTTCTTCACGTACGAGCGTGGTTCGTGAAGCAGATCGTGTCGCTGCTTTTTTTGTCGTTTTGCTTGCACCTTTTTTAGATGCAGTATTGGCTTGATTGCTTTCACGTTTTTTTAAAACGATAGCTACAATCAGTACAATGACGAGCAGTACAATGATTATAGTTGACATGATCTATACCCCTTAAAGATAGAGCCGCTTTTATGCAAATTTATGAGAATATTCTCGTAACCTAGCGTGTTGGCTTTTTAGTGTCCTGTTGCGCCTTCAACTGATCTTGCAGTTCAGCAAGTCGAGCATTTAACAGCTGAATACGTTGTTCCTTCTGACGTAGTGCCAATTCTAACTGTGTTACGTTTCTTTGTAATGTAACGGTTTTTTCTCGTGCTGTCATAACTTTTAATGATAAATCGGCACTGGTTTTTTGCTGTAATGTGTCTTTTTTGGCACTTCCAGTACTGGAATCTTGATTACTCTCAGCCACCAGAGACATTTCAGCTTGTTGTAACCGATATTTGGCTTTTCCTACGGCTGGACGCTGTGTTTGTGCCGCAATTTGATTGGTGTTCTTATTCTGCTGTGTAGATGTGGCAGTAAGATTAAAGTTTAAATGTGAGCCCTGCCTAAGGCGGTTGGCGTTCCCCCCAATAAAGGCATGTTCATTTTGTGCTTTGATTTGATTCATGACCTGAGCAACAGGCTGCTGCGTTTGCCCTGCAATATGTTGTGCAATACTCCATAAGGATTCATTACGTTGCACCACATGCTGTTGGGCTTTGTCATCGTTTGCTGCTGCTTTTGTCGGGAGCTTCTTTTTGGCCGCTTGGGCTGTCTCTTTCACTGGATCAGGTGTTTTCGCTTTTTCTTTGGTTTCAATCGGTTTAAGCTCAGTTACTTTGAGTTCCTCATCCAATGCAGTACTTTGCTTGGTAGCGGCCGTATTCACAGTTTGAGTACTTTCCTGTTTGACAGGCACTGTTTTTGGCTGCTGTGGTACTTTTTCTGCGATAGGTGTTACTGGCTGTGGCACGGAGCTCGCCACTGCCGCGGTTGTTTCTACTTTCACGGGGGGAGCGATTGAAACTGCACTGGCAGCTGTTGTTGTCGTACTTGGCTTTGATGTTTCTAACACAGGTGGAAGGGTAAATGGCGCATTCAGGAGTGTTTCTTGTTTTAAGTTTTGCCCTTGTGAATTTGCATTTGTAGCATTAAAGCGTGTGCTTTCAGGTAGGTTTAAAGCGATATCTTTTTCACTGACAATAAACTTGGGTGTGAGTGATTTTTCATTGGCATTCTTCGCTAGAGGTGCTTTCGCGACTTGGCGCATAGGTTGGCGAATATGCTTTAAATGAGATGCGCCACCTTCCTGAATTTTTAAAATAATATTCAGTTCAGCATCGGTCATGGGGCGTGATGAAGTGATCACAATCACGCCTTCACCTTGATTATTACGGCGTGTAAAAAAATTAAGATTAGCAGGGGGCTGATGCGCAGCGCCAAGCATCAATAAATCTTCAGGTGTTGCCAAACTGACGTCTAATTTAGAATTGGCATCGGCTTGGTGGAAACTCATTTCGGCATAAAGAAGTTCACCAGGCGCAGACTGGATTTGAATTGGATCAAGCGTAATTGCATAAAGGTGTTGCGAAGAAATGATGGCTAAAATGGCAATTTTTAATTTGTTATAAACAGTCATCTCGATCCATGAAAAAGTGATGTTATGGTCTGGAAAAAGTATACATTACCGTGATGTAAATGAATTGTAAATTATTCATCTTTCGTCGCAAGAAAAAAGCCGATCAAATGTGATCGGCTTTTGATTTTTAGGAATTTTTGCTTAAGCGTTCTTGTATTCCACCAGAATACGAAGCATACGGCGTAATGGCTCGGCAGCACCCCAAAGCAGTTGGTCACCAACAGTAAATGCACCAAGATATTCTTTACCCATATTGAGCTTACGTAAACGGCCAACAGGAACAGTTAAAGTACCTGTGACTGCAACAGGGGTAAGATCTGTCATAGAGGCTTCACGAGTATTCGGAACGACTTTTGCCCATTGGCTAGAGTTGCGAATCATGTCTTCGATTTCATCAAGTGGCACATCTTTTTTCAATTTCAATGTGATTGCTTGAGAGTGGCAACGCATTGCACCAATACGCACACAGTGACCATCAATTGGAACGATTTGTTGATTACCTAAAATCTTGTTGGTTTCAACCTGACCTTTCCATTCTTCTTTCGATTGACCGCTTTCGAGTTGTTTGTCGATATACGGAATCAATGAACCCGCCAATGGCACGCCAAAGTTTGCTTTCGGGAAGCCCTCGCCACGTTGTAATTCTGCGATTTGACGGTCAATATCAAGAATTGCAGATTTAGGGTCATCCAATAAGGTTTTAGTATTGTTATACAAATAACCCATACCTGTGATCAGTTCACGCATGTTCTGCGCACCCGCACCAGACGCTGCTTGATAGGTCATTGAAGTCGCCCATTCCACTAAATTATTTTGGAACAGTGAACCTAAGCCCATCAACATCAATGAAACGGTACAGTTACCGCCAACGAAAGTTTTAGTACCGTTGACCAAACCATCTTTGATCACGTTTAAGTTGACTGGATCAAGAACGATGATTGCGTCATCTGCCATACGCAGCGTAGATGCGGCATCAATCCAATAGCCATCCCAACCTTCAGCTTTAAGCTTTGGGAAAACTTCAGAGGTATAATCACCACCTTGGCAGGTTAAAATGACATCCATTTGCTTCAGACTGTTAATGTCTGTTGCATCCATAAGTGCTGGGGCAGTCTTACCACCAAATGAAGGTGCTTCGCCACCTGCATTACTGGTAGAGAAATAGAATGGCTCGATATGAGCAAAATCATTCTCTTCAACCATACGTTGCATCAGGACAGAACCAACCATCCCACGCCAACCGACCAGACCTACTTTCATGTCATTGTGCCTCGGTATGTAAAAAAATTTAAAGGGGTTTGAGTGTATCAAAAGTGCCCACAACTGCAAGCTTTACTGAAATAAAACAGTGCGTTTATTGAGTGGAATATCTTGTTTATATTAGATAGAAAATTGATAAAGCGAAAACTTTATTGTAAATCTATGCTACCCCAAAGAGAAAAATGAACATGATATGGATTCAGATTTGCGCAGCACTGGTGATATGGCTTTCATTTTGGTCTTTGATCCCCAGAGATGAATGGTGGTTTCGGGGTGCAGACTTTCCGAGATTACAAATATTAGCACTCGGGATCATCACATTTTTTGCGATGCTATTTGTGCTTTCCGATTGGACCTTGAGTACTGAACTGCTCTTTCTTGGGCTGGTTGCAGCGATAGCCTATCAGCTTAAAATGGTGTTGCCTTATACGCCGTTATGGCGCAAGCAAGTCAAAAAAGTCAAAAAGGCGCAACTCAATCCAGAGCAACAAATTTCCTTATTGGTGGCAAATGTACTGACACCTAATCACAAATATCATCTGTTACTTGAACAGATTGAAATTTTAAAGCCAGATTTGGTACTTACGCTGGAGTCGAATGCTGAATGGCAGCAAGCGCTGAGCCCAATTGAAGACGATTATCCTTTCCGTGTGGCAGTACCCTTAGAGAACCTATATGGTATGCATCTTTATAGTCGTTTGCCCTTAAACGACACCGAAGTTAAATTTATTTTGAGTGATGAAATTCCATCGATTCATACTGCAGTGACTTTGCCATCAGGCGTGCAAGTGCAGTTGTATTGTTTGCACCCTAAACCACCGAGTCCGACAGAGGCCAAAGATTCGACCTTAAGAGATGCAGAATTACTGATTGTGGGTGATCAGATTGAAGATATTGATCAGAGCTGTATCGTGATGGGGGATTTGAATGATGTGGCATGGTCAAGAACCACACGTTTATTTCAGCGGATTAGTGGCTTGCTTGATCCTCGAGTCGGGCGCTATTTTATGAATACCTTCCATGCGGATTATCCGCTGTTACGCTGGTCATTGGATCATATCTTTCATAGTACCGATTTTGGTTTGGTCGATATGAAACGCCTGCCACATATTGGTTCAGATCATTTTCCGGTGTATGTGGTCTTACAAACAGGACGGGTGTTTGAACAGCAGCAACAATCGTTGCAACAGACCGCTGAGGATGAGCAGGAGGCTCAGGAAGCCATACAAGATGGAATCGAAAAGGCGGAGCAAGAGGAGAAGCAGGTGACAGATCCTTTAGCTCAACCACATAAACAACAAATGGAAAACTGATTCAGCGAGAAGATGTGCGTGCAATTGGCTGATTTTAAAGTTTACCTAATCAATGTACGTTATTTCGTACATAGATTTAAGTCTGCAACGAATAGTGCTACATCGTTAAAAGGTTTATTCTAAATACATCAGCACAAGGACGCAGGAATGGATTTCCGCTTAAGGATAGCAACGCTGAGATGGAAAAGTCATCATGGATATGATGCATGCGATGGACGCAGGATAATAAAAGTAGTTTGAAAGCACAACCTCATTTGCCCGAGTTTTGCAGGATGCAGAACTCGGGTTTTAATTTTTTAGCCCGATTGTATACAGCTTATTGTTGTGGCTTTCTGCCAGAGGGTGGTTCGCTTTGTTCTGGTTTTGATGGTGGTAATTTTTCGCCCGATTTAGGGATCAGCTGTTGGGTGACTGGAAGATGAATGTCTAAGGTTGGGCAACTGCTCCAATGGGTTTGGGCATCGGGCAAATTAGATGTGTATTGTGTTGGGTACCGAACTAATAAAATGTCATCACCTTGTGGAATTTTAAAGTCAAACTCATAGGTTTTAACTTCATAAGGTTGTAAAACCTGCACAGTATATTGCTCTGCAGAACATCTTAAATATTGATCAGGAAGGAAATGTAATTTCCCTGACATTGCCCAAAATTCTACTTGATGACATTGAGGAATTTTTTCAAATATATAATTCGGCGTTGTATTCTTAATATTGATTTGAACGGTTTGTGAGGGACTACTTTGCTGAGCACCAGCTATCTGAGGATACTTAGTCCCAGCATCAATGAAATATATACTACGTTGTATTCCAGTACATTCATCATTTACGGCATTAGGGAAGGTAACAAAATAATCATATTGATCTTCCTCCTCATCATCTTTACCTTTATCGCCAGTGACAGGTGGATTTCCTCCACCAGGTAATGGCTTTTGTGTACCAGAGCCACTGCCACCTAGACTCACATTGGCAACAGAAAAGTTTTCTCCACAGGCGGTTAAGACAACCACTGAAATGAAAGAAACTGTCGCGAGCAATAAGCTTCTCATTGTTATTTATCCTTAAAAATATAAGGCACTTGTAGTTTTATCTGAGTATCGTACTGGTAGACACCAAAGCGAAATTGATAATGAGCATCATCTTTTTCTTGGTCTTGATCACAATGCTGAATCGCGGCATTTAAAAGTTGTTTTGCCATGTCTTGCCAAAGTGTAATACTCAACTGTCGAAGTGCCTCAACAGATTGTGCTGTTAATTTTTCGGCATGCACAGCTTGTTCAAGATGGGTAAAGGGTTTCTCACTGATAAAGTTATCAATCCCTGCAGCCAAATGGTCACTGAGATTGGCAGAAAACAGGGCTTTACTTTCTTGCATTTGGTTATCTGGGGTAAAGCTATGTTGTTGTAATACGACCTCTTGATTGATTTGAACAACTACACCTAAACGCTGTAATTCAAACAAAATCGAGCGCGGATGTTTTTCTGTTGAAATATGTTTAACCAAGGCTTCAAAACTATTTTCCTCACCGGAAACAGGAATTTGATGGGGCAGATCAAGGGCAATCCAGCGGGCAATGACGCGGGCAGGAACACTAATGGCAAAATTAGGAGCTTCATTGGTGACTTGATTGGCTTGCTGTCGAAAAGCGCTGACATCTTTACGATGCAGTCCCGATAATAAACTGACTGCTGAATCGGTTTTATTCTGTTTGATTCGTTCTAATTCAACCAAGGCTTGTTCATAAAAAATGGGTTTTAGCGCAGCCACGAAATCGGTATAGCCAACACCTGAATGGATTAACCAACGTGCGATATGCTGCATCATGGGGTAAATGCTATCCAACGTGGTTTCTGCATCTTGCGGAATCACACCTTGTGCATTCAATTCAGATGACGCTGTGTTGATGACTTGGTCTGTTGGTTTTACCATTAGAACACCTTAAGAACGGATTCGGTTAAGTCATTGGCTGACACAATTTTTAATGCCCGCTTAGTGAAGGAAAGGATTCAGCGCCCGCATTGTCGATATTGAAATGAGTAAAGGAAACACTCATAGAAATGTCTAAACTTTCGACACAATGCCACCAACCTAGCGGAATGAATAAGGCCTCGCCCTCATTCAGGATACATTCGATTTTGCTGCTATGGGCAAAATCTGGAAATGATTTCACTATATCAGGACGATGAGGATCGGCAATTTTACTAAATACGGCGACATCATTATAGAGGTGTGGTGTTTGCATTGCAGGAATCAGGGTGACTTTTTTCCGTCCATAAATTTGTACTAAAAAGTTATTGGTCAAATCATGGTGTAAGGGGGTAAAGGCACCTTTAGGGCCAAACCAGATGAAGCTACGATCATAGACTTGGGCGTGGTCCGTATAGCCATGAAAATGATCAATATCTTGAAACAATGCAGCCAGACTAGATTGGCTAGCTTTGGCATTGTTCGCTGTCATATAAAAATTATTGGAATGTGGGGTTTGTTCGATTAAATCAACAAAATCACTCATCCGCATTTTGGTTTTATGTTGAATCGAGTTACGTTCAAATAAAGGATCTTGCTCACGATTGAACTGAACTTCAATTTCTTGTGTACCGACAGCCTGTTTGAAATATTGTGGTGACCATTTGTGTAAAGCAGGCCAATGCTGGGTAGCATCAGTCAAAATTACCGGTAAGTTTCGGCTGTAATACTGTTGGATAAAATCTGCAAAATCAGGTTTTGAAATTCGCTTAATCTGCTGATATTCAGGATTTAAACGGGCAAAACGATCTAAAGTATGCAGCAGCCAATTACGTTTTTTGAGCAGGAAGTGCTGCTCTTCGGCGATTTGAAAATAAGGATGTTGCTTTAACTGTACCCATTCGAATGCAATATCGTTTTCATTCAATCCTTGCTTCATCAATGACTGATAAATCTCAGCTTTGCTTAAACCATCCAGTAGCATCTGAGCCAACCATTTTTTTTGTTCTGGTGTAAATGTACTGCTGAGTTGGGTTTGTTTTGTGGCTGCTGCCTGTTCAAGTTCTCGGTAGTGTTGCTCTTCAGCGTATATCGGAGCAGAAAAATCTTTATTTAGGTCAATTAAACCTTCACGCAACAGAATATTGGCTAAATCAATGGGAGCACAACCGCGCTCTAAATTTTCCTCTAACCATGCCTGCCATTCTTTCGGTAAGGCATTGAATTGTCTTGCTAAGTTTTCTTGAGCATCCATACCTTCGAACCATCAATAAGAAATGATTTTACCTTTCGTTATTAATTTACGCATAAACATATTTGCACTCAAGCATAAAAGTGTTAAATTTTCACATACACAAATATGTGAAAAAATCACACAGAGGGTGATGCAATGAAAAATATATGGACTCAACTAGCACTTAGCGTAACTTGCGCAATCTTGGTGGGCTGTGGATCTGATAATGATTCAGATTCAACGCCTACACCAACCCCAACACCTACCCCGACTCCAACGCCCACCCCGACTCCTACACCAACTCCAGTCGTGGCTGATCGTTTTGTGGGTTCATGGTTGGGTGGATTCTGTCATAAGGGAGCACGAACCAATTTAACAGTACATAAAGCGTCCGAAAACAGCGTTCGCTTTACCATTGAAACCCGTCAATTTGAAAAAGAGGATTGTACTGGTGCAGTCATTAAAAATTACGATGTTGCATCGGATGATGCACTGATTAGCGAGATTGCAGCGACTGAAACCAGCGGTACAACCACGGCAAATCGAGTGAAATATAGTGATCGCTATCGACCAAATGGAATTGCTTCAGCTTATGCCTTTAAAGGTGATGGCATGTGTGCAGTGAGTGAAACAGCGAATATTAAAGATATTCAAACTTATATGGATTCAGTCGATCCATCTAAAGTTGTCACTTGTTATACCCGTACCAATGTCGAAGGCTATAGCTTATTAAAACCGACTGTGAGTAAAGCAACAGCAAGTTATCGTCTACTCGATAATCAAGCGTCTTGGGCCAATTTCTTGGCGCAAGCCAATGAGCAGGGTAGTCAAGGTTTTGCCTTGGCGGGTACATCATTGGATGTAAAAAAAGCCAATAGTGATTTCCCTGAACCTAAAAACTTATATGTAAAAAATAATGCTTCAACCGATACCTATAGCTATAAAATTGCTGATATCACCACCAATGTGATCGCAAATAGATATGTGCTCAAATTAGCTGAAATGAAAAAGCAAGGTGAGTCTGGCTTTATTTATAAGTCGTTCTTAAGAGAGGATCCAAGCAATACCTATAAATATTTATTTGTGAAAAATGATAAGAAGCCCGCAACCTATACTTATGACAATCGCTTTTTAACCAATAAAACCAGAGCAAGTATTCTTGCTGCATTTAATGAGCTCGGCGCACAAGGCTGTAAATTAATCTCTGCGGGTGAAGACTTCACAACCAATGGTACCAAGAATGACATGTATTACATCCCAACTTGTGTAAATAGCAGCGCCCATAATGGGACCTATAGCTATCGTTATTTTGACATGCCAAAAACGGAAGCAGGATTCTTTGAGGATAATCCAACCAAACTAGATGCGTTGCTAAAACAGCAAGCTGCAGAAGGTTATTATTTGATTGATAAAGATAATTCGATTGGATTTGGTGTGTTACAACAAGGCTATTTATTTGAACGCGATAGTGAAAGCACAGCCAGCATTGAATCAAAAGTCTTTAAAGAAGATGCGATTTATAAGCTTGATCTACCGAGCGAGATTCAAAACCGTTTACAAGATCAAGGTAACTTAGGTTGGTTCATTAATGTCAAATTGGGTTCAGTGTATAGTAATACCCCAACTTATTTTGATTTAAGTACGGGTGTGATTTTCCCGAATTAATTGTGGTTATTGCTTTAGAAAAAAGCCGCTTCATTGATTCATGAGGCGGCTTTTTTAGCTTAATAAATTTTGTCGTAACCTTCAGCACGGGTTTTAAAACGACGATGGAACCACATCCATTGCGTAGGTGCGATACGGAGTTGAGCTTCAATAATTTTATTCACGCGAATCGCATCATCGACTTCATCTTCGCTTGGCATATTGTCCACAACTGGCTCAATCAGTACTTTATATTTTGGGTTGCGAACATCGCCATAACGATAGAAATATAAGGGGATTGCAACCGCTTTCGAAATTTTGAGTAAACGACGATGAGCAGTCACGGTTGCCGCTGGAACACCAAAGAAAGGAGCCATCACGCCTTGTTTTAAACCAAAATCTTGATCAGGACTATACCAGATTGCACCACCATCTTTGAGTCGACGGATCAAACCACGCATATCATCGTGATCGATTTGATGTTGATAAATGGTGGCACGACAGCGATAAATCAGCATATCCAACAGCGGATTGTTTTGTGGGCGATACACCACATCGGGTTCAAAATATTGAGAACAGATATAACCGCCTGCATCTAATAAGGTGCTGTGGGTGCCGAGTAATAACACGCCTTTACCTTGTGCTTTTGCATCGGTGATATGTTCTAAGCCTTCAATACTATGGCGGCCTTTAAACCATTTGGGACAGTACCAAGCATTGAGGGTTTCAAATACACCAAGCATCATATCCACGAAAACTTGTTTGGCTTGTGCTTCAACCTCGGCAGGCGACCACTCTGGAAAACACAACTCTAAATTCCGAAGTGTGGTTTTACGGCGTGATTTGAGCACGCGCCAGCATAAAGCGGCTAAACCATGTGCCAAGCGCCATTGAATAGCCCACGGGAGAATGGCCAATAGCATAAGAAAAAGAATGGCGATCCAAATTTTCCAGTATTTGGGTAATAGAAATTTCCATTGAAATTCGCCAGGGATATAAGACTGATTTTGACTCATAAACTTAGTAAAGAGAATAACGTTGAATTTCAGAGCAGTGTAACATGAAGTGAGTTTGGCAACTTTAAATGTAAAATAAAACTAAAGCTGTTTTTATCGTTCACGATCTCTTATATAACACACTGAGAAGGGGAATCTTTTGAAAAGTATCAGAATAATCAAAGGGGATATTACCCCAATCGGGGTAGATGCAATTGTTAATGCAGCCAATACTTCACTATGAGGTGGGGGGATGGCGCGATCCATCGTCGTGGTGGCGCAGCGATTTTGGCAGATTGTCAAAAGATTCGTACCAAGCAAGGTGGTTGTACAGTTGGCGAAGCGGTCGTGACCACAGCAGGAAATCTGCCTGCTAAATATGTCATCCATACGGTTGGACCGACTTGGGTCGATGGGCAGCATCAGGAAGAGAGACTATTGGAAAGTGCCTATCTCAATAGTTTTAAATTAGCAGAAGAGATGAAACTACAAAGCCTTGCATTTCCCAATATTTCAACGGGGATTTATCGCTTTCCGAAACAACTAGCCGCACAGATCGCCTTAAAGACCATTGCTGAACAACTAAGTAAGGTAATATGTGTACAACAGGTTGTTTTTATTTGTTTTGATGATGAAAATTTTAATATTTACCAGAAATTTAAAGAAGGTTTTAATTTGAACTGAATTGAGTATCTGAGGTAGGAGCATTTACCCTCGAAAGGATAAATGCTCAATCAACTTAGTTGCCTTTAGACATATTTTCTAAAATGTCCCAGCGTTCCAATTTTTCTAGCAATACTTCTTCAATTTCTGCTAGGCGTTGGCTGGCTGCAGTTGCGGCATTGGCATCTGAAACAAACCAAGACCCATCAGCTAATTTTTCTGATAATTCTACTTGTTCAGTTTCCAATTTTTCAATCTCAGCAGGCAGTTGCTCAAGCTCACGCTGATCTTTATAACTGAGTTTTACCTTTTTAGGTGCTGCGGCCGCCTCTGCTTTGGCTTGCGCTTTTTTTACATCGCTTTTCTGATCAACGACCTTCTGATCTGGGCGTTGTTCCAAATAGTCTTGATAGCCACCGATGTATTCATCAATGTTACCTTTACCATCAAATACCCATGTCGAAGTTACGACATTGTCCATAAAGGCACGGTCATGCGAGATCAACAGCAATGTACCTTTATAGTCAGACAGCATTTCCTCAAGTAGCTCAAGTGTCACCATATCCAAGTCATTGGTTGGCTCATCCATGACGATTAAATTCGATGGTTTGAGCAATAATTTTGCCAATAAGATACGGTTTCTCTCACCACCAGATAGGGCTTTAACTGGGGTGCGCGCACGTTCTGGCGAGAATAAAAAGTCTTGCAGATAACTATAAATATGACGGCGGTTACCATTCACATCAACAAAATCAGAACCTTCTGAAACGTTGGCCATCACGGTTTTTTCAAGGTCTAAGGCATTACGCAACTGGTCAAAATAAGCAACTTCGAGTTGAGTACCGGTTTTCACAGAACCACCGTGCTCAATCTCACCTAAAATCGCTTTAATCAAGGTGGTTTTACCCACACCATTGTCACCAACTAAACCAATACGATCACCACGTAGTACGATAGCAGAGAAATCTTTGATCAGTGGTTGTTGGCCATAGCTGACGCTGAGATTTTCAATTTCAAATACCAGCTTACCAGAGCGATTGGCTTCTTGCGTTGCCATACTGACTTTGCCTTGTTGTGAACGACGTGCTTTAGATTGTTCACGTAAGTCTTGCAACGCACGGACACGACCTTCGTTACGAGTACGGCGTGCTTTAATGCCTTGACGAATCCAAGCTTCTTCCTCAGCTAACTTTTTATCAAATAAAGCATTTTGTTTTTCTTCTGCTTCCATTTGTTGTGCTTTGAGATCGAGATAGCGAGAATAATTACCTTCGTAGCTACGCAAAATACCACGATCAAGCTCAACAATACGGGTCGCAATGCTGTCAACAAATGAACGGTCATGCGAAATAAACAGCAGGGTCAGGTTATTTTGATCCAATAAAAACTTTTCTAACCATTCGATACTTTCAACATCTAAATGGTTGGTAGGTTCGTCTAGTAACAATACATCAGGTTGAGTGAGTAGAGCACGTGCCAATAACACACGACGTTTACGACCACCCGATAAATCCGCTAGATCTGCGTTAGGATCAAGTCCCATTTTACTGAGAATCGAGTTGACCTTGTTTTCTAATGCCCAACCATCCAACTGATCCAGTTTGTGCTGTAGCATGCCCATGCGGTCGCAAGCTTCCATATCACCCAATACGCAGGCATCACTGGCTTCATGGTATTCTTTCAATACAATAGATGCTTCGCCTGCACCATCGGCAACAATGTCAGCAACTTTGCCTGAGTCCATTGGGACGTCTTGGGCTAACATTGAAACAGTTAAACCATTTTGAATTGAAACTTCACCGTTATCCGGTAACAAGCTTCCCTCAATCAGTTTTAATAAAGTAGACTTACCTTCTCCATTACGACCAATTAAACAGACTCGCTCGCCACGTTCTAGGTTGAAGTTCGCGCCGTCGAGTAAGGCAGGTCCGCCAAATGCGAGATGGACATCCCTTAAAGTAATATAGGCCATAATGTTTCCTAAAAGTTCAGATGAGGTCTGAAATGACTAAACCACAAAATTTTGATAATCACGCGTCATTCTCCGCACCCATTGAAGATTTGCAAGTCCGAATTGCATTTTTAGATGATTTAGTTGAACAATTGAATCAGCAACTCGCAATTCAAACGCAGGAAATTGCTGATTTAAAAAAACAAATGCAATTTTTATATCGTCGGGTTGAATCTTCAGATTTATCGGAAGGAATTGCAGCTTTTGATCCGATAAATGATAAACCACCACATTATTAATAAATCTTGCAGCAATGCTAAGTGGCATGACTGCAAGATTTAGGTTGTATAACTGCATTTAAAAACCATGCAGGACAATTTTTCCTTTGGTCGTGCCACTTTCGATTTGTTGGTGTACACGTTTTAGGTTTTCTGCATTGATTGGCGAAAGTACCTGGCTCACTGTGGTTTTAATCTTTCCCTCATCAACTAAGCTTGCAACTTGATTCAAAAGTTGGCTCTGTTGGATCATATCTTCAGTCTGGTACATAGAGCGCGTGAACATAAACTCCCAGTGCACCGAAACAGACTTTGATTTAAAGGGCTTAATGTCGAGTTGTTCAGGGTCATCAATTAAACCGAAACGACCTTGTGCTGCGATCAGTTCTGCAATATCCGCGAGATGCTGATCGGTTTGCGTGGTTGAAAATACATATAAAGGCGCATTTAAGCCGAGCTGCTGAATTTGTGGAGCTAAAGCTTGGCGATGGTCTAGGACATAATCAGCACCCAACTGTTTTACCCATTCAGACGTTTCTGGTCGAGATGCGGTACTGATGATGGTTAGATTGGTTAATTGTTTGAGCAATTGAATGGTGATTGAACCCACCCCACCAGCACCGCCAATGACGAGGATTGAAGTGTTCTCAGCCGCAGCTCGAGGAACTTGTAATCGATCAAACAGCATTTCCCATGCGGTAATGGCGGTTAAAGGTAGCGCTGCCGCTTCGCTAGCATCAAGTGACTTGGGTTTATGTCCGACAATACGCTCGTCAACCAATTGTAATTCACTATTACTGCCTTGTCGGTTGAGTGCACCTGCATACCAGACGAGGTCACCAATTTTGAACTGAGTGACGTGTTCGCCAATCGCCTCAACGACACCCACTGCATCCCAGCCCAGAATTTTCCATTGCTGATCTTCTGCACTTTTATTGTTCCGAATTTTGGTATCGACTGGATTGACCGAAACAGCTTGCACACGAACGAGTAAATCATGTCCATGTGCAATAGGTGAGTCGATCTCAATGTCTACAAGCGCATTGTCTAAACGAATTGCACCTGCCTTTTGATATGCCACAGCTTTCATGGTTTTGCTTCCACTTGATTGGAATCTCAGCATAACTTAAGCTTAATTTTAGTGACTACAGACAAATAACGCTCATAGTGTCAAAAAGGATACTGTAAAATGGCAAAAATGCGACATTCGAGCTTTGATTGTTCCCCGGGTTGTTCCGTCGAAGCCGCCATCAGTTTGATTGATGGTAAATGGAAATGTGTCATTCTCTGGCACTTATTTAATGAAGGCACTTTACGATTTAATGAAATTCGTAAGCGTGTACCGAGTATTACCCAGAGAATGCTCACCAATCAACTCCGTGAATTAGAACAAGATGGCATTCTGCATCGAGAGGTCTATCCGCAGGTTCCTCCAAAAGTTGAATATTGTTTAACTGATTTAGGTCGTAGTCTGGAGCATATTATTGTTGCATTAAAGAATTGGGGCGATGCACATCTTGATCAATTCGGAAAATTAACCCTGATTGAATGAAAGTAAGCGCGTTAAAAGGATTGGGCATTTAGGCTTTTGATCGTCTGAAAAAGGGATGCTTTAAAGGGTGCAGTTGAATACAAGATTATTTTTTACGTTGAAACTTGCCTTTTTGATTCAACTTATGTAACGCTAATAAAAGAAAGTTTTGGGCTACTTTATGAGTAATATTGGAATTTGGATCACGGTTGCGATTGTACTGTTTGTACTTGGCTCGATTTTTGGCTTGCGTGTCAGTCCACGAGAAAAGGCATTGGGTATGATGCGTGATCAGGCGCGCAAAATGGGATTGCATCCGCGTTTAATCGTTGCGCCAGAATGGACCAAGATTCCAATGGCATCGGAAAAACGTGCCAGTATGGTGGCTTATTATAGTGTGCTGATTCCAGATGCTCGTTTGGCGTTAATGCGGGCGCGGGTGGTGGATGGCAAGCTTCAGGTTGTGCAAGGGGATCAGAAATTTAATGATTTAACCATTGCATTAAAAGGAGTTTATGCTATTGATATGCAGGCAAACTGTGTCGGACTGTATTGGGATGAAGAAACTGACCTAAGAGCCACACAGCTTGAACAGATAAAAGCTTATTTACATGATTTAGCACAGCGCTAACTCTCTGATTGATCATAGGAAAAACGATTTATTATGGCGAATACTCCACGCTCTGCTTCAGAAAGCACAGCAGCTTCCGCATCTGCTGCAAAGAAACGTGCCTTAGTGATTGTGGAGTCGCCTGCAAAAGCGAAAACAATTAATAAATATTTGGGTTCACAATATGTGGTGAAGTCATCTGTCGGTCATGTGCGTGATTTACCGACAGGAGGCGGGGCGAAATCCACTGAAAAGAAGCCCGCAACCCGTGCCAAATTAACGGATCAACAGAAAGCCGAAAAAGCACAGTCTGCGCTGATCAACCGTATGGGGGTCGATCCAGAGCATGATTGGATCGCACACTATGAAGTGCTCCCGGGCAAAGAACATGTAGTTGCCGAACTGAAAAAACTCGCCAAAGATGCAGATGCAATCTATCTCGCAACGGACTTGGATAGAGAAGGGGAAGCAATTGCTTGGCATTTAAGAGAAGTGATTGGTGGGGATGATAGTCGCTACCATCGTGTGGTCTTTAACGAAATTACCAAGAATGCTATTCAAGAAGCATTTAAACAGCCAACACGACTTGATTTAAACCGTGTTAATGCTCAACAGGCGCGTCGTTTCCTTGACCGTGTTGTGGGCTTTATGGTGTCGCCATTACTATGGGAAAAGATTGCCCGTGGTTTATCGGCAGGACGCGTGCAATCAGTTGCTGTGAAACTGGTGGTTGAACGTGAACGTGAAATCCGTGCATTTATTCCAGAAGAATACTGGCAAGTTTTTGCAGATACCATTTCTAAGAAAGAAGACATTCGCTTAGAAGCGGTTAAGCAAGCAGGTAAAACACTTAAGCTTAAAAATAAAGCCGAAACAGATGCCTTACTCAGTGTATTAAAAGATGCTGAATATAAAGTTGCACTACGTGAGGATAAACCAACCAAAGTTAATCCGAGTGCACCGTATATCACTTCAACCTTACAACAAGCGGCGAGTACGCGTTTAGGTTTCTCTGTAAAGAAAACCATGATGCTAGCGCAGCGTTTGTATGAAGGTGGTTTCATTACCTATATGCGTACAGACTCAACCTTTTTAAGTGATGACGCTGTGAATATGGTGCGTAACCATATTCAACAAAATTTTGGTGAAAAATATGTCCCTGCCAAGCCAAATCGCTATGGCAATAAAGCAGGTGCACAAGAAGCCCATGAAGCAATCCGTCCTTCAGATGTTGCTTTGACTGGCGATAAACTTGCAGGTGTCGAGCGTGATGCACAACGTTTATATGATTTGATTTGGCGTCAATTTGTTGCCTGTCAAATGACACCAGCAGAATATTTATCTTCGACCTTGACTGTTGAAGCGTCAAATGTTGAGTTAAAGGCGAAAGGCCGTACGCTGGTATTTGATGGTTTTACCCGTGTTCGTGGTGCAAATAAATCTGATGATGATATTTTATTGCCTGCGGTGAAAGTGGGTGAAGTACTTAAGTTAGAAAAACTTGATCCGAGTCAGCATTTTACCAAGCCACCTGCACGCTTTACCGAAGCGTCTTTGGTGAAAGAATTAGAGAAGAAAGGGATTGGTCGTCCATCGACTTATGCTGCGATTATTTCGACTATTCAAGAACGTGGTTATGTAAAACTGGAAAACCGTCGTCTCTTTGCCGAGAAGATGGGTGAGATCGTGACGGATCGTCTGGATGAAAGTTTTAATAACCTGATGAATTATGCCTTTACTGCTGATTTAGAAGGTCAATTAGACCGTGTCGCAATGGGTGAGCGTAACTGGAAAGAGTTACTGGATACCTTCTACGGTGATTTCAAGAAACGTTTGACTAATGCGCAGGGTGAAAGCGGCATGCGCCGTAATCAGCCAGTCGAAGTTGCCGATGTCTCTTGTCCTGAATGTTCGCGTCCAATGCAGGTTCGTACCGGAACAACAGGTGTATTCTTAGGGTGTTCAGGTTATAACCTGCCACCGAAAGAGCGTTGTAAAGGCACACTCAACTTAACACCAGTTGAGTCTTTGGCGGCATTGTCGGATGATGATGGAGCTGAAACAGCAGATTTGATGTCGAAACACCGTTGTCCTAAATGCGGTACAGCAATGGACAGCTATGTGGTCGATGGTGGTCGTAAATTGCATGTCTGTGGTAATAACCCTGATTGTGATGGTTACGAAGTCGAGGAAGGTGAATTCAAGATTAAGGGCTATGATGGTCCAACCATTCCATGTGATAAATGTGATGGTGAAATGCAGTTAAAGACAGGTCGTTTTGGCCCTTACTTTGCCTGCTCAAGTTGTGACAATACCCGTAAAGTATTAAAGAGCGGCCAACCAGCACCGCCGCGTGTTGATCCAATCAAAATGGAACACTTACGTTCAGCCAAGCATGATGATTTCTTCGTATTACGTGATGGTGCAGCAGGTCTGTTCTTAGCAGCCAGCAAATTCCCGAAAATCCGTGAAACACGTGCACCGAAAGTGGCTGAATTACGCAGTGTGGCTGAGCAGCTTGATCCGAAATATCAGTTCTTGTTAGAAGCTCCAGATGTCGATCCAGAAGGTAATCCAACGGTAGTGAAATTCAGCCGTAAGAACCAAGCACAGTATGTAGGTTCTGAGACTGCTGAAGGCAAGCAAACCAAGTGGAGTCTGGTTTTCCAAGATGGGAAATGGGTAGAAGCTTAAACATTAAGGTTAAAAAAAATGCTGGCGATTGCTGGCATTTTTTATAGCATAAAGAAAAACAATAATGACTTTGGGTTGGGGGAGAAATTCATGTGGAAAAATATCCGAGTTGCATGTTTATTGCTGGTATTGTTAATTGTTGCGATCAATGCTTATCGTGATCAAAATCAGGATTGGAATCAGCCGATTAATGTACTGCTGCATCCGATTAATGCCGATGGTTTAGCTACAACACAGCAGTATATTCAACAATTGCAGCAAGATGATTTTGCTGAGGTGAAGCAGTATCTAGAAAAAAATAGCCAGCAATATCGAGGGCAAAGCAGCTACTTTATGGTTCAAATCGGACGGGAATTGCAACAAGCACCACCGAAGATGTCTGAGCAGCCGAGTATTCTGAATAATATTCTATGGAGTCTCAAGTTTCGCTTTTATGCATGGAAGCAGCATCAATCCTCAGATGGTTCACCGAGTTTAACTCTATATCTGAATTTCTATGATCCGAAGCAAAGTCGGGAACTCAAGCACTCAACTGCGCTGGAACGTGGGCGCATTGGTTCAGTCAATTTATTTGCATCAGCAAAACAGGCAGAACAGAACAATGTGGTCTTGGTACATGAGTTATTACATGGTTTTGGCGCGACCGATAAATATAACTTAGCCAATGGTGAACCTATTTTTCCGATTGGCTATGCACAGGCAGATAAACAGCCGCTCTATCCACAAACTGAAGCTGAAATAATGGGTGGACGGATTCCACTGTCCGAACACAAAAGTAAAATGCCAAACGATTTAGAACAAACTGTGATCAGTGTGCTGACCGCCCAAGAAATAGGCTGGATCAAATAAATTGTGGATAAGTTCCGACTTATTCATATCTTTAAAAAAAATAATGACACAACTTAAAAAGATCAAAGAAAACATCCATTTTCTGACATTCCGTCATTAATTCTCAACATGCCTTATACAGAACTCAGTGAAAAACGCGATCAATATAGAGATATAACATTGATGATAAAAGAGTAAATAATGATGAAAACAGTGGGTAACGATCTAATTCGCAATCAGCTGCACGCTGATCGTAAATGGTATCTGTTATTGGGCGTATTATTGGTTATTTTTGGCCTTGTTCTTTTAGCGGCTTTACCCTTTGCAACACTATCTGCGGTATTGCTGTTCGGTGTGTTGATGATGTTGGGTGGTATCTTGCATTTTGTTGCCGCATTTATGGTGTTTAAAGGGGGGACACGTTGGTTGTGGGCCTTGTTTGGTGTGCTGTATCTGGCAGCAGGTTACTTTGCGTTTACTACACCCGTGATTACCGCGGTGGTACTCACCAGTTTCTTGGCGGTTGCCTTAATTATTGCAGGGATTATCCGTACCGTGAACGCCTTTATCCTTAGACCAATTTCAGGCTGGGGATGGGTGCTGTTTTCCGGCATATTAACCTTACTCACAGGTATTCTCATTCTTTCATCACCTGATTCACCGTTCTGGGTATTGGGGATGTTCCTTGCGATTGATATTCTATTCCAAGGCATTAATTACCTGACTTTTGCTGGCGCAATTAAGCAGTTACCACATAGCTCAACCACAATTTAAACGATCAAGTTAAAACTAAGAGCATGTAATACACATGCTCTTTTTGTTTTTGTAGTCGGAAACATTTCGATGGCTTGAGTCTGCTAAAATAGTATTTCGTTTTTAATTGACCGATTGTATGACGCTTGCCAAGCTAATTGATGAACTGAATCCTCAACAAAAACAAGCAGCCACAACGACAGCACAAAATTGTCTGGTCTTGGCTGGAGCAGGTTGTGGTAAAACCAAAACCATCGTGGCAAGAGCAGCATATTTAATTGATCAGGGTTTAGCTGCACAACAAATTCAGATTCTGACCTTTACCCGACGTTCAGCAAGTGAAATCGTGACGCGTGTTGAACAACATATGGGCGCACAGGCCAAAGGTTTACGTGCATCAACCTTTCATACTTTTTGTATGTATCTATTGCGCCGTAATCCACGTGCTTTTGGCCTGACCCAGTTCAGTATTATTGATCGAGATGATCAGTTGCTGATGTTCCGCTTATTGCGTGGTAAAGATAAGGGCAATGTCTTGCCGAAGGCTGCGGAGTTATGCGATCTGTATTCTTATGCGCGGAATACCAAAACCAAATTGTCAGATGCATTGATTGAGCAGTTACCCCAAGCGGTTGAGTACAAAGCTCAAATTGTTGAATTGATGAAAGCCTATGAGCAACGCAAGCAAGAGCGTAATTTTCTTGATTATGATGACATCCTGTCTATTGTTGCCGTGCATTTGCAAAGTTCACTAGAGTTAGTGAAGTGGGTCACTGGTTTTTGTTCTGCCTTACTGGTTGATGAAATGCAGGATACTAATCCACTGCAATGGGCTTTGCTTCAGCCTTTAGTTGGCAAGGTAAAACTGTTTTGCGTAGGGGATGATGCACAATCCATTTATGGCTTTCGTGGCGCAGATTTTGAAAATATTCATCATTTTAAAGAGCGTGTACCCGATGCGGAAGTGCTGACTTTGGAAATGAATTATCGTTCGACCCAAGGTATTTTAGATTTATCCAATTGGCTGCTGGAGCAGAGCCAAATTGAATATGACAAGCATCTACAGGCTTATCGGGGCAAAGGTTTAAAGCCACAACTGCATATCTTGAGCAATGAGTTTGAAGAAGCCAACTGGATTATTCAGGATTTGAGTCGCCGTCATATGCAAGGTGCGGCATGGGCAGAACATATGGTGTTGCTGCGCTCAGGTTTTAGTGGGCGTTATTTGGAAGGTGCTTTGATTGCAGCCAATATCCCTTATCGTTTTGTTGGTGGGGTAAAACTGCTTGAGTCTGCACATGTTAAAGACGTATTGAGCTTACTTCGGGTCAGCGTTAACCCACAAGATGATTTAGCCTGGATGCGTTTCCTGACGCTTTGGGATGGCGTGGGCGATGTGGGTGCCAGTAAATTGGCGCAAGAGCTGATTCAACTGCCTGATATCAAAGCCCGTTGCCAACGTTTAGAGCGGCATGGCAAAGTACCACAACAGGCGATTTTAATTTTGATGCAGCTCGATGTATTGCAGCAGCATGTTGAAGCTTGTATTGGCCTCGCACTGGATGCGCTAAATGAACAGCTGGAAAATAATTATAAAACGAAAGATTGGTCACGCCGTGTTAAAGACTTTGATTTGGTCAAGCAATTGGCACGTAAACACAGTGCTCTTGGGGAGTTCTTAGAGGAATATGTACTTGATCCAATTTCTATCTCAGAAATTGATAAAACACCTGACCAAGATTTAGTGACGCTGATTACCATCCATTCAGCTAAGGGCGCTGAACAAAAAGTCTGTTATGTCCCACATGTTTCTCCGAATCAATATCCTCATGCACGTGCACAAGGCGATTTTGATGATGTGGAGGAGGAGCGTCGTGTGCTGTATGTGGCCTTAACACGTGCAGAAGATGAATTGATTTTGACCAAACAGAATTTAAATTTATGGTCACAAGATCAATATGATGAGTTAGGAAGAAAAATAGAAAGTTACTTCCTCAATGATTTACCTCAACATTTAGTCGATGTTCAGATTCATCGAGATATTCCACGTGGCTATGGTCAAAGCAATCGTTCTCGTGCTACCACAATCAATTTAGGTTTTGGGATTGATTTCGATTAAACTAGGCAGATTCAATTTCTTTTGATTCATTGATTCTACAATGAATCATCTTTTAGGTTTTAGCATGAAAATTTTAGTTCGTAATTTAGACCGTAATGTGACTGATGCGGAAATTCTCGACTTATTCAAAGCATATGGAAAAGTTGAGTCTTGTATCGTGGTCAAAGACGAAGCAACGGGGAAATCGAAAGGTTTTGGTTTTGTTGAAATGCCAAATCCACGTGAAGCGATTAAAGCAATTAAAGGTTTAAATACCTTGAAAGTAAAAAGCCAAGGCATTCGTGTCAAAGCTGCGGATGATAAAGCTTAATTATCAATGTTAAAGCAATATACTGCTTTATCAATTGTTGCACCAAATGCTGAGCGAATAGCGAAGAAAATAAAAACTCTTGAAGTTCGCTCATGGCAACCTGAAATGTTGCCATTAAAAGATTTGATAATTGTAGAGAATCAAAACTTTCTTTTGAGTGATGGGGATGAAGACGTTGGTTTTGCAGTTGCATTGGTGGATATTGAATCAGTGCATCCATGGCGATCTGATGAAGTTGACGCAGCTTGTGCAACGTATTGGGCTGAAGGATATTTTGCTTGGGTTATTGGTAATATTCGTCCGATTGATCCACCGATTCAAATCATTGCCAAACGAAAACTCTATCTGCTTGAGTTGGACATTGGATAACGTATCCTACCGTTATTTACCCCAAGTTGAACCCCAGCCCTGACAAGGGTTTGAAAAATATTGATAGATATTGATCATTTCTTGCTGATCGATCAGACCATTGTGATTAAGGTCTAAAGCTTTAAAGATCTTTATTCTTTTGGAATCAATTGTGAGGACCTGTTTTTGCCAAGCAACGGGTTGGCCTTGTAACTGGATCAGTTTTTTCCATTCATTTAGATCAATCATTTGATCATGGTTTACATCATAATCTGTATAGAGCTTTTCCCAGTCTAATCCTGCCGGCTCACAGCTGTAGGTGGTTGGGATGACCACACAGCATATTAAGCTCAGTATGGCTTGTTGAATATGACGCATGGGTAGGCTCAAAAGATATTGATTTTATCATTAAAGCATTTAATCTTAGGTAGGGTCTATTGATATTTCAGCTGTACCCCTGAGCAAGAGTAAAGCACTGCTTTAATCGCAGCGCAATCAGCGTTATCGCTCGTAAGGTGTAATCTCAATAGTCCCTAAACCAAGCGAAAGGATCTTGAAGGAAAATATTATGTCCCGTGTTGCTCGTTATCATGCAGATCGTACCAATCAAAAACTGTATTTTGCTCGTCTTGCATGTCAACAAGCGGAGCAAACTGAGCATATTCAGCAGGCACAGGCCTATCGCGAAGCTGCGGTTTTCCATTTGCATGGTGCACTTTTAGCTTTCTTGCAGGAATTGGTACGTTATTACCGTCTCAATGATTTACAGCCGACCTTTAAATCGATTGAAGAGCATATGGCAGATAAAGGGCAGGTTTCACCTGAGGTTTTAGTTTTGCAGCAATTGGCTAAAGATGGTTTTGTGGCAGAGTTAAAGCGTGCATACCGTATGTGTCAATATGCACCTGAGCCTACAGCACCTGAACCTGAAAATGAGACGTCCTCAAATCTGATCATCAAGGTCACTCAAAGTCCGCAGGCTTGGTTGCCCGATGCCAAAATTTTACGTGAATGGCATCGTGAATTGAGTCATTTAATTGATGGTTTCCGTAATGAAATGGTTGAGTTCTAAGTCGAATGTTTAAAGCGACTTGAAATCTATGCCAACAGTACTTATATAAATAAGACGTGAGCGCAAAATACTTTGCCACCATGTTGAAGCATGGAGAAAATTTATGTCAATGCAACAGTTAAAAGAATTATTTGGTAATCAAGAAGCAGTTCTTGAGTTGGTCCAACTCGAGGGTGGTGAGCTGGCTTTGCGCAATGCGGGTTCTGAAAATGAGCCTTTAGTTAAGATACAGTTTAGTGATGAGGTCAAAGCCATACTTGGCGATCAAACAGCAACTGTCGCACAGCATATGATTCAAGCGGCTTTGTTTGGTCTGTTAGAAAAGCAGATGAATGAGTGGCAAGCTGAAGTCGTCGATGAGCAACCTCAACACTTGAGTTAATCTCAAAAATAAAAAAGCGTACT
>NZ_DBBF01000031.1:0-30896 GCF_002292065.1 Acinetobacter sp. UBA991 | reverse complement strand
AGTACGCTTTTTTATTTTTGAACATATTTAGTGGGCTTCGGATTGATGCGCCAGTTCGATTTGACTGAGAATATGATGGCTCATATTTTTTGCCATTTCTTCTTTGGCGTAGAATACTTCACCAATATTTTCTTCACGTATCACCACAGCTTCTTCTTTACTCTCTGCGCAAATAAGGACCTGAATTTCAGGATTTAGCTGTTTTGAAATGTCCACGATACGATGAATATCTAAAATATCCATTGGTGAAATGACTAACAAACGGGCATGTTGAATATGTGCCTGAATCAATACATTGGGTTCAGTCGCTTCACCACTGACCGCCGCAATGCCTTGGCTACGTAGTTTTTCAACAATTTCACGATTTTCTTCAGCAATCACCACTTTGATGTTTTGCTCCATCAGGTTTTCACTGATACGACGGCCGACACCACCATAGCCAATAATCACCACCTGATCGCGTAGATAAGCTTGATCAACCTCGTCGGGCAACATGGCCAGTGGGTCACCACTACGTTCTAATAAACGTGCTAAATGCGAGCGTTCACGAATCCAGCGCTGTACAGGTTCAATTGCAGAGAACACAAATGAGTTCAGGGTAATTGAGAATAATGCACCAGCAAGAATCAGGTTTTGCGCATCAGGCGTCAATAAACCTAATGATAAACCAAGTGTCGCCAAGATAAAGGAGAACTCACCGATTTGCGCCAAACTTGCGCCTACGGTTAAGGCGGTATTGATTGGGTAGCGGAAGAACAATACCAGAGCCATTGCCGCTAGGGTCTTGCCCACCATGATAATCGCAACGACAGCTAAAATACGTAACGGCTCTTCTACCAGAATGCTCGGATCAAACAGCATGCCGACTGAAACAAAGAACAAAATCGCGAAAATTTCACGTAATGGCAATGTTTCCTCTTCTGCACGGTGGCTAAAGTCAGACTCTTTTACCACCATACCCGCAAAGAATGCGCCAAGGGCCATAGATACGCCGAACACCGCGTAAGAGCCGTATGCAATTGAAACCGCAGCTGCAACAACAGTGAGTGTAAACAGCTCACGAGAACCTAAACGTGCCACGAATTGCATGATCATGGGTACAAGTCGCTTACCAATAATCAGCATGAAGGCGATAAAGCCTGTCACTTTGAGCAGGGTAATGCCAATCGTGATCCAGATGCTTTGTGATGTATCTGTCCCAGGTAGTGCCTGTCCACCGAGTAATACCGCTGTTGCGGGTAGAAGGACCAAGGCTAAAACCATCACGAGGTCTTCAACCAAGAGCCAGCCAACAGCAATTTTTCCATTCACTGAGTCCAGTAAGCCGCGGTCACCCAATGCCTTGAGCAGAACAACAGTACTGGCACAAGATAAGCTTAAGCCGAAGATCAGTGCAGAGCCAAAGCTCCAGCCCCAAAACATAGAGACTGCGATCCCAAGTAAGGTTGCCACCGCAATCTGCAAAATTGCGCCAGGCACAGCAATACGACGTACTTGCAGTAAATCTTTGAGGGAGAAATGCATCCCGACACCGAACATGAGGAACATTACCCCCAGTTCAGCCAGCTGATTGGCGAGCTGCATGTCACCGACTACGCCAGGCGTATTGGGACTAATAATAATGCCTGCAACTAAATAACCAATCAAAGGAGGGAGACGTAGACGTGCTGCGATATAGCCAAAAATAAGGGCCATACCAAAACCAACAGCAAGTAATATAATTAAATCAACATCATGTGGCATTGCGGTTCCTTAATCTTTGCGGTTAAGGGGAAAATAAATGAGCATAAAACATGCCAAGAAAACAGCGAATAAAGTGTAACAACTAAAATCGAATTTGTTGATGACAATTTTTTTATTTATCAAAAAAAATCATGTAAGTCATTTTCAAGCATTTCATTTAAATAAAATACATTTTTTAGGCAAAAAAAACGACTTCAAGAGAAGTCGTTTTTTTAAAGAACTAAAATTATTTAATTTTAGCTTCTTTGAAGATTACGTGTTGACGGATTTTTGGATCAAATTTTTTGATTTCCATTTTTTCCGGCATAGTACGTTTGTTCTTAGTAGTGGTATAGAAATAACCAGTACCAGCTGTAGAAACGAGGCGAATCTTATCACGCATTGTTCAGACTCCTTAGATCTTTTGACCTTGAGCACGGAGATCAGCAACAACTTTCTCAATACCCAATTTATCAATAATACGCATACCTTTAGTAGTTAGACGAAGACGTACAAAACGCTTTTCGCTTTCTAACCAAAAACGGTGGTGGTGCAGGTTCGGCTCGAACCGGCGTTTGGTTTTGTTGTTTGCGTGCGATACGTTGTTACCAACGATAGGACGCTTGCCGGTAACTTGGCAAACCTTAGACATGGTGAACTCCATTGCTAGTTTATATAGCACTGTTTCGTGCAACTAGCCATTCAAGTAAACGGATGAAATCATTCAAGGGGCGTTTTATACCAAAAATACGATTAAAAGACAAGCGAATTTGGTAAAAACAAGGCATGAACTGGTGTGATAGCTCATGCCTTAACCAGCTTAACGAAATAGTGTTTTTAAAAGCAGTTTATGCGTTGCTTTATTATAAGGTGGTAGGATGAATTTTAAACTGTAAAGTTTAGGGCTCACTGGGTTTGACATCATTGAACGTTCATGTGAGAAGCTAAAGAAGCCTTCTTTACCATGATATTTGCCCATACCTGATGCACCAATGCCACCAAATGGCAGATCATCCTGCGCCACATGGGTAAGAACTTGGTTGATACCAAAATGTCCTGAATGGGTACGTCCTGCGACATAATCAGCACGTGCACTATCGATATCGAAGTAATAGAAAGCTAATGGACGTGGGCGACTATTAATGAACTGAAGTGCATCGTCGATATGGTCGTATTCTAAAATAGGCAGAATTGGACCAAAGATCTCATTCTTCATGATTTCCATTTCAGTGGTCACGCCCGTTAATAAGGTTGGCGCAATTTTACGAACTTCAGTTAAAGACTCATTCTTGGCATTTAGTTCAACAATCGTTGCACCTTGGTCACGAGCATCCTCTAAGTAACCTTGTAGACGATTATATTGCTTGTCATTCACAATAGAGGTGTAGTCGTTATTGTCACGCAAGCTTGGGTACATTGTGGTCACAAAGTCATTGTAGTGCTTGGTGAACTCTGCTGTTTTACCTTTAGGCAGGAACATATAGTCTGGCGCAACACAGGTTTGACCCGCATTCCATAGCTTACCTACCGCAATACGTTGTGCCACGTCGCGAATATTCATGGCTGAATGAACCAGTGCAGGCGATTTTCCGCCAAGCTCTAAAATCACTGGAACAAGATTCTCTGCTGCTGCTGCCATCACCGTTTTACCGACAGAGGTTGAGCCTGTAAAAATCATTTTATCAAAAGCGAGATGACTGAATGCATCTGAAATAACGCCACCACCATTCACGACAGCAACCAACTCTTGTGGGAATGCTTCAGAAAGGGCATTTTCAAGTACATAACCAAAATTTGAAGAAGCACTCGAAATTTTGATCATGGTATGGTTACCAGCAGCCAAAGCACAGATCAATGGGCCGACTGAAAGTAATAAAGGGTAGTTCCATGGTGCAATTACCCCGATTACACCCAATGGTTGATATTCTACCCAGCCTTTTGCTGGTTGGTGTAACATGCTGATATGGCGTTTAGATGGTTTCATCCATTCAGTTAAGTTTTTGCTGTAGTATTTGATATGTTCTAGACAAGTCAGAACTTCGCCAATTTTGGTTTCCATAATGGCACGGTTGCCATAATCTTGACTAATTGCGTTAGCAAATTGATCTTGATACTTTATCAAGATGTTTTTAAGTCGAGCTAAGCGTTCAATACGTTCTTTGGCGCTTGGCACAGGATGGCGTTGGTAAGCTGCTTTTTGCTGCTCAAGCAAATCATGTAGCCGTTTCACATCAACATGAGGTGTCATAGCGGTTGTTTTTGTTTGACTGTTCATAGGAGTGGACCAAAAGAAAGCTTATTATTTTTTAATTTTTAGAGTAAATACTCTAAAGTGTCAAGTCGCTTTATAGGTTTGTTTTATAACCTATTGATTATGTTATAGATGGTTAAAATCAATGTCGCACGCTAAACCGAATAAAACAAAAGATCGAATTCTGCAAATCAGTTTGCAGTTGTTTAATGAGCGTGGAGAGCGTTCGGTCACAACTAACCACATCGCGGCTGAACTCGGGATTAGCCCAGGCAACTTGTATTATCATTTCCGTAACAAACAGGAAATTATTAAAGAACTGGCACAGCAATATCAGGCTGAAACCTTGGAAATGTTGGCCTTGCCAACGGATCGTCCATTGAATGCCAATGATAAAATTAGCTATTTTCAAGTACTCAGTAATCAGTTGTGGGCCTATCGTTTTATTCATCGTGATGTCTATCATCTAGTTGAAAATAATGAAGACTTCCGAAAAATCTATCCACGTTTTGCCGGGCAGGTGATGCAGCAGGGGCAAAGAATTTATCGTGCCTTCGTGGATGCAGGTCTGATGAAAATGACCGATTCAGAAATTGAAGCCTTGATCATCAACTTGTGGATTGTGCTGACCAACTGGACCAACTTCTTATATATGTCTGGTCATATCAGTGATAACAATCGCCTGGAAGAAAAGTGGGTTTGGCAAGCATTGCGACAAATGGTGTTCTTAGAAGGTCCATATTTAATGGGTGAAAGTCGCCAAACCTATGAACAGTTATTGAAATCACTTGGACCATCAGACTTATTCGCAAGTTTGTCTAATCTTAAAAATGATGATGAATAGATCGTCAGCAGCTATTTAGTCAATAGCAAAAAAGGGTTAGAATGCTCGGCTTGATTTTAATTTGATTCGAATAAGTGATATTAACCAAATGAACACGACTACAGCCCACACAGCGCGATTACTGATTACTTGTGAAGACAAGCCGGGGATCGTGCAAGCCGTATCGAGCTTTTTGTATCATCAGGGAGCAAACATTACCGCACTTGATCAGTACGCAACAGAAGCTCAAGGCGGGCGTTATTTCATGCGTGTTGAGTTTGAGATTGATCATTTGCAGTCTCGTAAAGAAGCGTTGATGCAGACCTTTGCTGCCAATGTTGCTGAACGTTATGAGATGCAATGGAAGCTTACTTTTGTTGGTGAGTTGAAAAAGGTCGGTATTTTAGTTTCTAAAGTCGATCATGCTTTATTGGAATTGTTATGGCGCCATGCACGTGGTTCATTGCCATGTGAAATTACCCAAGTCATTTCAAACCACCCAGATTTGCGTGAATCGGTTGAAAACTTTGGTATCCCATTCCATGTTGTACCGGTTAATAAAGACAATAAAGTTGAAGCGTATGCTCAAATTGATGAAATGATGCAGGGCAATGATCTATTGATCTTGGCGCGTTATATGCAGATTTTGAGTGAAGACTTTGTTGCTAAGTGGGAAATGAAGATCATCAATATTCATCATTCTTTCCTGCCTGCTTTCGTGGGTGCAAATCCATACAAGCAAGCCTATGAGAAAGGAGTGAAGCTGATTGGTGCAACCGCACACTATGTGACAGCTGATCTCGATCAAGGCCCAATCATTGAGCAAGATGTTGAACGTGTGAGCCATGACTACAACGTAGAGCAGTTACGCGAGTTAGGCGAAGACGTTGAACGTAACGTATTGGCACGTGCAGTAAAATGGCATTTAGAAGACCGTATTATTGTTGATGGAAACAAAACCGTGGTGTTCTAATCCATCGCTTTGTTTCAGTATGTAAAGAGAACATGTCGAAAGGCATGTTTTTTTATGCCTATTTTTCAATGGCTAGCAAATATACAATAAAAAAACAGTTGCAAATGAAAACACTTCTCATTTATTATTACGGCACTTTCATTGTTCTATCCGATGAGTGAAATCGTTTTTTTGAAAGCGTCACCATCTATTAGGTACTTAGATTCTTATGAGTCAATCTCCTGCTACATTCAACACGCCACACCCGATGAAAAAGAAAATCATCGCTGCCTTAGTTGCAGTTGTGATTGGACATGTAGGAGTTCTGTGGGCGGTGAGCCACATGAAAACGATTGAGTTAAGACCAATCGAGAAAGAACCGCTTAAGGTGAAGTTCGTTAAGATTAAAGAACCACCAAAACCTGAACCACCGAAACCTAAAGAAAAGCCAAAACCTGAACCTAAAAAAGAGGTGAAGGAAGTTAAAGTTGTTGAAAAACCTTTACCTCCACCGAAAAAGATTGAAAAGGTTCAACAGGTCAAAGAGGCACCAAAACCTGTTCTTCAAAAAACTGAACAAAAGATTGAACCTAAAGTTGAAACCAAGGTCGTGACCACTGTGACTGAAAAAGTGGTTGAAAAACCACAACCCGTTCAGGAAGTTGCGAAACCACAACCTGCTGCTGATCCATCACCAAAACGTGTATCGATTGGCGGTTCAGGGGTTCAATGGAGTCGTTCACCGAAATTATCTGTTACAGCAAAAGATTTAGATAACCAAACACGCTCAGTGATGGTACTGATTGAAGCTGATGAGAAAGGTAAAATTACCAATGCGCGTGTTACACGTAGTAGTGGTATACCGAATCTCGATGAAAAAGTTTTACGTGCTGTAAGAAGTGCGAAATTTAAACCGTATATGGAAAATGGTGTTGCTTACCCGATTCGAGCAGAGCAGCCGTTTGATCTTAGTCCTTAATAAATTTGAGTCCTTGCGACAGATTAAATCAGGAGTTCGTATATGAACTTTTCAGTTTATTGGCAACATGCAGATGCAGTAAGTAAAACACTGTATTTCATCCTTTTAGCAATGTCGATTGCGACGTGGACTATTTTCATTCTGCGCCTATTAGGAACACGCCAATTAAAACAACAAGCTTATACTCAACTTGTCCAAGCTTTGGCTACGCTTAAATCAAAGTTACAGCCTTTATCGTTTGAACAACGTAAAGCTGTCGCTGAGCAAGCATTGCTTCGCCAAATCTCTGCGGAAAAATCTCAAGCAGAAAAAGGTGTATCCGTTCTTGGAACAATTGCTTCACTGGCACCGTTTGTGGGTTTATTCGGTACAGTATGGGGGATTTTCCACGCACTTGTGGCAGTGGGTAAAAGTGGTCAAGCTGGTTTAGCTCAGGTTGCAACCCCAGTGGGTGAGGCGCTGATCATGACGGGTCTGGGTCTTGCAGTGGCGATTCCAGCGGTGATGGCGTATAACATCTGTGTACGTTTTAATCGTGGCTTGGCACATGATTTACAAGATCAAGCACATAGCTTGTTAATCGATACCATGTTGCAGCAAGACAGTACAGCAAAGACGGAAACTAAAGCGACTCAACAAAGTTTAGTTGGAGGTCAAGCTTAAAATGGGCTTTCAATTGGGTGAAGACCACGACAGTGGCATGAATGAGATGAACCTCATTCCTCTGATCGACATTATGTTGGTATTGATGATTATCTTTTTAGTCACAGCAACGGTTGCTAACCCATCAATTCCATTAAGTTTACCAAAAACCACTGCTGAAATTGTAGATCCACCACCAAAAGCGATCACCATTAGTATTAATGACAAAGGTGAAGTGGCTTGGGATGCGCAGATTATTAGCTTAGAAGAGCTAGAGAAGCGTTTCCAAGAGGCGGGTCAGGCTGCGACCAAACCGACTGTGCAGTTACGTGCAGATAAAGAATCAAAATACGATACGGTTGCGCAAGTGATGTCTCGTGCCAGCGAAGCAGGCTTAAGTGATATCGCGTTTGTAAGTGAAAACTAAAACAACGCGTTAGAAAGAAAAAAGCAACTCTGAGAGTTGCTTTTTTTTATGCCTAGTCGGTTTTGAGAAGATCGAGATATTTAGCACGTAATTTAGACAGCTTCGGAGGAATGCTGAAATTGCAGTAACCTTGTGATGGATTGCGGGCAAAGAAGTTTTGGTGATATTCCTCAGCAGGATAGAACGTCGGTACTGGACTGAGCTCAGTCACAATATTCAGACCTTCATCTTCCAGATCATGAATAATCTGTTCGGCTTGCTGCTTTTGCTCATCATTGAAGTAATAAATAACAGAGCGATACTGCGTGCCAATATCGTTACCTTGGCGATTTAAAGTGGTTGGGTCATGCGTCGTAAAAAAGACATTCAGTAGTTGTGAATAGCTAATCTGCTGTTCATCAAAATCAATCAGCACAACTTCTGCGTGTTGAGTATTGCCTTGGCAGACCTGTTCATAGGTTGGGTTTTGGCTAATCCCGCCTGCATAACCACTCACCACTTTTTCTACACCTTTAAGCTGTAGAAATACCGCTTCTACACACCAAAAACATCCACCACCAACGAGCGCTTGTTGCATGAGACTCCCCAATTTTTAATTTTAAGAATGCTACTAAAGTAAACGAAGTGTTGAAAAAGTAAAAGCCCGTGTTCGAAACGAGCTTTTACTTTTTTACGATAACGAATTATGGCAACGGTTGAATCACGGTGACAAAGCTAACCAGAACCTTGCCTGACGCATCCATGAATTTAAGCTCATGACCTTTCAGCTCGTAATTGGTTGTGCTTGCCAAAGCATTGCTATATTGGCGTGAAAGCGCGCTATTATCTTTGCCGATACAGGCCATCATGGTCGAAGCAATCGGGCCGAGGCGTAAGACAGCACCTTGGCTTTCGAAGCTGCCTTGAATCTGGTTACAACCATCTGCACCAAAGAAACGTTTGCCTTTGGCGTCAAATTGAATTGCAGGGCGCTTACCAGAAAGATCATTGCTTGTAATCTCGACACCATTGATCTGTGTAGCAATCCAGTTACGGCCATAGAGATTGATGTTTTCTTTCTGAGATGCATTTGGAGAGGTTTGGAGAGGTTCTGTGGTTGAACAACCCGTCATTGCTACGGCAATTGCCAAAGTACATGTTGTTAAAAAAGGCTTTAACATAAAATTTAAGTCCAAATCATTGTGTTTCTATGTTTGGCATTAGAATAAAACAACATGGAGTGGAGCAGGATATTGCGTATCCTTTTGTAAATGTTCAGGTGTTTTTAATAAAATGAGTGGAAAAATCACTCAGTTTTGGGAAGACCTGTACGAATGACATCCGAAAAATATTCACTGCTCTGATTAGGCTGTTGTTCATATTGTTCTGCACGTGGATTGATATGTGCCAAGCGATACCATTCTTTCATGCTGTAGTTTTGATTGAGCGCTTTCAGATCGTAGAGGTAATTGGGTAAATAACCCGAGGCCAATAAGCGGTAGTCTTTGGGTAAGCGCTGTGGATTAATCGCTTGAACCATGTCAAAGACCAGCGTGGTGCAATTACTGGTCAGAGTGTTGTACCATTTGGCTTCTGCACGCAATTCATCTGCTTTGTGCAGATATTCAATAAACAGGGCTTTGCGTTCAGCTGTGGGCATTCTGATCGGGAATAAATAGACTTGTTCGTGACGAACATTACTGCGCGTATAGATCAGATCCTTTTCATCTGATGCGACTAGACTGAGTTCGTATTTACGGAAAAAGCCGCCAATCGCGGAAAAATCTTCGCCTCTTTCCTTACGAATTTCAATAGAGAATACCAGTGGCTTTTGATCAGAAAAATTGAAACTGACCAGCGTATGGGCAATTTGTGGCCCCATCCAGTAGGAGGTAATGACATTGATGCCCGTAATCTTATTCAGATCAATGCTGCGATCTTCCCAATGAATGTCATAGCTGCCATCGGCATGCCAGTCAAAATTTCGCACATTATGCAGCTTTACAAGATCACCATTCTTTTCATAGCTTAGCTGTTCTGCAACCTCAGGATTCCAATCCCGATCCTGTCTTGCTTCTAAGGAAAAATACCAGACCAAAGCACAGGCAAATGCCACACAATAAATAATGATATCGGTGCGACGACTCACCAGATGACCACTGACATAGACGCCAATCAAGCTGAGGGCAAATAAGACCCATAGCGCAATGACGGCTCGACTGAAAAAACTACCTAAGGGTTGCTGAATCCATAAAGCTAGACAGAGCCAGATACTTGAAAGGATCACGCACAAGGTAAACAGACTGTGTAAAAGCCCAATGCCTAAAGCGATGAAAAACTCACGTGATCCAATATTGTGCATGGCAAGCGCGATCCATTCTTATTTTTGGTAGGTCGCAAACTCAAAAGTAACCCCTGATTTCTCATCAGTATGCTGTTCCGAGTTTACTTTGCGAAAGTCATCGGAGATTTTTGGGTAATGTGCATCACCTTGAACGTCAAGATCAACATGCGTTAATTCTAAACGATCCGCAATAGCGAGCGTTTGGGTAAAAATCTCTCCACCCCCAATAATAAATAAGGATGCTTTTTCAGCGTGTTGTGCATCTGTAAGTGCGCCATTAAGTGCATCTTCGATACTATGCGCGACTTTAACCCCGTCAAAATGCCATTCAGGGTCACGGGTAATCACCCAATTGACACGATTCGGTAGACTACGCCCCATAGATTCAAGGGTTTTACGCCCCATAATCACCACACCCCCTTGGGTAATGGCTTTAAAGTGCTTTAGGTCAGCAGAGATATGCCACGGCAAAGCATTGCCTTTACCGATACAGTGATTTTTATCCATTGCAACTACGTGAACAACTTCAGTGCCTTGCCATGCCATTTTATATTCTCTCTAACTAATCGATTTAAACTGCGACAGGTGCTTTAATTGCTGGGTGTGATTCATACCCTACAATTTCAATATCTTCAAATTTAAAATCGAAAATATCGGTAATCTCAGGATTGAGCTTTAATTGACACAATGGTAGCGGCTCACGGCTCAGCTGTAATTGTGCCTGTTCAAAGTGATTGGCATATAAATGCGTATCACCACCTGTCCAGACAAAGTCCCCGACACCTAAACCACAGACCTGAGCAATCATATGGGTCAGTAGGGCATAGCTGGCAATATTAAACGGGACACCTAAAAACACATCGGCACTGCGTTGATATAACTGGCATGATAATTTGTTGTCTTGTACGAAAAATTGGAACAGGGTATGGCAAGGCGGTAATGCGACTTTGCCTGCTTCATTTGGGTTCCAGCCTGAGACAATCAAACGACGTGAATTTGGATTGGTTTTAATTTCATTGACCAACCATTTAATCTGATCAAAGCCATCCTGCTGGTAGCTGCCATCTGCATTTTGGGTCGCGCCAAAGTTACGCCATTGGTGGCCATAAACAGGGCCAAGTTCACCTTCTGGACGACCAAAACGTGCAGTCTGTTCTGCAGTTGCCCATTCATCCCAAATTGAAACTTTATTGTCTTTGAGATATTCAACATTGGTATCACCTTTCAGGAACCAAAGCAGTTCAATGACGATGGAACGGAAGTGGACTTTCTTGGTGGTGAGCAGTGGAAAGCCCTTAGAAAGATCAAAGCGCATCTGATGACCAAATACTGAACGTGTACCTGTGCCTGTGCGGTCACCTTTGTCGCCGCCATTGTCAAGGATATGTTGTAAAAGGTCTAAATATGTACGCATTGTCATTCCTACCGCAGATTTTGCCTGGGCTCATCTTATCAGAAATTATGTGATAAATAATGGGTCAATTGAGCGTCATTAACTGTCGTAGTGCAGACTTTATCCTCTGTTTAAATTTAGCTGCTTGTTTTATATTACATTCTATAAATAAGTAGAGGGATAACCAACAGAATGAATTTTAAATCAGAAACTTTGCCGAACAGTGTGCAGCCATACCTAGAAAAAATCACGGCGACTATTCTGCCAACCGTCACCATGCAACTCACTCCTAGTGATGAATTAACTTTATGGCAAAGTAAAATTGGGGGACAACCTTACTTACCGCTAGATGCGACTTATCCAGTGGACGCTGATAGCAATCCGTTAGCTTTGCTAGCACAGTTTAATTTCGCTGAAATTCCAAGTTTGCCCAATTTCCCAGATCAGGGGATTTTACAGTTCTACATCGCGGCTGATGATTTGTACGGAATGAACTTTGATGACCAACAGCAGCAATCGGGCTTTAAAGTGTTGTACTTTGAGCAGGTCATTGAAGATGCTTCACAATTAAAACAAGACTTCTCTGAAGTTCAGTTAGGTGAAGATGATTATTTGCCATTTACGGGGCAATACGCGATTGAATTTAGCCTGACTTCTCAGCCGATTAGCCTCGGTGATTTTGGCTTTGCACCAAAGATTTTAGGTGTCGATGAACTATATGATTTTGAAGATCAATTTGAAGGGGGCGATTTCGAAGATGATTTTATCGAGCCTTATGATGAATTGGCTTCCGCAAGTGGACATCGTTTAGCTGGTTATCCTTATTTTACCCAAACTGATCCACGTCAATATAATGAAAAAGTTCAAGATTATGTGCTGCTTTTTCAGCTCGATACTGATGATGCGGAAAACGAGATTATGTGGGGCGATTCGGGCGTAGGGAATTTCTTTATTCATCCAGAAGACTTAAAGAAACGAGATTTTTCCAAAGTACTATATAACTGGGATTGTTGTTAAATAAAAAAAGCGGATGAGTGTTCATCCGCTTTTTTCTCAGTGCTGAATCTTATTCAGTAACAAAAGTAACTTTGCCATCTTCTAAAGATTTAACACGTGCAAGTGACTCAACACGGTAGCCTTTTTCAAGCAATACATCACGGCCTGGTTGGAATGATTTTTCAATCACGATACCCACCCCAACTACTTCCGCTTTGGCTTGATGAATTAAGTCAATTAGACCTAATGCAGCTTGACCATTGGCCAAGAAGTCATCAATTACCAGTGCTTTGTCACTTGAGCTGATGTGCTTGTTTGAAATCGCAATGGTACTTTCAGTCTGTTTGGTAAACGAGAACACTTTAGAACGGTAAAGGTCGTCTTTCAATGTTAATGACTGGTATTTGCGCGCAAAAATAACAGGAACGCCAAGTTCTAAACCTGCCATGATTGCAGGTGCAATACCTGAGGCTTCGATGGTAATAATTTTAGTAATACCTGCATCTTTAAAGCGAGCGGCAAACTCTTTACCAATCAACTGCATCAACACAGGATCGATTTGGTGGTTTAAGAAAGCATCAACTTTCAAAACCTGATCAGATAGAACGATACCTTCATTTAAGATTTTCTGTTCTAAAGCGTACACGGGAGAATCCTCTAAACGGATGCTTGTTCAAGCAAAGGCATATTTTAAAAAGCATCGAAAAAAATGCAAGCCAAAATTGACCAGATGCTTAGTTTGTTTTACCTGAATAGCCTGTTAATAGTAGTCCATATGATGATTTTCCATCATTATGTGCCATTTTTACAGGAAGGTAATCGAGTTTCGGGGCTAACCAGAACACAGTATTACGCTCTGGTTTATCGTGCTGCATCACCACTTTGATGGTACTGAATGTGCCATAAGGGGTTTTGATATTCTCAGTACCTTGTTTCACAAAGCGGCGCTCATCGATGGCTTTCGCATCTGCAATCAGATACTTGGTTTTCAATGAATTGCTCTTCAAATCCTCACGGATTTGTAGTTCAGCATTGAGTTCATCCAAAGCACCTGCTTGCCATGCAAATGAGCGTGCCGTGTCATCTTTTTTGGTATTCACAACTTTACTATTGGGATTGAAGTTAATGCTCATCGTGTTGTTGTGAATTAAGATTTTACTGCTGCGACTAAATTTCTGCGAGTTGATTTTATTATCGGCAAAACTAAATTGACTGGTTTCAGATGCAGAAGCAATACCACCAGCTTTAGCACTGAATTGATAGGTCCAGTTATTACCTTGTTGAGAAAGAGTACGTGTTGCTGAACCGAGGTTTTTATTGTTGTAGCTGAATTGATAGCTGGCTTGGAAAGGCGCCATTGCCAAGGCATGACTAGAGATGCTTGCACTGAAAATGGCAGCCGAAGTAAGACCCAGTACTTTCAATAATTTCTTTGTCATAACACTATATCCTTTGAGCAATGCTGAATTGAATCGCTCATTTATCATTACGATTTAAAGATATTATGCCTGTAGATTATGAAGAAAAGATCAGGTTTTTTACTAAGCGCTTGTTAATTTTTCGTATAAATCATGAAGATGTATGTTTGGGGTAGCATCTCATGACAAGCAACATGCTACCTCAATGTAAACATATTTATTTTTTACGGTCTTTTTGCTGAATCGGGGTAACTTCGCTGTCGTTGAGATCATCTTCGTCAAAGTCATCTTCATTGGAAGGCGATAAAATTGCAGCAAGATTCACATTGCCCCAAACAATCAATTCCGCAGGACGGACGCGTGCACGATTGACATGTACTTTACTCAAGGTTTCGATAATGCTGGCTTTTTTACCTAACCAACGATTTAAATCGAGGTAAAGTAAATCATCTTGAACTTTCACCACTTCAAAATGTTCTAATATTTTGCCAAGTGGATCTTCTTCACGGAATTTCTGGTAATACCAAATTGCCACATAAAAGCCCCATTTTTGAAAGATGTTTTTGAATTTGGCTTCAATCACTTGGGTATTGCTGATTTGTTCAAAAACCATCAGTTGCACATTTTGATTCATTTCCATTTGAATCAACTTTAAATCAACCGATAAGGTGGTGTGCAGGCCTTTGACATCGAGGGTGGTGTATAAGCGTAACCAACCGTCATAAAGATCAGCATGCAGGTCTTGCATAATGCCCACATTTTCGGTGACATAACGTTCCATCGTGGCATTCACAAAAACTTGTGAAAGTGAAAACTCTCTTTCTTCTTCGATGAATTCTTCTGCTTTTTGGTAAACTTTACGTAGACGTTTAACTACAGATGAAATTAGCGTTTGCATAAAAGTTGTTCCAGAAAGTGAATTGATGAGTAAAGCAATGCCACAATCTTTGTATTCACTAAAAATAAAAATAAATTTCTGACTTGCAGTGTAGCAAAATTAATTGCTACATTTTCATAAAATGATGGTATGGAAACACTGTAACTATAAGTGGATCACATTTTTGTAAAATTTTGAATATTGGTTTGGTTTTTATACGGTTATGCCGTTGGGGATGGGACATTTTGTCGCTTGAATACCATGTGGAATAAAATAAATTTTCGTTCAGAACTGTCCCCTTATTGGTGGCAAGATCCAATTTTTGTTGGGGCAGTGGCTTTGGCGATGCTTTTGCATGGGGCGGTGTTGGCGATTCAATTTACCATGCCATCACCCTCTGACACTTCCACCAAAGAAATTGCCGTCACCGTTCGTCCAAGTACTGAAAAAGTTAAAGATGCAGACTTTTTGGCGCAAGCTGATCAAAAAGGTTCGGGTGATTTCCGTGAAGCACATCGGATGTCGAGCGATATGCCTGCACCGATGCAAGCCGATGCAACTACAGGTGAAAAAGAGTTAGAAAGTCTGGAGAAAATACAGCAAAAACGAGAGTTAAAATTCGAAGAAAAAGTGCTCATGACGGTTTTGAGTTGGCAAAAGCAAGCCGAGCAGAGCGAACGTAAAAAAACCTTGGATGATCTACAAAGTCAGTTTCAAGCCAAAGCTGCCATGGTCGCGAGTTTAGAAGCGCAATATTTACAACGACAACAAAATTTTAGCCGTAAACAACGCATTAAAACCGTTGATGGCATTCAGGCCAAACAAGATGCATCTGCTGCTTACCTAGATAAATTTCGCCAAAAAGTCGAGTTATATGGGAACCGCTATTATCCTGATCAAGCCAAACAACAACGCTTGGCGGGTGAAGTGCGCCTCATGGTGATTCTCAATGCAGAAGGGGGAATTCGAGCGATTCGCTTAATTGAAAGTTCTGGGCATGCGATTTTAGACGAAGCTGCTAAAGCATCGGTTCGCCGTGGTGCACCATTTGGACCCTTTGATGCCACGATGAAAAAAGAAATCTCTGAGTTGCGCATCATTCGGACTTGGCGTTTTGATCCAGTTGATGCTGAATTTGAAGTGCACTAATTAAGGTGTACTTCTTATTGGGAAATAATGATAGACAAACTACAAACTAAATATTTATAAAAATCATTTAATTATTTTTTAAAAAACTTAAATATATTTTTAAATTCAATAAAAACAGTTAACTAAATTTATTGCTTAAAACTTGAATTGATAATAAAAACAATTATCATTTGCAATGTGTTTTTAGTTAACTCTCCTTTTGAAAATGAATGCATCCTTCTTAAAATTTATCGGGGGAATGAGATGCATGTTTTCAAGACCGTTCCCTTGCAATAAGGACATATTTCATGCATCAACCTCCAACTTTAAACCTGTTTAAAGCCCGCCCACTGGTCTTGGCAATGGCTGCGATCTTGTTACCTACATTGGTATTTGCAGAAGACGAAGCGAACGAAAATGCAAAATTGCCAACGATTACAGTCAAAGCAGAAGAAGGGGCTTTGGCTGTAACGGAAGGAAAGAAAAGTTATACCGCTAAAAGTACCAATACATCGACCAAACTTAATTTATCGCTTCGAGAAACACCACAATCGGTCAAAGTTCTCACCCGTGAGTATTTGGATGATGCCAATATTACATCGTTTCAGGACATGTTAAATAACGTCACAGGCGTGACTGTGAATCAGTGGGATGAACGTCAGTACCCAACAGCACGTGGTTTTGATGTCGACTATTATCTGTTTGATGGTGTTCCAAGCAATGTGGGGATGGAAGCCAATGATCCTGATTTAACCATGTACGATCGGGTTGAACTGGTGAAAGGCGCAAATGGTTTGATGACAGGTGCTGGGAATCCTGCTATTGCGATTAACATGATTCGAAAACATGCCAATGCGAAAGAGTTGACAGGGAATGTCAGCACTTCTTTGGGCTCATGGAATGCATGGTCAAGTTCAGCAGATATTTCCACACCATTAAATGCTGATGGTAGTGTCCGTGGTCGTGTCGTCGTGAAGCACGAGGATACGGATTCGTATATGGATCGCTACGAAAAAACCAATAATGTAGTCTATGCGGTTGTGGATGCAGATATTACGGACAAGACTTATCTTTCAGTCGGTGCGGGGTATCAGAATCTAGAGCGAGAGGGTGTTCGTTGGGGCGGATTGCCCGCATTTTACACCGATGGTACCCGAACTGATTTCGATCGTTCTAAATCGGTGAGTTCGGATTGGACCTACTGGAATACCGATACCACCACGGCTTTTGCAACATTGAAGCAGAATCTATTTAACGATATCAATTTGAATGTGAACTATGCTTATCGAGAAGTAAAACAAGACACGGCCTTGCTCTATTCATGGGGGAAGCTGGATAAAGCAACCAATACACTCGGCTCTTTTATGACCTGGTCTGATGCCACCCAGACTAAAGAAAATAATATTGATACCTATCTCTCAGCACCTTTTATGCTGGGTGGCTTACAGCAGGAAGTTGTTGCAGGTTTTATGTATAACCAAAGCAAGAAAGATAAGTGGTACTCAGGAACGCCTCCGATTGCCTCAGGTGCCGTGCTCGATTTTGATCATCCAAATATTCCATTAATTGGTGCCATTCAGAATAATAACTTGTATCAACCTCCAAATAAGACCACACAAACAGGTGCTTATCTTGCAGGCAAGTTCAGCTTGTTGGAGCCATTGAAGTTAATTACAGGGGTACGTTTATCAAACTGGAAATATGAAAGTGACAATGGTGAAGGCAATCGGGAATTTAATAATGAAGTTACACCATATGCAGGCTTAGTTTTTGATTTTCTGGATCAATACTCTTGGTATGCCAGTTATACCAGTATCTTTAAGCCAGAAGATAAACGAGATGCGAATCGCCAATATCTTGATCCAAGAGAAGGGAAAAGCTATGAAACTGGCTTAAAAGGTGAGTTTTTAGACGGTAAATTGAATGCGGCCTTGTCGGTATTTAAAACCCAGCAGGATAATGTTGCAGAAGAGATAGTTGGTGTTTTTGTACCTGATACCAATGGTAACCCAACCACTGAGAAAGCCTACCGCAGTGTAGATGGCGTTGAAAGCAAAGGGGTTGAGTTTGAACTAGATGGGGAAATTAAAGACAACTGGAACCTGAGTTTCGGTGTTGCTCATTTCAATGCCAAAGGGAATGAAGTTCAAACCATGTCTTCAAGAACCAGCGCCAATCTCTTTACCAAATATACCTTGGATAAATGGAGTGTGGGTGGCGGGCTAAACTATAAGAGTAAATTTTATACTGGAGAAGGCAGTCAACGTATTAGCCAAGATGCATATGCTTTAGCAAACTTAATGGTGGGCTATGATATTGATTCAAATATCAAAGCACAGATTAATTTGAATAATGTATTTGATAAAAAATATTATTCAGGCATCGGGAATAACAGCATGGTTTATGGATCACCTCGTAACGTGACTTTGACGCTACGTTATCAATTCTAATTCTCTTGAGAAATAAAAAAAACGGCTGAATACAGCCGTTTTTTTTATTGAGCATGTGGATAAGTTTGCGTTTATTCACAAGCCATTTTGACTTGAATAAGCACGTTCAACTGTACAGATTTCCACACTAAAATCCTGATACCATTTTTCTTTGCCTAATCGCTGAGCAACCAGATGTTCTGCATCGCGTTGCCAAAGTTTAATATCTTCAAGACTGTTCCAGTAAGACAGTGCTATTTCAAAACCATTTTCACTACACGCTTCAAATTTGACGCAATTAAATTGGCTCAAGGCTTTATTTCTCAGCTTTTGTGCCATTTCTGAATAAGTTGCGTCAAGTTGTTTGATCGTGGCTTTAAAAATAACGATATACATAGGACCTTGGATTAGCTTTCATCAGCTTGGTAAGGATTGGCGATACCCAGTTTTTTTAGAATCTCAATTTCTAAAGCTTCCATTTCTTCAGCTTCAGTTTCACTGGTTTCATGGTCGAAGCCAAGCAAATGTAGAATGCCGTGAACCAGTAAATGGGTGAAATGATCGCTTGGCGTCTTTTGCTGTTCAGCCGCTTCTTGTAAAACCACAGGAATACAAATCACCAAGTCACCTAAAGGTTCTGCATCGAGTAAGCTGAGCATTTCCTCAGGAATATCACTTGGGAAAGACAGCACATTGGTCGGTTTGTCTTTTTCGCGGTATTGCAGATTGAGTTCATGGCTTTCAGCTAGATCAACACAGGCAATCCCGATTTCACAATTCGCATCAAAACCGACATGACGCAGTGCAGTTTCGATATTTTTTTTGATTTGACCACGTTTGAGTGGCAATTCAGTAGCTTGAAAGTCTTGTTGAAGACTTAAATTGATTTTCAAAGTAGATCCTTAAAATCGTCCCCTTAAGATGCGACTAAAGCATCTTAAGGGGAGTGGAGGGATTTTTCTAAATGTGTTGCGCATCTGCCGCAGAATCATTTTCTGCAATCAGTGCTTCTTGTTTGGCTTTGCGTTCGGCACGGGCTTCAGCAGACAGGCGTTGCTGTTCACTGTCCCAACCTTCGTAAGCTTCAACAATTTTTTGTACCAATTGATGGCGAACCACATCACGTGAATGGAAACGGGTGATATGAATCTCATGGACATTTTCCAGTACACGTAATGCTTGTGCTAAACCTGATTGTTGCCCACGCGGTAAGTCAACCTGTGTAACGTCACCCGTAATCACTGCACGTGAACCAAAACCTAAACGGGTCAGGAACATCTTCATCTGTTCAGGTGTGGTGTTTTGTGCTTCATCTAAAATGACGAATGAGTGGTTCAAGGTACGTCCGCGCATATAGGCCAGCGGAGCAACTTCAATCACTTGGCGTTCAATCAATTTAGCCACTTTTTCAAAGCCCAGCATTTCATATAGGGCATCGTAAAGTGGGCGTAAGTAGGGATCGATTTTTTGGGTGAGGTCACCGGGTAAGAAACCGAGCTTTTCACCGGCTTCAACCGCAGGACGAACCAGCAAGATTCGCTGAATTTCATTGCGTTCCAGCATATCAACCGCGGCAGCAACCGCCAGATAGGTTTTACCGGTCCCTGCTGGGCCAATACCGAAGGAAATATCACTTTGTAAAATACGTTGTACATAGCGTTTTTGATTGGCGCCACGTGGGTTAATTCGCCCTTTGCGGGTCTGTAACCAAACACTATCGAGGCCTGTATGTTCTTGATCTGAATCATCCATCAGTTCACGATCGGTCTGTGAACCTTGGATCATCAAATGAATGACATCGGCGCTGATTTGCGAGGAAATTTCTGATTCTTGATAGAGCCGTTGCAGTAGTGCTTCGGCTCTTTCGACCGCTTCTATATCACCATCGAGATAAAAGGCATCACCACGGTGAGTAATTTTGACATCTAAACGTTGTTCGATTTGTTTTAAATGCCCGTTATACGCACCGAGCATGCTTTTCAAACGTTCCAATTGAATTTCAGGGAACGTTACTGTACGTCGAATCGCTGCAGTCAAGATAAACCCTTTTTGTTGCTTTGTAGGAATACCCTTACATTACGCCACGTCAGGTTCAAGATTCAAGAGTTCTCCGTAAACTAAATTCAAAGTTTTAATTTCCGTGATCTCAATCTCTGCGAAACGGCCAATCCACGCGGCATCACCGATAAAAGTAACCAAACGTGTATTGTCCGCTGTACCAATTAAAACATTCGGATCTTTATCAGAAACCTTCTCAATTAATACACGTTCAATCTTACCGAGCATGGCATCCGTTTTATCAATACTCGAACGTTTAATCACTTCTTGTACTTGAGCCAAACGGTCTTTTTTCACTTGCTCAGGGGTACTGTCTGGTAAATCAGAAGCTGGTGTACCTGGACGCTTCGAATAGACAAAACTATAAGAGTGATCGAAATCTAGATCTTTAATGAATTGCAACGTTTCAGCAAAGTGTGCATCTGTTTCACCTGGGAAACCGATAATGAAGTCGCTAGATAAATGCATATCTGGACGTACTTTACGTAACTTGGCAATTTTATCGATGTAGACATCAATGGTATGGTTACGCTTCATGGCTTGCAATACATCGTTTGAACCACTTTGTACTGGCAGATGCAAGTGCGAAACCATTTGCGGTAAATCACGGTAGCATTGGATTAAATCTTCTGAGAATTCAAGAGGGTGAGAGGTGGTATAGCGTAGACGACCAATCCCTGGAATTTCTGCGACTAAGCGCAACAATTCTGGGAAAGTACAAATTTCACCTTCAAAGGTTTCACCGCGATAACCATTCACGTTTTGACCGAGTAAGCTGATCTCACGTACGCCTTTTTCAGCCAAGCCTGCGATTTCTGCCAACACATCATCCAACGGACGAGACACTTCTTCGCCACGGGTATAAGGGACCACACAGAATGAACAGTACTTCGAGCAACCTTCCATAATTGAAACGAATGCTTTAAAGCCTTCGACACGCGGTTCAGGCAAAAAGTCGAACTTTTCGATATCTGGGAAAGAAATATCAACCAATTTGATTTTTTCTTTCTTTGGTTTTTCAATTTGAGCGTGATGCTGATCTAGCATTTGTGGCAAACGGTGTAGCGTTTGTGGGCCAAAGATCATATCTACATAAGGTGCACGTTTTTGAATGTTGTCACCTTCTTGTGATGCAACACAACCACCCACACCAATGATGAGATCTGGGTTTTGTTCTTTCAGTTTGCGCCAGCGACCTAGACCACTAAATACCTTCTCTTGTGCTTTTTCACGGATCGAGCAGGTATTCATCAGCAGAATGTCTGCTTCGTTTGGATTGTCAGTGAGCACATAGCCATGTGAATCACCTAACAAATCTGCCATACGATGACTGTCATACTCATTCATCTGACACCCTTGAGTTTCAATAAACAATTTCTTGATTGAAACATCAGCGGTGTGCATTGGCTGGGTAACAGTGTTTTCTGAAGCAGCTTTTACAGCACTGGGAATGAATGTTTGAACCGTCATGCAGGCTCCTAAACAAGGTGGATTTAAATAAACGGCGGATTATAGCAGTATTTTAAACGGAACGCAGAGAATAAAAAACTGACAAAAATGGACAGTTTATGAATAAAATTGCGCGAATTTTAATGAATATGAATCAGTAATTTACATAACACAACAATAGTGGAAGGCTAGACTTATTACACTATAATGGCAGGGCAAAATTGGGCATAGATATTGATGAAGATGAAAAAGCAGCGTGATTTTAGAACAACCGTAACTCCAAAATTGAATAACAAGAAGAGCTTCCGTTGTTTTATTGCAATGGGAGGAATGATCGCATGCTCATCTGTCTATGCTCTAGATGAACAGTTTAATGATGCGTTGCGCGCTGCCAATGCAGGCAATTCTGCTTTGCTCGATCAATATCAATCTGACATGCAAAATGATGCTTTGGGTTATTATCCAGAATATTGGAAACTGAACACCAATCTTGGCTTTCAGCCTGCATCTTCGATTATTAGCTTTGCACAACGCTATCCACAATCAGCGATGGCGGAAAAACTCTCTGCCGATTACGTGGAAGAAAAAGTCAAACTCGGAAGCTTTGCCGATGCCAAGCCTGTACTGAGTTATGTCACCAATCCAGATCAAGAAGAAAGCTGCGCCGTTGCACAAGTCCGTGCAAAAACAGGTGATAGTCTGGTTTTTGCAGAATATAAAGACATTTGGTTAGCAACCAATTCTCAGCCTGAATCATGTAATGGTTTGGGGCGTTTGATGCTGTCTAGCCCATTGATGACTGCACAAGACCGTCAACAACGTTTATGGGGTCAATTACGTGCAGGCCAATCTGGTCCCGCGATTGCCACTGCTCAAACCATGGGCTTGAATCTTTCTTTAGCGCAGTTTAATCAAATTCAAGCCAATCCATTGGGTTATTTGTGGAGTGCACCGAAGTCGAATGATGCCGATTATGCCTATTTAATCTTTGCCTTGGGACGTGTTGCGGATAGCGACTTAACCAATGCTTTGGGCAATGTGCAGCGTGCTGTTCAAGATGTGCCACAACCCGTACAACAATATTTATATCGCACCATTGGTTATGTTGGCGGTACTACCGTAATGAAAAATGGCTTTAATCGTGAAGTGTTAAATGCCTATGACCAAAGTTATGGTTATCCATTTAGCCCTGAAGAAGCTGAAATTTATGCCCGTCAGGCGATTCGTTTCGGGGCGTGGGAAAGTTTGATTCGTGCGATTGATGCGATGTCGGTGACACAAAAGCAGGAAGACCGTTGGCAGTATTGGTTGGCACGTGCATCGGAGCAGCGTTCAGATGGTGGTTCTAAACAAGCGGCACAGCAGATTTATCGCAAATTGGCCCAAGCTGGCGATGACTACCATAACTTGTTGGCGAAAGATCGCCTAGGTGAACGTTATAACCATCAGCCTTATAATGAGCAGCCAAGCACTCAGGATATTCAACGCCTGAATCAAAATATTCATTTTAGACGTGCCTTTGCATTAAGAGATGTCAATGCGCCTGCCAATTATACCAATCGTGAGTGGAACTGGGCGGTTCGCCAAGCCTATTTGCAACACGACGATGGTCTGCTTTTAGCCGCAGCGAAACGTGCGCATGATGTCGGTTGGTATGATCGTGCAATTTATGCAGCGGATCGTACCACGTCTCGCCATAATGATACTTATCGTTACGCGACACCGCATCGTAGCAATGTAACTAGTCATAGTTACAATGCAGGTATTGATCCAGCATGGGCCTATGGTTTAATGCGCCAAGAGAGTCGTTTTGTAACCTCTGCACGTTCCCATGTTGGGGCAGGTGGTTTAATGCAGATTATGCCAAACACGGCAAAACTGATCGCAAGACAAATGGGTGAAACCTATAATCCTGCGGCATTGAGTGAAATGAACACCAATATTCGATACGGGACCTATTATCTTTCAATGATTCAAAGTCAGTTGAGTGGTAATGCGGTATTGGCAACAGCAGGTTATAACGCGGGTCCAAATCGTGCACGCCGTTGGCAGCCTGATGCTCAGAATATGGCAGCAGATCAATATACTGAAACGATTCCATTATTGGAAACACGTGACTATGTTAAACATGTCATGACCAACGCTACACATTATGGCGTGGTATTAGGGCAGGGATCGCAATCGTTAGAAAAACGAATGAGTACGATTCCTGTACGTAGTGGGCCTTAAGACACACCAAGATGTTTAAGTGAAACAATGAAGTTTTTGCATTTGATGAAACCAATCGAATTACTCAAAGGGCAATTGATGAGATCGCTACAGGCCTTGGCTTGTTACTTGGTCTTCTCTTTCAGTGCTCCATTACATGCTGCGAGTAATCCAGACGTTGCAGGCTATGTCATGCATGTCCAAATGACACCTGCTGCTTGCTCTTTTGATTCATCAAGACAAAAGCAACGTAAATGTCTGGAAGGTTATTCCCTCACGATTGCAAGTTTATTGCCTGAAGTACCGCTCAACCGAGATTGCTCAACTAAAACATCTGCCAAATTATCGCCATTACAAGCAAAGGTGGTGGCGCGTGTCATGCCTGATGAAAATGCCCGTGTGCAGTTATGGCAGGATGTGGGGGGGTGTATGCCGATGAATGCTAGTCAATATTTTAGAACCATTATTAACTTTGCGGAGCGTTTAAAAATCCCTGCGGATTTGACCAGCCCGAATACCATTGAAGTACAAAAGGAAAGCTTAAGACAGCAATTTACCAAGCTCAATCCGTCGTTGCCGCCGAATGGAATTCGCTTTACTTGCCAGTCATCGAGATTTGATTCAGTCTTAACTGAAATACGCGTTTGTTATCAGAAAAATGGTCAATATAAACAATGCGCAAGCCATATTGTGACAGGCTGCCCAAGTGAATTTACGATTAAAGGAAGTTATTAGGTATTTACCTAGTTTGATTTGTATTTTCTATTAGACTTTCGTTGAAATTCATTCTCTTTTACATGCATCTGTATTCGCTTTAGAGTACAATCTTTGCCGTTTATGATAATTCGATTGAATAATAATAGCGTTCAATCGTGCAAACGCATCTCATTGGAGAATATCACATGAAGCAACCCGTTCGTGTAGCCGTTACAGGCGCTGCTGGTCAAATTGGTTATAGCTTATTATTCCGTATCGCAAGCGGTGAAATGCTAGGTAAAGATCAACCAGTAATTTTACAATTGCTTGAAGTTCCTTTTGAGAAAGCTCAACAAGCGCTTAAAGGCGTGATGATGGAACTTGATGACTGTGCTTTCCCATTATTGGCAGGCATGATCGGGACTGATGATCCTAAAGTTGCATTTAAAGATGCTGACTATGCGTTATTAGTTGGTTCTCGCCCACGTGGTCCTGGTATGGAACGTGCTGACTTGTTGAAAGTGAATGGCGAAATCTTTATCGGTCAAGGCCAAGCACTTAACGAAGTTGCTAGCCGTGACGTTAAAGTATTGGTTGTTGGTAACCCAGCAAACACCAATGCTTACATCGCAATGAAATCTGCTCCAGATCTTCCAGCGAAAAACTTTACCGCAATGTTACGTCTTGACCACAACCGTGCCTTGACTCAACTTGCTCAAAAAGCAGGTGTTGCAGTTTCTGACATCGAAGACATGACTGTTTGGGGTAACCACTCTCCAACAATGTACGCTGACTACCGTTTTGCAACTGCAAATGGCGTAAGCTTAAAAGACAAAATCAACGATGCAGCATGGAACAAAGATGTGTTCCTTCCAACTGTTGGTAAACGTGGTGCTGCGATTATCGAAGCACGTGGTTTGTCTTCAGCTGCTTCAGCTGCAAACGCTGCAATCGATCACATGCGTGACTGGGCGTTGGGCACAAACGGCAAATGGGTAACTATGGGCATTCCATCTGATGGTTCTTATGGTATTCCAGAAGGCGTTATGTTCGGTTTCCCTGTAACCACTGAAAACGGTGAATACAAAATCGTTCAAGGCTTAGAAATTGACGAGTTCAGCCGTGAGCGCATCAACTTCACGTTGAATGAGCTTGAAGAAGAACGTGCAGCAATTGCTGACATGGTAAAATAATTTATCTTTTGGATAAATTGAAAGCACTCTCCTAGAGAGTGCTTTTTTTATGCCAATAAACACAAAAAACAACAAGAAAATATAGACCTATCGCTGCATGCTATGGCGATTTGCTGTTAGATTACTTCGATAAAGGACATGATTTGGAGAATAACAATGTTTGAACAGCAACCGACACTTGAGCTTTTATTCGAACAACTTGGGCTTGGGGCAGATGAGGCAGCAATCGAAAACTTTGTGAAAACTCATCAACTACCTGCCGATCAAAAATTACATGAAGCGGAATTTTGGAGTGCAGGACAGCGAGATTTTCTCAAAAGTCACTGGGATAAAGATGATGAGTGGGCGATCGTGATTGATGAGTTGAATCAACAACTACATGTGGATAGCACAAGATAGTCAAATAAAAAAAGCTCACATTAGTGAGCTTTTTTTTGAATCAATGTTTTAAACCAATCTTCTTGGCGTATGGCATTAAATGCAGGGTGGAGTTGTAATAGCTCTAAATCATGTTCTAAACATGACACATATTTTTTTAACCAGTGTTGTGTTAAGGCTTGTTCTTGTTTAGCTGCTGATGCGTAGGCCAAGAAGAAATAGACGTCTAAATGCTCATGATGGGCCAAGGGTTTTAAAATTTGTTGGGTGATCAAGGCAAAGCGTCGTTCTTTGGTCAACTCAAAGTAAATCATATAGGCTTTGGCTAGATGCAAGGACAAATTCAAATATAAACTGAGTGGCATTTCATCATATTCAATACGTGCCTGTTCAATGAGCACGATTGCTTCTTGCAAGAAATGCAATTGTTCCTGTCGAATATGGCTCAATACGACCAATTGCAAACGGAGGTCAGCACGCTCTAAAGCAAGTTCGGGAGTATTGCTTTCTAAATAGAGTTGGTCTGTTTCACCAATTCGAGCAATCACTTGTTGAGTTTCATTCGACATTATGGATCCAAAATCGTCAGTTATGCGTGGTATATAAGGGTGTTTTTAGGAATTTAAAGGGTTTAAGTTTTATTCCAAATTGAGCCACCACTACGTAACCATGCCGTGATTGATAAACGTTGCTGTTTAGAGAGTAGGACTTCGTGTAAGACATCACTTTGAAAAATCGCGAGACGATTCGGCTGTGGTTGAATGATATGCCATTGATCATGCTTATCCTGCAATCGTAATTGACCACCCCAATCCTCTTGCCAACTTTCATGTAAATAGAACACGGTCGAAATCATACGATCATTTTTTTGTTGTGGGTTATCGCGGTGTAAAGCATAAAACTCACCTGCGTTATAACAAGCGAAATGTGCTTCGACTTCTTTAATGCCTAAATAGAAAGCCTGATTCAACGCTTGAGATAGATGTTCTAAGGTCTGTAAATGCTGTTGTGCAATGGGTAGTTGCCCATCAATCCATAGAATGTGATCACTACGGATATGGCTGACCACACCATTTTGTATTCCTGCTGCTCTAAATTCGTCAAGATGCGAAGTACATTCATGTGCTAATGTCTGCACATAATCAAGTGAGTAAATATCATCAATCAAGGCAAAGCCAAATTCATTTAGATCATCCAGCACTTGATCCAGATTCCAAGACTGAAGATTTAATGCGGGTGGAAGAGTTGTTGCTTGCATAGCACTCCAGTGACTTAGGTTCGATTGTAGGGCAATTTTAGACGATCACATCAACGCTAAAGAATAATTTAGGGGCTGCTGACATTTCAACCATGCTTTGCGTTATAAGCTAAAACGACATAAACAAGGCATGGAACGTAGGCAATGGCGATTCCCTTGTCAAGTTTCATAACGAAGTTTAGGGTAGTTTTAGCTATAACCCTTCGGGACTGTGACATTTTTTGCTGCTACAGCGTTATGTTTTTCTCATTTAGGATGCTAAATTTCGTAAACCATGCCTTGTATCAGCTAAAAAATGTCTACAGTCGCAATGAGAGCTAGAGCTCGCAAGGTGAAATGTCATCGGCCCCTATTTTCATGTTAAACTACCTGCTGAATTGAGGAATAATTGTCAACATGAATTACCGTCACCATTTCCATGCGGGTAACTTTGCCGATGTTATGAAGCATGTACTTTTGCTTCAACTGCTCGCTCGTTTAAATGCTAAAGATAAACCTTATCGATATATCGATACCCATGGTGGTGCAGGTAAATATGATTTATCTACGTCTGAAGCACAAAAATCAGGTGAATTCTTAACGGGTATCCATCGTTTGGTCAAGCTTGACGATTCGATTAAACGTAATGCGCCTGAAGGTGTAAAGCAATATCTTAAAATTGTTGAAGATATGCGTGCTGGTTCGGGTAAAGGCGCTTATCCAGGTTCACCTTGGTTTGCGCTTGAAGGTATGCGTGATATTGATAAAGCAACTATATTTGAAATGCAGCGTGATGTGTTTCAACAATTGTATTTTAATATTCGTGATAAACGTGCGGGCTTGCATGAGCGTGATTTTTATGAAGGCCTGATGGGTGTTATTCCGCCGAAAGAAAAGCGCGGATTGGTCATGATTGACCCTCCTTACGAAATTGAGCGTAAAGATTTCCCGCAATTGGTTGAAATACTCCAAGCCGCACATAAAAAATGGCCAACAGGTGTGATTGCAGTTTGGTATCCAATCAAAGATCGCGCCATGATTGAACGTTTTGAAAAGAAAATGATGAAAACGGGTATTCGCCGTCAGCTCATTTGTGAAATTTGTGTATGGCCAGATGACACCCCAGTCGGATTGAATGGTTGTGGCTTATTGGTGATTAATCCACCTTGGAAGTTCTCAGAAGATGCGGATCAAGCATTACAATGGTTATTTCCACATTTGCGCATGAGTGAAAATGGTGGACATGCTGCAGTGCGTTGGTTGGTGGGTGAATAACCCATCAACGTCCAAATATTCTCGAGGAATTGAAAATAATGACAAATTCTCTTAAACCTGATTCTGATTTGAACAAAGAAGATCATTCTTTTGATGGAATCACTTTTGAAGTAGAAGAAGAAGAGCATACGCACGAAGGACAAAAAGTGAAACGCCGTGGCATTTATTTATGGCCGAATTTAATTACAACAGCCGCACTTCTTTCTGGTTTTTATTCCATTATTGCCAGTATGAATGGAAACTTTAACCAAGCGATCTATGCCATTTTCTTGGCTGCATTGCTTGATGGTTTGGATGGGAGAGTGGCTCGTGCAATTGGTGCACAAAGTGCATTTGGTGAGCAATACGATTCGCTTTCTGACTTGTTGGCGTTTGGTGTTGCACCCGCTATTTTGATGTATAGCTGGAGCTTGCATGATCTTGGACGTATCGGTTTAGCCTGTTGCTTTATTTATACCGCTTGTGCCGCTTTTCGCCTAGCGCGTTTCAATGTGCAAATCGGCGTGGTGGATAAGCGCTACTTTATTGGTATCGCCAGCCCGCTTGCGGCAGTGACTGTTATTTCATTGGTATGGGTCGGTCGTGATTATCCATTTATCTTTGATTTAAAAGATATCGTCATTCAAGTGATTAATTCAGTGGTCATGGTTGCCGTTGGCTTACTGATGATTTCAAACATCAAATACTATTCATTTAAACAAATGGATCGTAAGCGTGTACCTTTCGTCGTGATGTTACCTGTGGTCTTGATTTTTGCTGCAATCACGTACAACATTCCTGTAGGGATACTGATAGTCTGTATCATCTATGTCCTTTCAGGATTTGTGACGACACTATTTGCCAAAAAGAATGATGCTAAAATAACAACTTGAATTACGGAGGTTCAGTATGCCAATATTGATGAATAACAATCAATTAAAGCAGCTGAACCTCAATAAGTCAGATGCTTTAACTTTTCATCCGCCCAAAGGTCTTTTTAAAATTGTCTATCAGGCCTTAATTCTGCCAAATTTGCCTGAACCCTTTCATTATTTAAATTTCATTAGCCTGATTGGGCAACCGCGGATCCCTATTTGTTATAACGCCAGTGCAATTGCTACGACGGCAATTGATACTGCGACTGTTTTGGTTGCCAGTAGTTTATCTACAGTCGGGCATCTCAAAAGTTATAGTGCCAAAGAACAGTGTCAATTAGAGCAAGATCGTTACCAGTTTTTAGATGTAGATCAAATCCAAGTTGATTTCCCAAATTATTATTTTAAGCGTGATGATGAAGAACTCAGTTGCCAACTCAAAGTGAATATTGGTACTGAAATAGAAAACCATTCAGCCTTGCAATGGGGCGTTGGGGATTATTGGTATGTTCGCTGTCAGTGCGAAGGCGAAATCACCTATAAAAAACAAAAATATCAAATCCAAGCACAAGGCATTTTGAAACATGCCAGAGCCATCTACTTACCTTTTATCGCCTTTCATTTTTTTACTTATCAAATTATTCAGGTCAGTGCAGACTTCCAGATCATCTTGTCTGAACTTAGAAATCAGTGGAATAACATTATTTTTTCTAGAATTGAAATTCAGTCGAATGAGCAAAATTCAATACTCTATGATCATCAAGTCATTTTAGATGTCACACGTGTATATCCTAAAGTACAGACCCCAAATGGACGGGAGATGTATTTGCCGCGGGAATTTATTTGGCAATATTCAGAAAAGGGAGAGGTGGTCTTTCAACTGCAAGCTCAAAGCCGAGGTGATTATAAATTTGGCTTAGCAGCGGGTTATGTAGGAAGTTTTAATTATCAATTATTGTGGAACAAACAAAGTTATCAAGGTTCTGGATACTGTGAATATATCGATTGTCGCCCTTTACACTGGCAAGAAAAAAATAAAACTGAGCAAATAATCGACCAAGTTGCACATTTTCAGCCTTATTTGTGTAAAAAATAAGCGTTCGAAGCAATAATTTAAGATAATTTAAAAAATGGGGCTGTGTTGGATGTGAAATGCTGAAGAATGCACATCCATCGGCGGTGATGCAG
>NZ_DBBF01000006.1:0-24316 GCF_002292065.1 Acinetobacter sp. UBA991 | reverse complement strand
CATACTTTTTGATACACCACCCTATTTTTGTCAGTAACCGATTAAAAGGTAAGTACAGAGTTTTGGAATGGTCCCTTCTTGTAAAAGGCCAGACGATGCCGCTGCGTTTTACCCGCGATAATCAAGCGCTTTATGGTTTTGCAACAGTATGTGCCGAGTTAGCGGGTGCTGTTCTTGAATCTGGTGAGTGGCAATTAACTGAGAGTCTTCAGCAACAGAGTCGTTATCTCAACTCAAATCGTGATCACGTTGACGACATTGAAAGCAGGAATGCTTCAAGAACTGCTAATGGCATAACCAGGCTTATCTGCTTATCGATACCGGTGATGGGAGACGATTTATAAACACTCAGCGATGATCAGCGAAGTTGTGTTTTAGTTTTCTTGTTGGCACTACATCCGGTATGGCGGCCTTTAATCTGAGAGTGACACTTGGGATAACTGAAAAACTGGCTGTGATTCTGCTGAACGGAGCTTGGTGCTAAGCATGTTGGCGTCATTCAAAGCAAGGTCAACACTGCTATTAACGTTTACGATTATCTGACGGACGTGCTGCTGCGCGTCAACCAACATCCAGTAAGCAAGGTACATGAACTAATGCCGAAGTTACGGAAAGCTCAGTTCGAAAGCGCATTACAGCGTTCAGCTCTATTTAGCAATCCCGATGCTTCGGTAAAATAAGCCACGGAAAATGCTCCGGAGGCCGCATGCACACTAAATAGATGACGTTAGACGAAGAGTTGGATTTAAACGAGCAAATTATAGAGCCTGCGACCGGAAAAGCCAAAAGTTTATAAATACAGCTAAAACTCAAATCAAGCAGGCGAATATTGTACAAAACAATACCATTGCTACAGAGATAACTTCAAGTCTGACAGATCTATGCTAGAGTTAAATCAACGATTTAATTCATTTTTCTATGCAGGATCTTTGAAAAATGCAGTAGAAAAACGGAGAAGTACATGACCTTTAGTTTAGCTCAAACAGCTAGTGCAGAAACCACACTAAAAGCACCTGCTGAAGCAGATCAGAACCTGCGGGATATCACTGAACTGGCGTGTTATATCTGTGATGCACCAGTGGCTATGGTGACGCGAACCGATGACACAAAGCTGAATCTAATTGCAAAAGTTGGTATTTCGCGTACCTCTGTATTAATTAAAGAGTCCTTTTGCGTGTATGCAATGGAAACACCTGATGCGGTAATGGTGGTCCCTGACGCTACTTTAGATCACAGATTCAGTACCAATGCTATGGTGATTTCAGGACCTGGCTACCGATTTTATGCTGGCTCGCCGCTGATTGATCCCGAAGGTGCAGTGATTGGTACTATTTGTGTCTATGATCATGTTCCTAAGCAGCTGAACCAGCGGCAGATAAGCTCTTTGCAGGCTCTGTCCAGACAAGTGATCGCCATACTGGAGCTGAAAAAAGTCGGCGAACAATTACATAATACCAGCATGACGGATGCGCTGACAGGGGTGAACAACAGAAGAGCTTTTGACCTCAAGTTTGAAGCTGAATTTGCTCGCTGGCAAAGAACAGGACAATCTTTTGTACTGGCATTGATTGATATTGATCACTTTAAGAGTTTTAACGACAGCTATGGTCATGCCGCAGGAGATGAGGCACTGAGTCAAGTCGCGGCTCTGTTTCAGCGCCATAGCAGGAACTATGACTTTTTCGCCCGTTATGGTGGTGAAGAGTTTGTGCTGATCCTGCCAGGCACAGACACAGCGTCCGCAAATAAAACACTGGAAAAGTTAAGGCTGGTAGTGGCTAACCATGAGTGGTTATTACGACAATTAACGGTCAGCATAGGTTTGGCCAGCGCTGATTTATTTGACGACAAAAAGCAGTTGCTCGAAGTCGCCGATCAGATGTTATACAAAGCTAAAACCCAAGGCCGCAATCAAACCAGTGTGTTCGCCACACTGTAAGAGATCTGTTCATGCTGCGCTGATCTCAAGACCTCATAAAAACTGAGGTCTTGCTTCGGTCGATAAGCTGGTCTGATATTGGCATTATTTATTCCTTTCAAATACATGGGTAATGCGACTTACACAGATTTTTTATGCTCTCTTGGACTCCATGTGAAGGAGATCGTCACATTCTTTACATATAGAAAATAGAGTTCTTTAGCCAGCTGCAATTTCAGATTAACCGATTCGGTAAGCTTTCTGCATTTCCGGAGACAACTTTTTTAGCCAGCTTGAGAGACTGAAGCCTTTTCTATCGGTACTATTTAATTTAGTAAAATACAGATGTTCATCCCAGCGAGGACCGAAATCTACTTCTGCAAGACTTACAAGCTGTTTGTTTCTGCGAAGACGATGCTTTTGATGGTAATCTTCGGCGGGCCAAAAATAACCATTTTGTTCTCCGGCCTCAATCACCTCGGGAGATTTCTCCTTTCCAATCGCTTGAATCAGTTCTTCAGCTACTTGTTTTTGCTCCAGATCAAAAACAAAAAGTATCTGGCGATACTGGCCCTGCTTTCTACCATGAACAGACCATGATTCAAAACTTCCAAGAAGTTCCCTGTAGCTGATTTGGTCTTTATCGTAGATCACTCTGACGACTTCGGCGTGTCCGTTGATGTTGCGGTAACTCGGATCCAGAGTTGATGCTCCAGCGTAGCCAACACGTGTTTGCACTACTCCCTGCGTCCCTCCAAAATTAGAATCCGGTCCCCAAAAGCAACCCATGCCGAAAACCGTTTGACTAAGCTTCCCGATTTTCAATGCTTCTTCGATTGCTTCAGGGGTTGCAAATTCATAGCTTTCAACACCGTCTTCTTTATTCATTTTTAGATCCGACATATTTTTCTCCTAACTTTCAAGAATTGTAGCCACTCCCATTCCTCCCGCCGTGCAAACGACGATAAGGCCACGTTTTCCAGGACCAGCTGAGTGCAGTATCTTTGCTAAAACTCCGACGATCTTAGCGCCAGTAGCCGCAAACGGATGCCCAAGGGCAATGCTACTTCCACGGACATTTAGCTTCGAGCGGTCAATTTTTCCGAGAGGCTCTGATCGTCCCAAACGTGTTTTGCAGTATTCAGCAGACTCCCACGCCTTCATCGTGCAGAGCACTTGTCCAGCGAACGCCTCGTGAATTTCGTAAAAATCAAAATCCTGAAGCTTTAAGCCGTTTCGCTTCAATAATTCACTGACGGCCACAGTTGGGGCCATAAGCAAACCTTCGCCAGCGACATAATCCACGGCGGAAGTATGAGAATCCACAATCTTAGCCAACAGGGGCCAATTATTCTTTTTTGCCTCTTCTTCTGATGCTAAAAGAACGGTGGATGAGCCATCTGTGAGCGAGCTTGAATTTCCCGCCGTCAAAGTCCCTTTTTCTGATTTATCAAAAACAGGTTTTAACTTCGACAATTTTTCCAAAGTTGTATCAGCACGCAAAATTCCATCGGTCTTATTTCCTTGGAATGGAAAGACGAGATCATCATAAAACCCATCTTTATATGCTTGAGCTGCATTTCTGTGACTTGCCAGCGCTAACTCATCTTGCTCTTGGCGAGAAATATTCCACTCTTTAACCATGAGTTCGCAATGCTCACCCATTGATTTTCCGGTGCGTGGCTCAACCACTGCGGGCAACACTGGCTTTAGATCGCTAGGTTTAATTCCTAAAATGATTTTTACTTTCTCACCAAGCGTTCTGGCAGAATTCAACGCAATCAATTTTCTTGCGAAAGTTCGACTAACCATAATGGGCAAATCGCTGTTGCTATCAACACCGCCCGCAATGCCACTTTCAATTTGGTGGCTAGAAATTTTGTGAGCAATCTGAATCGTATTTTCCAAGCTCGTTCCGCAAGCACGTTGCACGTTATATGCCGGAGTGTTTGGATGCAAACCGGAGGATTGAACGACTTCACGAGCCAAATTCCAGTTAGCCGAGCTGTGCATGACAGCTCCTAAGGCTACATCGCCCACAGTTTTTCCTTCCAAGTTATATCTATCAACTAAACTCTTTAGGCTCGCCGTCATTAGTTCTTCACTTGAGACGTCTCGATATGCGGTCATAGATTTCATAAATGGAATCCGAGCTCCACCTACGATATAAACGTTTCTCGTTTTCATAATTTCACCTCCGGCTTTGTGTGCCGTTCAAAAACTTCTCCGACCTTCACGTCGTACGATTCAAAAATGTAGTCTTTGCCAAGCATCTTGGCTTTTTTGTGTTCGGGATGCTTATCCCAAGCATCGAAAGCTTCTCTGGTAAGGAACTCGACAATTAGAACATCTTCACCGTTAGGAGAAGAAAACCGCTCATGGCTTCCGTAACCAGGAATGGCTTCGACAAGCGCGGACATCTCGGCGTATCTTCTTTCAAACTCCCCACCGTGCTCCTTGGCAACACGACTGCGGAAAACTGCTATAATCATTGATCTGACTCCTTACTAAGCTAATTACAATCCTCAAAAAAAAGATCTCGTTATTTCATCGAAGCTTCCAACCACTTGTCGAGATCCTTGAACTTGGGGTTTCTCAGCTTCTTTGTCCCAACCAGTATTGTCGGGAAATTTAACTTTCCAGTAGTATAAAGGGATCGCAGTTCATCAGCTGCCGCGTCGTCTTCGTGAACATCTAAAAAATCAAACTCGATTCCTTTTTCTTTCAAGTACGACTGGTAAATCTTGGTTTTGTGGCAGTCCTTATGACCGAACAGCTTAATCCCCACGACCCCCTCCATTTTCTAAAATTACTCTACAAACTTCAACGACTCCGAGTTGATGCAGAATCGAGCCCCAGAGGGCTCAGGACCATCTGGAAAAACGTGCCCTAAGTGGGCTTCGCACACATTGCATAGCACTTCGATTCTTCGTCCGTAAGTCGTGTCCAGTTCATATTGAATTACGTTGTCGGCGACGGGCTCAGAAAAACTCGGCCAACCTGTTCCCGAATCAAACTTAACGTTCGAATCAAACAGTTCAGTGTCGCAGCCCGCGCAGGCATACCGTCCTGCCTCATAAAATGAACAGAGTTCCCCAGTGTGAGGGCGCTCGGTGCCTTTCTTCCGCATGACATTAAATTGAGCGGGCGTCAGAATTTTTTTCCACTCTTCCTCGCTCTTTTCTACTTTTCTAGGAGGAGCGGGAGTGCCGTTATCGAGATAGTTGTTAATGCTTTCCCAGTTGAACATAAATTTGCTCCTTTATTTTTGGGTTTGTTCTTTAGCTATCAATCCACGCGAAGAAGTCAGTCGCGCTACCAATGAATTTTCCATCCACAAAAACTTGCGGAACAGTTTGAAGGTTGGTTTTTTTCTTCAACTCATCATAAGTCTTGGGATCGTCATCCACGCGAATTTGTTTAAAATCAACTTTTTCAGAAGTTAAGTACTCCTTCACGCGTTTACTAAACGGACAATGGTCTTTTGTGTAGATGACAACGTTCTTAAGTTCTTTCATTTTTTCCTCTTTCGTCTCTGTACACGACAAAAATAGATAACTCATTGAAATAATGTCACAATAATTGTTTTCTAACGACGAATACTATGACACATCTCAATGAGTTATATCTTATCTTAAACAAATATCTAAAATGGAACAAGTCACATTTAAAGTGCTTTGCGCTCATCATGCTTGTGATTATTTTAAAGCAAACATGTAATCTTTCTTCTGCATCTAAAGCCTTGCCCATCAAGTGCTTACCACAATCATTTTATCGACGTATGCAGCGCTTCTTTGCAGGTCAGTATTTCGATTATCGTCAAATTTCTCAGTTGATTTTCAATATATTTTCATTCGACAAAGTGCAACTGACTTTAGATAGAACCAATTGGAAATGGGGAAAACGAAATATTAATATCCTGATGCTCGCGATCGTTTATCGTGGAATAGCGATACCTATCGTTTGGACATTACTTAATAAACGTGGAAATTCAGATACAAAAGAGCGTATTGCTTTGATTCAACGCTTTATCTCCATTTTTGGTAAAGACCGTATTGTGAATGTGTTCGCAGACAGAGAGTTTATCGGTGAGCAGTGGTTTACATGGTTAATTGAACAAGACATCAACTTCTGCATTCGTGTTAAAAAAACTTTATTGTCACCAATCATTTAGGAAAGAATCATAAAATCAGTGATTTATTTCGCCATCTTCAAGTTGGTCAAATTGAATGTCGTAAACGACGGATTTTGGTTGGTCGAGTGAAACTATATATAAGTGCACTACAGTTAGAAAATGGAGAACTTTTACTCGTCGTTTCTCCTCAGTTTAATGCCAATTCTATTCAGGATTATGCATTACGCTGGGAAATTGAAACCTTATTCAGTTGTCTCAAAGGACGCGGGTTTAATCTTGAAAATACTCGTTTAACAGACCCTAGACGAGTCAAGAAATTGATAGCAGTGCTAGCTATCGGTTTCTGTTGGTGCTATTTAACAGGTGAATGGCAACATGATCAAAAAAAAGTGATAAAAATAAAGAAGCATGGACGACTCTCAATGAGTTTATTTCGCTATGGTTTAGACTATGTTCAAATGGCGATTCAGCGTTTAATTGGTTTTGGGAAAAAAGAAGAGTTTAAGGAAATTTTGGCAATTTTAAGAAGGCAGAAGCCTGATAGGATAAGGGTTCTGTGAAATTTGTCGTGTACAGAGAAAAAATTTAATTTTATATTTCTAAAGCAAAACAGCAACGCAATTATCACTTAAATTAAACTAAAAACTGTAATAATTTAATTTAACAATTAATCCCTGTGTTTGTATACAGGGATTAATTATTAAATTAAACCTGTACGGTCAGTTGCAACTCTTTTAAGTATCCTTAACATGGCTCAAATCATGAGTAAAAATGAGTTAAATTTTAAAGACAATTATGAACTATTGAAGAAGAATACCTCCCTGTTGGAGTCTCAGGAAGAATTTGACATCGACCAACCTGATTAATTTTATTGAAGAATCAATGTCTGCATATAAAGTATGTAAATCACAGCTGGATATGGATATGGTAGAAATTAAATAAAACATTCAGGAATTAGCTGCGTAAAAGGAGCCGTAGCTCCAGTTTCTATCTTTTAGTCAGCTAACTCTTTAATCATTTTACTATTTTGGCTGTTGTTAAAATATTGCTTCCTTCTTCTAGCATTATGCTTCCAACTTTTTGCAACTTTATAGACAAAAGCAGGTAGATCATCCCATTCTTCAGGCAAGCCCGTACCTCGTGCAACACGAAGTTTTAAAGGATAGTTCTTATATTCAATCAAATGAAGAAAATAAAAACTACGCTCTTGACGTGTGCTGAACTTTTTATGATACACATTTCTCAGATGAGGGTATCGTTCTCGTATACCGTCATTAGGGTGAGTATTTTCATGTTGTAGGTACTGAAATTTCAGCTTTTTCATATTGCCTCCTAGGTCACATTACCTAGAAGGGGTCCTCTGCGTAGTAGTTCATTGTTTTAAACCTTTAATTTATCGTTGATTCATTGTTTTTAACGAATTCTCTAAGCTGCCAATCCTTCTCTTTATTTAAAATAATAACTGATGGTCGTATCTTTATGATCTCCCCAGCCTGTCGAGATATCCGTCAATTCAACACCATTTTTCTGGTAACTTTTTACTCTATATAAATAAGTCCGTGGCGGAGAGATATCATTGGTTCGTACTTTCTCAATCAGGATGAAAGTCTTGTCATCTAACCATCTTACTCTTAATGGTAATGGGTCTTGGCACTGCCCTATTTCTGCATACATTGCAGCATCTTTTCCATTCTTGGCAAAAGACAATCCTGCACATTCTACATCGGGTAAATCTAAGACTAGTCGTTTTCCTACTAAGCTTTCTTTTACGCCTGCACTAGCCAAGGTTGAAAGACTTAAACATAATCCTGCGAATATTAATTTTTTCATTTGAATAGACTCTTAATTTTGTTGTTAAAACACATTGTCAATAAAACCACACTGTAAGATGTGTTGTGATGGATTTACGGGATTGTCATAAAGGCTAATAAAAGCAATCATGTCATTCGGATCAGATACATCTCGTTTATAGGGCTGGCTATAGATATAAATTTGTTTGGGGGTGTAGACCTTTTGATTGTGGAAGACTTCTCCATCAAAGACCTTTAAATGTGGATATTGTTGGAAGACTTTGTGGGTCTTGCTTCTGTTTTGATCATCATGCATTGAAGCTTTATCCCACTGCTGTTTAAAGCTTTTTAATTGTTGTCCGCTATAGCGACTAAATTGAATCTTTAGTCCATCCTCAATCTTTTGTTTGGTGGTATTGATGTCATCAGCACGATAGATCGCGGTTCTTGCCCCTGCAACACTGACGTGTACTAAGCTTTCAATTCTTTTGATGGGATTGCTTTTGCTGTTGGGTAAATAAACTTCGGTTTCAGGGCAATCTTCACAGAAATTTTCATCATCAGAATCATTGATGACACGGCTCTTTTGTTTGCGGTACTGCTGTTGAAATTGTTGCTGCAATGACGTGATTCCAGATGGCCATTTCATTTCGGTGCCCATCAAAGCCAAACTGTTACTCAAAGATTGTTCTTTCTTAGCCCAATCCAGACAAGTTAAGCCCTGCTCTAAGGTGAATGTCTTAGATGTAGACACGGGTTGAGCCGTCACAGTCTGCATGATCAACAAGGTCATACTGCTGATCAGTAGAGATTTAAATCGAAATTTCATTTTAATCATCCTCGCATCTCCTACGGGCTTTGGCTGCCCGCAAGAAGTGCTCGTGTAAAATACTTATTTATTTTTAATCGTTTAACATCAGTTATTGATAATGATCCGCTGATAGTAGCTGACGGATTTCACTGGCCATTTGTGGACTACGCCAAGGAAATAGGACTTTTAGGCTGTAATTCGGTTTGAATGGATCTCGTGTGCCGATATTGACTTGAAACTCTCGTTTCATCGGTGTGCGATGAACCTGTTGATTGACGTGCGTTCCCATCATTGGATTGCTGATCACAGTGGTCGTGGTTCTAAAGTTATCTTCAACTAAGTTGTAGTGTCCAACGGAAGTGATGTAATCAAAGGGATATTTCACGAGGCGTTGATCAGGCTGATCAAACAGGATAATGGTTTTATCTTGGCTATTAATCCAAACACCACGGTTTTGGTAGTTAAAAGTTTCTCCTTGACGCTTGAGTTGTTCAGTCATCCCGTCAAAGTAGGTATTTCCATATTCATAAAGGTAGTAAAGGATCACAAACCAGAATAGGTCAAAGCCAAAGAAGATGTAACCAAAAGCACCAAAGGAGAAGATTTTGGCAACGATGAGAAAGATCACGATGGGTAAGACCACACATTTTATAAAGAGCTTAGATTTTTGTGGGCGGTGTTCAATAGGTATGATTTTGGGTTTGCTTAATTCAGTCATGGTTATTTCCCGCATGTTCAATGCAATGCACAATCACCAGCAGATATAAAAAGGTTTATTTTATAGGCGTGACTTAGCCATCCACCGTTGGATTGTTCTTGTAAAAATAATTTTTGAATACAGACGAATAATAAATAATTAGCCGTATCGCCCTTGTTGCAAAGCACAACAAGGTTGAACATGGGGTGAGTCGCAAATTAGAAAAGATTGGTACAGCATGAGAAGCTCCTTGTGTTAAGAAGTTCTACCAATTACTGTCAAATAATGGTGGCAGAACGAGAGCGGGTTGACAGACTGGAACACAAGAATCCAGCACGTCCGAAGACGTCCCCCTCCCGTTCCACCGCAGAGGGGCACGAGGGGATAAACACTAAAAGACAAGTCCTTTAATGCTCTTGTGTTGGACGGTCTGTCAAAACCGACTGGCAATGTAGGCCAGCGAGCCCATATTAATTTTATCCAGCGCTTTAGTCAATTTTACAAAGCACTAAAATCTATACAATTAGATTCGCCAAATGTAATCGCATTAAGTCTTTGATTTTTTCCCATAAGGTCAAATTACTCCGATCGATCGGCTCATTTTGCTTTGATGGATGAGGCTAAAATGGACTGTTGTTCTCTATTAAAATAAAACAATAAAATAAAGAATTAAATCAGGCGCGGCTCAGCTTTTTCATTCGACGCATTGAGATGAATCAATGCCTAATGAGCTGTTAATGAGAAGATTGAAATTTGCAAAGGCTGATTTAAAGCGATCAAACTGAAGTTCTTCCCTCTTCTTCAGTTATATGCTGTAAATAAGATAGAATAAATAATCAGCAAAGCTCAGCAGGTCGCTTGGATGAACTCTGTTAGTACAGCAACGTTTTTAGCAGAAGCCGTATTGAATACCGCGGATTTACTCGGTCTTAGCCAAACACAACTTGCTGCTGTGATGGGTCTCGATCTCACGTCGATGAGCCAAATCGAATTCTCAGCTGTATTAGAACCCACATCTGCACATAGTGAAGCTGGATTATTGCTGATACGACTTTATCAAAGCTTATCAGCACTCACGGGCGGTGATTCTGAATGGATTGACTATTTTATGAATGCATTCAATACCGCAACCGATGGTGTCCCGATTCAGCAAATTCAAACTAGAAAAGGCTTAGAGAAAGTCTTAACAGTTGTTGAAGCCCTGAACAATCGATAATTTATTCATTTCATTCTTTTAGAGAATCACCTTAGATTTGATGATTTCTTATTCTTTACAGAATCATTGAGAGCTAAAAATTAAATATTAGTCTATACAGCCGTCCGCAAGCACTGTTCAAAACAATATTCCCAGCCGTCAGAAATTAGAAATATCTCCAGCAGAATCAATCAATTAATTAATGTTAAGATATGTAAAAAGATCCAATTACATCGTTGACAGCTCAAGCGATACCCAGTTAAGCTAATTGTACACAGCAAAATCTGTGTTCAGGCGTAGGAACCTGATATTATTCACAAGGTGCAAAATACAGTCGCACTCGCGGCTATTTTTTTGCCTGTTGTTTAGCAGTCGTTATGGCGGCTTGACAGGACAGCTTTATGCTGGCCGTACCTTGTGAGCGGTATTTCCTACTCCTGTTAAGCTGCCACCATCACCGTAGGAAAGTGATGCTGGTAAGCCTTATAAACTTACTCACAAGGAAACGACTATGAACGCAATTCTTCATGGTGCAAACTCTTGCACACCTAAACAACAAGCTGGTCAACTTATCGTTGAACTTGGCAAAACAATTTCAAATCCTCAACGTCAAACTTTAGCAAATCTTTATATTGCTGTTGACACCGCAAATTCCTTACTCAAAGAACTTGAACAAGCACATCAAATCATTCGTCAATGCATGCATGAAATGACTGATGAGCAAATTCTTGAAGTTGCAAAGCTCAATCAAAATAACAATCTCTCCTCTTTGTGGGCATTTCGTACACATCAACGTCACAAGATGATTGAACGTGCACAGCGTGTATTGGGAATCCGTTCTATTTAGGTCACTTAATTAATTATGTATTTTTAGCTTGCTACTGTGCACTGTATTAATCGACTGCATTATTATCGAATAAGCAGAAATAATGCTGAATGCAATCAGTGACAGCAGCAACGCTAAAGATAATAGACTTGTGAATATTAAAAGTGATTGTTTAAAACTCAGCACCAAAATCGTTTGGTTTTTGTTGTTTAGATTCAACTTGTGGTTGACTTTGAATGTTATATTGCTGTCCCAGCATTGCTGCAATTAAGTGCATCATCAGACTGACAATTTCTTCAACGAGTTTTGCAAGTTGCAATATTGTTGCTGTAAGCTCTGCTGAATGCTCTCGATCGAGTTGGTATTGCTGTTGCACTGTTGCTGCATATTCTTGATCTGCGTCTGCTTGTTCTCTAAGTCGACGCATATTTTGTTTAAATTGCTCATACTCTGAATACAATTCAACATCATCTCGTTTAAGTCTTTGATTTGTTGTTGCTGTTGCAATTGCAACTGTTTCAAATTCGACTCTTGCTTCTCCAGCACGTCGAAGCGCTTGATCCAATTTGTCGTTAAGTGCTCTAGTCTGCTGATCTGTGTAGCGAATGACATGCTCTGTTCTTGAAGTCGGTGCTCTTTCTGATGCTGTAACTGCTGTTGCTGTTCTAACTGTTCTAATTTTTCCTGCCTCGATTGTAACTCTGTGATCATCAATCCAATATTCTGAAATAGATTGATCTCGGCTTGGCTCAAGTCTGACGGACTGCTGAAACCTAAGATTTTCAAGATCTTGTTCATGTCGTCTCTGTTGCTCTGCTCGTAATGCTCGATCACGCTGAGCCTTTTTTTCATCTTCTCGACGTTTTCTTGCAAGTCTTGCATAGTACTCAGCGATGATGGCATCAAAGCTAAACTCATTTGTTCGAGTAAATCCAAAATCATCTGCTGTGTGTCGCTGCCGTTGTGATGTTGAATAATCGTATGTTGCTGTTCTTTCATAACTTATTTCTCCACGAAACAAGGAAATGTCAGATGAATATTCGGTTCTGTCGGATGGACTTTCTTTTTGCTCAAATTCAGAGTATTGCAATCGATCCATTTCGAGGAGGTGATCGCTCGGTATCGAGTGCCGTCTTCGTCCGTCAAGATTTCGGTCTCGTTTTTGGTTAAGATCGGCTGTGTGAGATAGTAGTTGGAGGGCAATATTACTAAAATATTCAGTAGCCCCATTCCAAGCAACATCAGAATAAATGTTTTCAGAATTAATTTCGGGTTGTAAGTGATCGACTGAGTTAATGCTTGATCTACTTGCTGCTGCAACTGATTTTTCTGATCTTCTAATAACAGTGTGATACTTTGGGTATTGTCCTGAATTTGGACTTTGATCAGATTCTGATTGTCTTTGATCGTATGTTGCAATTGGGCTTTGCTCTGCTGAAGATGCTTTTGCATGATCTGATCGATTTCGTTGAGATGTGAAGACAGCGTCATTTGAATATTGCTGATATTCTGCTTCAACTCTGCTCGATATGATTTCAATCCTCTGATTAAAATCTGAGTCTCGTTTTTCTGATGTTGTAGCAGATGCATAACGTTGTCTGTTGTAAGCTGCTCTTGCCTGTCTAGCTCCTTGCAAAGTTTTTTCTGCTCTATCTCGAAGTTTTGCACGAGGCATTCGAGTATTTTTTGAAATCTGATTAACTGTTCGCTGCTCATCGTTTCCACGTTCGCTATCTGCTTTTCGAACTTGCTCAAAAGCTTTGATACGTTCTCGAAATGGTTCTGAGCATTTTCTGATGTCAAATTGTCTTTCATATATTTCTCCTTGAAAATAAATAGGTTTTTTCCCGAAAGTTGGAATTAAGCTAAACTGATTTTCTCGAATTTTGGCAACTTCGCTAGCAAGTTTGTTTGTGAGTACAAATTGCATAAAGTCATCACGGTTATGTACTAAAATTTCAGAGAAGAGAAATTCATTTTGATTTGTTTCTAATTGTTTTAACGAAATGGACAAGAGTCCAACATATAAATTTTCAATGAATGTTTTATAGTTTCCTCTATTCTTTTCAACTTTTTTCAGCGCAGATTGTAAATACAGCTCATAGCCTTTTTTTGTAAATCTTGCACGGTCAGGATCCTTCGGATCTGCCCACCCATATTCGGAATTAAGCTTGTCTTGCAAAGTATGAAAATGCTTTTGAAACAAACCTGGAGGGGCTATATTCATTGCTTTTCCTGACCTGAGTTCAAGCCGTGGCACAAGGATATGGATATGCTTTGACCCATTTGGTTCCTGATGCAACACAGCCGTCATGTGATATTGATCAGGTTCAAGACCACTGAAAGCTAATGCTTCGAACTGTTTTAAGACATCTTTTATTTCAATATCAGTCGGTTGATCTTCTTCAGCAAAAGCAATCACGGCAGATGTATATTTATGTTTGAAAGGAGAACTATCTGCAATTTTTGCAAAGATATGAGGGTCCCCACTCAACACTTCAACGTGCGGACGGACAATATTCATGTGATCCTTTTCGTCGAGCACATAACTTGCTGCACGTGCTGCACTGCCCGTTCCATGCCTCAACATCTTAATCAACATGATCTGCCCTCCCGTTTAAAAATATAAATGGAAATAAAAAGTCAATTTTTTAGATGGTCATTAGAAAGGTCAGCGTCTGAAGTTGATTCAAGTTCACCTTCTCCAACGACTTGCATTTGTCGCAATAAATCAGCGAAATATTTTTGTTCAATATGCTGGTGTCGGCGCTGAACTGTCTTATCAGAACGATGCAGTGACGGAGGACAAGGAAGCGGATAAAGCTGATAGATTTTTTTTAAATAGTCTTCGACAAGTAGGTACGTTCGAAGTAAGTCGACTGGTTTTCCGATTTTGTTGCTAATGTGAATTGCACGGGTAATCTGATTGAGATTATTGCCAATTTTTGCAAGTTGGAATGCAATGCTTTCGCTATCTTCTTGCGTCCTGTGATTTGACTCTTTTTTCTTCGCTACAACATGCGATTCACGAATTGAAGATCGATCAACATTCAAATTGTTTTGAATATAACAACTCACGCTTAATCGAATAAAATCACTTACAGTTTTATTTAATAGCCTAGCTGAACCCTTAATTATCTCTAATTCATCATCATTTAAACGCAATTCAAGTCGACTTACTCTTCTTGATTTTTTAATAACATTAGCAATAACCATAATACACCCAAAAACCATCAATCTATTTTTAAGCTATAATAATTTTTAAAATAATAAAAGTATTTTTTGATTGAAATTTTAAAAAATTTATATGTAGAATAAATAGTTACTCTAAAATTTTAAAACAAACACATTATTAAAAGTAGCGGTTTGGCTGCAAGCCAACCAGATTCCGTTCGTATACAATTACAACTTTTGTTGTTATTGTGTACGGACAGGGTACTCTGGCTCGACCGATTATTTTCATATTTTATGTACTTTGGACTATTAAGTGATATATTAAATATCACAAAGACTAAACACATTCTAATTTTCAAATCAAAATAAGATCATGATCTATAGAAGCTACACACCAAGAGGAATTTTAAATTTATTCTATTATTAAAACATATGCTTAACTAAAAAAAACACCTAAGTTTAAAGTTTATTCTCTTAAATTAAATTAGATTAAATATTTAATCTAATTATTAAATAAATAATAGTTCTCATAAGAAAAATATTAAAATGATCAACATCAAAAAATCACAAACCCCAACTAAAACAAAAAAGCAATTAAGAAATCAAAACCCAATCACAAAAAACAAAAGTAGCAAACCGAAGAACATACTAAAGATTAATTACTGTTATAATAGATAAAAATTAATTAAAAAAAATAAACCTATTTCTTGATCTTTTATACACAAATCATTTTTACACAAATAAAACATGGTAGCTTTCAATGTATAGAAACTTGTTTTATTCTTCAGATCCTAATTAACAACATGAGGATTTTAAGACAACAGGATTTCTTCAACTGCATTAAAAACTGAAGAGGTCAAAATGATAAAAAATCTTTATCTAATAAAATTAATTATTAGATATAAAAAAACTGGAGCAAGACTTTCAAATAAAAATGCGGAGGTTCAACAATGAGTAAATATTTTGAACTGCTGGATTGGGTCACCGCAGAAAAGTTTTGTGAATTGACGGGTGAACAGATCACGAACCTAAAGAATCTTAGGCCTCACTGGGAGGAAGGAAAAGTCTGGGTGAAAGTGTCTGATCGAAAAATTCTATATAGTTTGAAAGGTTATAACGCATGGGTCGAACAAGCAGCTCAGGTCTACCAAAAGGCACAAGAGCAAGATCGGGAAAAATACAGATTAACTTTAAATGGAACGACAAGCGCGAGTGGTTCACCCTCGACCTCATCGATACCCCAACCAACTTCATTAAGGCGGCTAAGATTAGAGAAGATTTTGTAAACAAGGCTAAATACGGGATATTAAAAATCGAGGATATCGAAGCTGTCACCGCCAAGCCCATCAAAAAAGCTGACGCTGCGCAAAAAACATTGCCAGCGTCAAATGCTCCGACATTTGCTCACTATGCCCAAGAATACCTTTATAACCTTTCAGATCATAAGCAAGGCACCAAGAAAAAATATCTATCAATTTTGGAAAGGCTTTGGATGCCATTATTCGAAGATATGCTGATTAATACGATCACCAGTCAAATGTTGCGTACAGCCGTCAATGGACGTGAATGGTCATCGGCTAAAACTCGAAATGATGCTTTGATTCCATTACGTGGCGTATTCGAATTAGCTTGTGATGATGAGGTGATTGATAAGAATCCATGTGACCGATTGAAAAATCAGAAAACTCAGGAGGATGAACCTGATCCATTTAATGAAATGGAAAAGGAAATAATACTGAACTGGTTAAAAGAGAAATATATTGCAGACTACCCAATTGTGTATTGGTATTTTGTGGTGGCATTCTGGACAGGTTGCCGTCCATCAGAAATTATCGCACTCACTTGGCAGGATGTAGATTTTTTAAATAAGCAGATTTACATCAATAAAGGTCGTGTGAACGGCGTTCAGCAAGAAACCACTAAAACAAATAAAGCTAGATTTGTAGATTTAAATGATTTTGCTTTCGAGGCATTTCAACAACTCAGATTACTAACCTACCTCAAATATGAGCACGTATTTATCTGTGATGAGACAGGTAAGGAATTTACTACGCAAAAATCATTGAGCGAGAAGTTTGTAGCCTCACTGAAAGCAAATGGCATACGTTATCGTCCTGCCTATAACACTCGTCATACATATGCGACCGTATGCTTAATGAATGGACTTAATCCAGTTTATGTGGCTTCACAGCTAGGGCATAGTTTAGTGATGCTCATGAAGCGTTATGCGAAGTGGATTAATTCAGATAAGAATAAGGAAGAGATTGCTAAAATTTCGAATAGTGCCAAAATTGTGCCAAAGAAAAAGGGAATCAAACTATGTGTTTGATTCCCTTTAATATATTTGGCGGAAGCGGTGAGATTCGAACTCACGGAGGACTCACACCCTCGTCGGTTTTCAAGACCGGTGCATTAAACCGCTCTGCCACGCTTCCATGTGCGTAAGAATACAAAGCTTGCCCTCTTTATACAAGAGAAATTTAATTGCAATGTATTCAAATGCATAATGTTTCATCAATTTTAGAGTTTTGCGGCTAATTCAGCACCATCTCGGATCGCACGCTTGGCATCTAGCTCTGCTGCGAGCTTCGCACCACCAATAATATGATAGTTCGCAGAAGTGTTTTCACCCTCTTTAGGCATTAAATCTTTAACAGATTCCTGCCCCGCACATACGACAATGGTATCTACGCGCAACAATTGATCATGACCATTATGCTCAACCCACAAACCTTCATCGGTCACCGCTTTATATTGCACACCACGTAGCATACGCACAGCATGCTTTTTCAGTTGCGCACGATGTACCCAACCAGAGGTTTTACCCAAACCAATTCCGAGTGGTGTGGTTTTGCGCTGCAATAAATAAATCTGACGCACTGGAATTTCAACTTCTGGACGTTGTATTCCACCTTCAGAGACATAGTTAGGATCTGGATCTACACCCCACTCACGTTGCCATTCTGCTAAGGGTTGCGGCTGTGGTTGATGTGGTGGTTTTAATAAGAACTCTGATACGTCAAAGCCAATCCCACCTGCACCAATCACAGCAACCTTATGACCCACTTCTGCGCCACGTAATACTTCTGCATATGACAACACTTGAGGTGCAGTACTGCCCTGAATCTTCAATGCACGTGGTACAACACCCGTAGCCACAACCACTTCATCAAAACCTTCACGTTCTAACTGTTCACGGTTTACACGTGTATTTAAACGAACATCTACACCCGTTTGTTTCAGCTGCACTTTAAAGTAACGGATGGTCTCATGGAATTCTTCTTTTCCAGGTACCACTTTGGCTAAATTAAACTGACCGCCAACATCATGATTTGCTTCAAATAAGGTCACGGCGTGACCACGGCTTGCAGCTACTGTCGCAGCAGACATACCCGCCACCCCGCCACCGACAACCGCAATACGCTTTGGTTTTTTAGTTTTGATATAAACCAATTCTGTTTCATGACACGCTTGCGGATTGACTAAACAGCTGACACGTTCATTTTTAAATGCGTGATCTAAGCAGGCTTGGTTACACGCGATACAGGTATTAATTTCATCCACACGATTGGTTGCAGTCTTATTCACCCAATAAGCATCTGCCAAGAATGGACGTGCCATTTGCACCATATCCGCCTTGCCAGAAGCAATAATCTCTTCAGCAACATCAGGCATATTAATACGATTTGATGCAATCACTGGAACAGAAACGTGCTGTTTGACTGCTGCGGTATAATCCACAAAAGCGGCACGCGGCACAGAGGTTACAATGGTAGGAACACGGGCTTCGTGCCAACCGATCCCTGTATTTAACAGTGTAATCCCTGCTTTTTCTAATGCCTTGGCAACCACAATCACTTCTTGCATGGTATTGCCATCATGTACTAAATCAAGCAAAGACAAACGGAATGCAATAATGAATTTTTCACCGACTTTAGCACGAATCGCTTTGACGATCTCCACTGGAAAGCGCATACGATTGTCGATATCACCCCCCCAACGGTCAGTACGTTTATTCACATGGCTGCTGAGAAACTGGTTAATTAGATAACCTTCCGACCCCATGATTTCTACGCCATCATAACCTGCTTTTTTAGCCAAGCTCGCGCAACGTGCATAATCATCAATGGTTGCTAATATCTGAGAATCAGACATTTGGCGAGGCTTAAATGGATTGATCGGTGCTTGAATCGGAGAAGAAGATACCGAAAATGGATGATAACCATAACGGCCAGAATGCAGGATTTGCATCAAAATTTTTGCACCATGCTTATGTACTGCATGGGTAACTAAACGATGATGAGGAATATCTGCCAAACTATTCATGGTTCCGCCCGCTGGCAACAACCAGCCTTGACGGTTTGGAGAAATACCACCGGTGATAATTAGACCTACACCGCCCTTTGCTCGCTCACCAAAATACGCAGCGAGTTTAGGATAGTTAAAGAAGCGGTCTTCTAAACCGGAGTGCATCGAACCCATTACCACACGGTTTTTAATGGTAGTAAAACCCAAATGTAATGGTTTTAAGATATTTGCATAGCTAGTCATGGTATTCCTTCTCTAATTTTGGCTTTGCAACTTGTTGCATAGTACTTTAATACTTTTTTGTTGATTTGGGATGACTCTATCTAAAAATTTAGCTGTTGAAAGTGTCAATTTGACTTAAACCTACTTAAGATTCTGCTACATCTTCTATAAAGATTGCTGAATTACAGAAGCAGGTCGACATAAAAAAGCAGCCACAATAATAGTGACTGCTTTTATTCAATCTAAAACATTAAGCTCCGACTTATTGATAGTCGCTTCGGCTTATTCTCATGCTGACCAATGCTGCCCAATTTAATGTTGTTGATTACCTGAATAAGCTAAGCGACTTTTCTGTACTTTCATTTTAAGTGAACTCATCACAATCCCCATACAGATAAAAGCAGCACCAATTAGGATATTGAGCGTCAAAGCTTCATGCCAGATCAACGAACCAAAAAACAGACTCAGAATCGGGATACACATAATCGAAATCGAAGCGACAAAAGTATCTACCTGACTGACAATCCAGTTCCAAAGCACAAAGGCAAAACCCGTTCCTACCACCGCAATATAGAATAAAGCAGATTCATTCAGCGGATTCAGCCAAACCTGAGCATCTACAGGCTCGAACAATAAGGCCATAACAAACATTAAGCTTCCACCTAGCAGAAGCTGCCAAATGGTCAGTTTAATTTTGTCATAGGTGGCAAAATTCTTTTTGATGTAAACCGTCGATAGTGCCCAGAAAAAGCCTGAACCAATGAGTAACACCTGCCCCAGCAATGACATATTCATATGCACATGATGTAATTGCGGCCATAAAATTGCGATGAGTCCCAAGGTTCCTAAAACGAGCCCCAAGATTTTCTGGGTATTCAACCTTTCATTTAAAAAATAATGCGCTAATACAGCAATAAAAATCGGCATGGTAAATACCAGTACAGCTGATAAACCTGAACCAACAAATTGCATTGCAAAGGTCTGCGTGGCATAAAAACCAAAACAGATCAATACACTTAAAATGATTAAGGGCTTCCACTCAGCTTGCTCAGGCAAAATGGATTTTTTTAAAATCCGTTGTACCAGCATTAATGTCAATGCAGCTAAAATCAACCGTGTAGAGATAAATAGAAATGGTGGAAACACTTGTAAGCTATGTTTGACCAAGCCCCATAACGAACCCCAAACCAGACACAGCAACGCGATTGCACTCACGACTCGAATATTCACGTGTTGTACTCAACCGATAAAAAGTAAGCTTAGTGTATAAAATAAATGACATCATGAATAATGCTATGTTTTAATAGATACATCATTTTTTTTGATGCCTAATTCAATTCATTCTTTTTAATAGCACCTTTCGAATTGAAATATTGAGGACTTACCGTGAATATTGATATTAGTGATATCCGATCATTTGTGACAGTGGCCGAGCTGAAGAGCATTACCGCCGCGGCAAATAAGCTCAATTATTTACAGTCCAATATGACCGCAAAAATTAAAAAGATTGAAAATCACTATAAACGCCAACTGTTTATCCGTAAGCCTAAAGGCGTCGAACTGACTGAATCTGGCATGAATTTATATGCCCAATATAAAAAGATGATTTTCACTTGGGAAGAAACTGAAAATAAAATCTACCAACAAGAAAGCGTTTTACGCTTTGGCACCAATACCAGTCTAGGTGGGATGCGTTTCTACCCTTCCTTTAGTCAGCTCTATGAAGCCTACCCTGATCTTTCCATCACCATGAAAACAGGTCCAACAGGTTATATTGAGGATGAGATTTTAGCGGGCAATTTGGATATTGCTTATGCCCTAGGACATCCTAAACATAAAAATCTGCAATATATTCAAAAAGCGGATGATCAACTGGTAATTATTGGTAAAAACATGATCAACCATGACAGTCTCGAAAAATGTCTGAATCATCAAAATATCTTGCTGGCTTCTGAACAATGCTGCTATGCCACCACCTTAGACAGCATCTACACCGACTATAACCTTAAAAAGGGTGAACTCACCCATATTTACGATCATGAAGCTCTAATTCACTTTACCCAGTTAGGTATGGGCATCTCGATGATTGCCAAATCTTTGATTGAAAAATATAACATTCAATACTATCGAGAAACGCCTGAACAGTATCGAGATATCGGCCTTTATCTGATTGCACGTCACGATCATGTATTTACCCCAATCGAGAAACAATTTATTGGCTTAAATGATTCACTTTGAACGAAACACTTTTTATAAACAGTGCTTGCAACCTCTTGATGTACTTTTCACGTGAGATTTTTTCAAGTTCACGACCTGTTAACGCCTTATTGTGAATGCTTATCGTAAAACTTTATATTTTTCCGATGTTAATCTATTTTTTAAATGAAAAAAAAAGAATTCCTTTCCTAACAGAAAAAAAATCGATTTGAAAAGTGATATAGTACGGGACGTATAAATTCTCTTTGGTCACCGAAGTATTAGGGTGCCTATTTCGAAATAGTTAGGACTAGCAATGACTGATAATGCAACGATCTTGCAGCATGTACCAGTAGGTAAAAAAGTTGGGATTGCCTTCTCTGGTGGTTTAGACACTTCAGCAGCTTTATTATGGATGAAACAGAAAGGCGCAGAGCCTTATGCATATACTGCAAATCTGGGTCAGCCTGATGAAGATGACTATGATGCTATTCCAAAGAAAGCTGAACAGTACGGCGCAGTCAAAGCTCGATTAATCGATTGTCGTTTACAACTTGCGCTTGAAGGTATTGCTGCGATTCAATGTGGCGCGTTCCACATCAGCACTGGCGGCGTTCCTTACTTCAATACCACACCTTTAGGTCGTGCAGTGACAGGTACAATGCTTGTTACCGCGATGAAAGAAGATGACGTCAACATTTGGGGCGACGGTTCAACTTATAAAGGCAACGATATTGAACGTTTCTATCGTTACGGTTTATTGACCAACCCTGCGCTTAAAATCTATAAGCCTTGGTTAGACCAAACCTTTATTGATGAGTTAGGCGGCCGTGCCGAAATGTCGCAATTCTTAATCGACAACGGTTTTGACTATAAAATGTCAAAAGAAAAAGCATATTCAACTGACTCAAATATGTTGGGGGCAACGCACGAAGCCAAAGATTTAGAATACCTCAATGCAGGTATTAAAATCGTAGACCCTATCATGGGCGTTGCATTCTGGAAAGATGACGTTGAAATCCAACCAGAAGAAGTGAGCATTACTTTTGAACAAGGTATGCCAGTTGCATTGAATGGTCAACGTATCGAAGATCCAGTTGAATTCATTCTTGAAGCAAACCGTATCGGTGGTCGTCATGGTCTAGGGATGTCTGACCAAATTGAAAACCGTATCATCGAAGCGAAATCTCGTGGTATCTATGAAGCACCAGGTATGGCTTTATTACATATCGCTTATGAGCGTTTGGTGACTGGTATTCATAACGAAGATACGATTGAACAATACCGTATTAACGGTTTACGTTTAGGTCGCCTACTTTACCAAGGTCGTTGGTTCGATTCTCAAGCACTCATGCTGCGTGAAACTTCACAACGTTGGGTTGCGAAAGCCATTACCGGTACTGTAACACTTGAATTACGTCGTGGTAATGACTACACCATCATGAACACTGAGTCTCCTAACCTCACGTATGAAGCTGAGCGTTTAACCATGGAGAAAGGCGATTCAATGTTTACGCCAATGGATCGTATCGGTCAGTTAACTATGCGCAACCTCGATATTACCGATACCCGTGCAAAATTGGGTATCTATACTGAAACAGGTTTACTCGCAGTGGGCCAAGGTTCTGCAATTCCACAGTTGGAAAACAAATCAAAATAAAAGATGGGTAAATTAATTTACCTATTTGAAAGGCTGAATATTTTTATTCAGCCTTTTTTATTTTATCCAAGAACATACGCATTACCGAATCATTGCATTTATAGAACAATATGTCGCAATTAAAGACTATTTATCATCATAATGAATCGATAATATAAGCATTAAGCAAAACACAATAATTTGGGAGATGAAAGATGAATGCTTATCTACATCGTAGTGAAAACCGTGGTCATGTCAAAGCAGGCTGGTTAGACACCTATCATAGCTTTTCATTTGGTAGCTGGTATAACCCGAAATATATGGGCGTCAGTGCGCTTCGCGTGATTAATGATGATACGGTTGCTGCACATAATGGTTTCGGTACTCATCCCCATGACAACATGGAAATCTTAACCTGTGTACTTGATGGCACCATTTCCCATAAAGACAGCATGGGCAATGAAGGTCAAATCAATGCAGGTGAATGGCAGTTGATGAGCGCTGGAACTGGGGTCACCCACAGTGAAATGAACAAGCATGATAAAGCGGTGCATCTATTACAGATTTGGATTCAACCGAATATACAAGATGCTGAACCAACTTATCAGCAAATTCATCTAAACCCGAAAGATCATCCAAACCAATGGCACTTGATTGCTGGTGATGAATCTGCGCCAATGTCGATCCGTCAAAATGCTGAAGTGAAAACTGCAGTCATTGAGAAAGATCAACATTTAGAAATTGCAGCACGGAAAAAAGTCAACTATGTGCATGTGATTTCAGGTGAAGTGATGATTGCCGATCATTTGGTTAAAGCGGGTGATGCCCTACTGTTTGATGAGACTGCAACGATTACTGCATTACAAGACAGTCAAATGATCTGGTTTGACTTACCTTAAACTCGGTTTAACTTGTACCTCTTACCCTCAAGGGGTACAAGCTTTTTTAATCATTATTGCTATTACTATCACAACTGCTTGAGTCAGAACTAGAGTCAGCATTAGAACCACAATTATCTATACCTTGATCATTATTATGCTGGACTGAATTGCAGCTGGATGTGGTTGAAGAATATGAATGGCTATAATCAGAAGTATCTTGTGTAGCATCTGTTTTCTTTGCGAAGAAAAACAATAAAATCAAGCCAGCCACAATAACTAAAAAAATAAACATCAGCCTCACAATCCCCTCTTGCTCCTCCAATCTTTATTTCACACTATAGCTTAATTCTTTTCAAAAATAATCGGCATTAAAAAAGCCCGATTAACGGGCTTTTCTACAACCTTGAACATTTTTAAAAACGATCTGAACCGTTTCGTTCGTTGTTAGCTGTGTGTTCAGGTTGTCATATCTTTGTTCATTTAGGCAAGATTCTCTTAAATCCCAAGGGGCTTAGGAAGTTAAG
>NZ_DBBF01000037.1:0-3798 GCF_002292065.1 Acinetobacter sp. UBA991 | reverse complement strand
GTTCGATCAATCCATCAATCAATTCAGCGGGTTGTCCTGCGGTGCCGAAACCACCAATCATGATGGTTGCGCCATCCTTGATCTGTGACAGTGCCTCAGTCAATGTGAGCGTACTTTTATCAATCATCTACCTACTTCCTGTACGATGCATCACTCGTATTTTCATCCTGAAAACCGATGAAATTAAGTCGAGTGCTTTGTTCGGATTTCTTCTATTCATTCTTGATAAATTCTGCGCTCACTTCTAGACGTTGAAGTGCATTTTGTTCGATGATTATTTTTTATGTTCGATCATCGAACATTATCCAAGTAAAATAGTCATCTTTCGCTTAGAATGTTTTTATAAAGAACCCGTTTTAGCAAGGATGTCTAAATTATGGAAAATGATCAGGAAAAGAATCCGCGTTTGATTCATCATAACGAAAATAAAAAGACCATTCGGCATGAAGACTTTATTGCAGGAATCGCGAAAGGCTTGGCAATTTTAGAATGCTTCGGTCCCGAACGGCATCGCTTGAATATGAGTACCGCCGCTGAAAAAACAGGCATGACCCGCGCGGCTGCACGACGCCATTTACTCACTTTAGAATACTTAGGCTATTTAGATTTTGATGGACATTATTATTATTTATCACCCAAGATTCTAAAATTTTCAGGGGCTTATCTCGATGGTTCCACACTTCCAAAAATATGTCAGCCCTTATTAAATCTTTTAACCAATCAAACCTCGTTGATTTATTCGGTGATGGTCTTAGATGGTTATGAAGCAATTACCATTGCCCGTAGTGCAGCTCACCAACAAACCGATCGGGTCAATCCTTATGGCTTACATTTAGGCAATCGGCTCCCTGCCCATGCGACTTCTGCTGGCAAAATTCTGCTGGCACATTTAACACCTGAACAACAAAAACGATGGTTAGAAAAATACCCGTTAAAACGTCTAACCAAATATACCCATACCGAAACTGATCAATTTTTAGAATTACTGCATGAAATCAAAGAACAAGACTGGTGCTATTCCTGTGAAGAACATGAATTGGGGGTGCATGCTGTGGCTGTACCTATATATGATTCCAATGCAGCAGTTGTTGCTGCCTTAAATATCGTGTCTCCAACCATGCGTACCACCAAAGATTATTTAATTGCCCATATTTTACCTTTACTACAAGAAACGGCTCGCGATTTACGCCAAATCATTTAATCAGATAAAAAAAAGCCACATCTGGAAATGTGGCGAAAGGTGTATTGCTGCTACGGCTTATGTCCGTATCTTTAAATTAACCACCCTTGCTTAAATGAACATTAAAGTTTTTAACGATCATTATGTTTTGTGTCTCTGTGTGTAAACAGAAATCAAGAAAATTGCTTTAACCAAACCCATAATTACCAACTCACATTGACACGTCGATTGGGTGCAAGACAACCGATCAATTGTTGATTATGCTGATCGCCTGTACATTGCTGATATACATCAGTTTTACTATTGGCCTGTATTTGAATACGATTTCCATCAATACCATGAGCAACCAATAACTTCGCAACTGTATTGGCCCGCTGCGAAGACAAACGATAGTTGTAGGCGAACTTACCCAAAGGATCGGTAAAACCTGCGACAATAATCGGAGTATTTGAACTTTCTGCTTTTATTCTTTGAGCAATATCCGCAATCGAGGTCGTACCCGTCTCAATCGCGGTTTCATCAAAGCGATCAAAAGCAAAGAAGATACTGGCTGCCTTCGTTGCAGCTACAGGAGCAACGACAGGTTTCTCAGGTAATTGATTATTCTCCCCCCATGCAATCAAACCCTCACATGCTTCTCCTTTCCACGAGAGTCTTTCGGCAATATAGTGTTTATCAAAATCAACTCTTAGCTGACAACGTTGATATTTTTGTGTTTTGGGGATACGGATATCAAGTACATAATTCCATGTTTTAACAGAAAAAATCCCTTCACTAAATTGTGGATTTCCCAATAGATGACGAATTTGATCTTTGGTTAAACCCGTATCTAAACGTGCAACGCTGTCATATTCATAACGTTTCACTTGCTTTAGATAGCTTTTATCGACATTGGGAAAAGTGACTTCCTCCTGCTGAACCTGTTTCATATCATCGGCTTGTGCGTAGATTGAAGAAAACCCTATCGCCAACACGCTGATCATCAATAATGTATTTTTTCTCATTTCTTGCTCCAAATTCTTATAAATTTATGTTGGGAGAGTCTAGCTCTCCCTTTGTTCATTATTTTAATCAAGCACGGTGCTCACGCCGACACGCACCAACGCCCCACCTTGACTACCAAGTGCAGCACCACTGGTGAGTGACCAACGACCATTATCTGCTGTTTTTCTGAGAGTCACCCCTACAGCATTCTGATTATTATAATAACCAGCACCAACGGCTAAGGTGACTTTACCAGCTACATATGGGGCTTGTTCTAATGCTGCATTTGCAGCGATACCCGCAGACATTTTTTCTTCTAAATTGTCAATGCGCCCATTGGTTTCATAAAAGACTTGCTCGATTCGATCACCCAAGTTATTAATTTGATTGCCCATATTAATATTGGCTTGATTCAATGCACCCAGCGCATCTCCTACATTGTTATAGGATCCATTATTTACATTGTAGGTTGGCTCAGTAAATTTGCCATTTTCATACTTCGCACCGCCACCAAGTGACTTGGTAATGTATTGGTTCGATGTATTCAATTGTGAACCATTCACCGCCTCTTTCGACGTGCTATTGACTGCTCCATCTGCAACATTGCTAATAACTTTGTTGCCAGCATTAATACCTGCTTTAGTAATCTGAACATCACCAACTGTTACATTATCCGCAGTTACTTTTTGCGAAGTAACGGTTTTAAAAGTGACATCATCAGTCGTTGCAACTTTGAACTCTTTACCACCGGAACTATTTACAGTTTCTGTTACCGTCATATTTTGACCTGCAACTACAGTAGAATGCTGTCCCGCTTTTTGGTTAATTGAGCTAATGGCATCATTGATGTTGGTCGCACCTGTTCCACCAATATTGGTAATGGTATTTCCATCGCCGCCAACAAATGCACCATCTCCCAACATGTCATGCAATTGACTACCATTCACAGCATCTTTACTGTTCTTAGCGATGCTACCCTCTGCAACGTTGGTAATTTTTTTATTACCAGCATCAATTCCACTTTGGGTGACACTCGGCCCATCTTTAATGGTAAGACCGTTGTTATTGAGCGTGGTATTTCCTGCTTGAACACTATCCACCTTAATGTCTTTAGCCAAATCAACTGTGACATTATTGCCGCTATTATTGACCTTAATATTTCCATCTTTATTTGCAAAATCAACCGTATCTGTTGGTTTTACTTGGCTTGAATTTTGCCCATTGGTGGTTAAATTCCAACCTTTGCTCACCGTTTGCACAGTATTATTCACTGATTTAATCGCATCATGGATGGTACTTTCACCAGTGTTCCCGATATTGTTATTGATAAATGTGCCTGTGTTTGGATCATAAGTGGTTGTGCCACCAATGATGTTTTTCACGCCATCTCCAACTGCAAATAATTGACTGCCATTCACGGCATCAGTCGACGTCGCATTTACATCACCTTTGGCGACATTGGTGATCTTTTGATTGCCTGCACTGATTCCATTCTTGCTAATACTTGGGCTATTTGCGATTGCATTGCCACTACCATCCACAAAGCTAAGACCATTACTATTGATCAATGTTCCTGCTGCGTTGACACTATTCACTGCCAAGTCTTTGGAGAGTTCAATCGCAAGCTTGCCTTG
>NZ_DBBF01000019.1:0-51760 GCF_002292065.1 Acinetobacter sp. UBA991 | reverse complement strand
TTTGGGTTTGAATATTTATTCTTTTATTGAGTTGGTTTTGAATATTTATTCTTTTATTTAGTTTGTTTTTAATATTTATTCATTATGGGTTTAGCTTTTATGTCTTTAATTATTAAAACTCAAGCAAATGGGATTCATCAGCACGAAACAAAAGCAATTGCTAAAATTCGTGAGGCATTTAGTGTTGAAGATGAAATGCAAAAAAACAGCCCTTGGTATGGCTATGCAGGCTATACCTTAGTAGACAAAACCACTAAAAAGGAGGGTGAGTTTGATCTAATCTTGGTGACTAATAGCATCATTATTGTGGTTGAGTTGAAGGATTGGAATGGTAAATCAATTAAATCAGCTAACGGTAATTGGTACATGGATGATCGTGACATGGGGATTTCCCCAGTTTCACTGACACGCCAAAAACAATTCATTCTTGTCAACAAGCTTAAAGCACTTAAAGATAAATTCACAGGTAATCCAGGATTTGTTCCTAGAGTTTATTTTTTTGTTGTAATGTGTGGAAAAGTTAATTTTTCTGGATTACCAGAGGATGAAGCAAATCATGTCATCAGTATTGATAAGTTTATCAAATTTGCTAACAAAATCGCATTTAATAAAGAATTTAAACCACATCCAAATGCTCAGCATTTAGATAAGGACTTTGGCTTAATTGATAAAATCTTTGTTAATAATGATATGCCACCTAAAAAGGTTATTGTTCAAAAGTATAAGCAGGAGGAAGAGCTCCTTGCTCATCCTCAAAAAATTTATACAGAGTATGAGGCAACATCGACCATTTCTCGTTCTGATAAAGCATTAATCAGACAATGGCATTTTGCTAACTTTAAGGAAATGAGCCTTCAATCACCAAAGCAAAGGGCTAAATTACTAAATCATGAACGTATCATTAGTGCCGAATTTCAGCAAAGTAACCAATTATATAAGACTGCTCTTGTCCCTTTGATCATGCCTGAAGAGGATCAAATTACTGCACAGTACAATGAGTTGGTTGAATATCGGCAAAGACATCTCCGTTTCAATGATTTTATCACTACAATCAACCCTAATTTATCTGAGGAAGATAAATTAGATTTGATTCAAATTTTAGTGAGTAAATTCGCTGAAATGCATAATCTAGGTATTTCACATGGAGATATTAATTCACATTGTATTTGGATTTCTCCTCAAAAAGATATCGCTATTTCACACTTTTTAACTTCTAATTCAGAAAAAATCGATAATCAGATTGAAGACTTACAATCATGTCTTACATTTCTTCCTAGAGATTTTCAAGCTAAATTAGCAAACGTATCTGCGTTTAAAAAAGACGTATATATGTTAGCAATAGTTGCTTGGCACTTATGGGAGAATAAACGTTTAACCCCTAAAGCATTAAGTAATTTGTACGTTAATAGTGACCATTGGATTGCTGACTTAGTAAAAAAAGCAATTACTTTTGAAATTAATGATGCTAGTCAATTGCTTAGAATGTTTAATTCGAAAAGACCTACACAAGCAGTAGAGTTTATTGCTGATGTTGCTTTATTACATGAATTTGTTACAGCAGATAGAATATATAAGATCTATCCAGAAGATGACATAATCTACGAAGATAAGAACATCAGTCTATATCGTTCAGATGATCTTCTTGTAAAAGAGTGGTCTGATGTTCATTTGGATACATTTTCATCAAGTGACATTCTTAAATATCAACATTTTTTCGAGCGACTTAATGAGACTACAGCTCAAAACTTATCATATTTACCGAATATAGTACGATATGGTATTTCAACAAAGTCTAGATCTTTATTTGTTGTTTGTGATGTTGTTGACGGTGTAAAAGTTGACGAAATTGAAGCTGAAAAAGAAAGCAGATTGCTGTTGGCTGCTAACTTGGTAGAAGCGATCATCCATTTACATAAATTGGGCTTACCAATTGGTCGCATTAATCATGATAGTGTGCTGTTCAACTCAGAAAACAGCAGTTTTGTTTTCAATGATATTATTGATATCAGACCATATTTAGATCATAAGAGTGAATATTATCCTGCACATATCGAAAACCCTACCAGTGAGCAGTGCCATAACTATGCCATTATGTATATGGTTTGCCAAATCCTTAGGTTTAAAATAGGTGATGATAGTGCAGATTTTAAATGGATTAGTGATGCTGTAAAACTTGAGCTCAATGAAACAGAGTTTCCTTTAGGTGATTTAAATCGTCTATTGGAAAGTATTGAAACTACGCAAATTAACAGCGATACACCAACCATTCGTATTCCAGTACCTGATAAATTCACTGAGCTACAGATTTTTGCCGATAATAAGCGTATCTATGCAGCTTTAGAGAAAGGTCGTAATGGTAATGACATTATGGTCAAGTTACAGGGGGTTGGGGGTTCAATTCATTTTATTTTAGATCCTAATATCAAAAGCATTCGCTTTGTGACAGGCGTGCGTGAATCTGATGTTGTGCCGCATTACGTCATAGAGCAGGCTGTGCTAGAAATAGATATTAACTTAAATATTGAGCATTCAATTGGTAGACCAGATTACACAGAACTATCAGATTTCCTATTTAACTTGAATGAATTTTCAACAGCAATTGATGATGTTTTACAAGATCAGTTTAATGACCAAGAGGAGATCTTGGAGTTAAATACTGATTTTCCTCAGTCAACTGATGTGTTGGATATTGATCAGCAGTTACTAACTCATGATTCGCAAAATACTAGTGTCACAGATGAGTTTGTAAATAAGATAGCATTAGATACTATCCATAGTGATATCAATAAAGCCACAGCTTTAAGTATAAATACAAAAAAATTATGGAAAGCAATCTTAGAAACAGAGACGGAAGCTTTACCATACATTGTTTTATCACAACCGTTGCAATTGGTTGATACCAAAATTTATATTGCAAAATATGAAGATGATAACGATGTATTAGACAAATTTCCGAAAGATGCGTTAATTAGCTTAATCCATAAGACTATTGATTTTAATGGTGAGGATAGAGAGTTCCGTGTAGGTGATATCGATATTCAAAATTCTCTAGCAGGGGAGTTAAGAATTAAAGGCGTAAAACATGCCGATAAAATTAAGGTAGGACAAGTTTTATATTTACGTACTAAAGCGGATAAATCATCATTCCTTAAACGTAAAAATGCATTAGAACAGATATTAAGACGACAATCTGATATCCCTAATTTAGTTGATTATTTTGAGCCAGCCTCACAAATTATCCCCAAGAATTATGATATTACTGTTTCGGATAAAGACTTCGAAAGATACGATCAGAAAGATGAAGATGAAAAAGTAGTTGTCAGTCTGAATGACCTTCAGCGTGAAGCATTCCGTAAATTAATTAACTTTGGTCCAGTCTCAATTTTACAAGGCCCACCAGGAACAGGTAAAACAGAATTTATCGCAGCCTTTGTCCATTATCTTTTTGAAAAGCAAAATGCCAATAATGTTCTAATGGTTAGTCAATCCCATGAAGCGGTCAATACTGCTGCTGAACGTATTCGTAAACACGCTCAACGTTTAGATACACCACTAGAAATAGTACGTTTCAGTAACAGAGAAAGTGCCGTATCAACAAACCTAAAAGATGTGTATTCAGACTCGATTATTTCTACACACAGAAATCTATTTTTAACTGAGATGGAAGAGAGGGTTCTATCTTTGAGTCAGTCGATTGGTATTGATAAGAAATATCTAGCGTGTGCTTTGTTCTTGAAAGTAAATCTTTTTGGTCATTTATCAAGAATGTTGGTTTCAGCAGAATCTGAAGATGGGAAACTATTGTCCAAAACCGAGTGGAATGGATTGTCGGTCAAGCTAATTGAACGTCTCAAAGATTATTCACAAGAGTTATATTCTTCTTTAATTGGTCTGAATAGTCGCCAGATTTTAGATCGTGAAAATCAAATATGGGAAATGTTGGATGAGACTTTTGAAGTGCATGGTAAAGCTGCCAATAATGCAAAAGCACTTATACAAATTGCATTTGATTATGATCAATTAATTGATAGTCCAAATGCCAACTATGAAACTTATCTTTCTAAGACACGGCAATTTATTTGCGGAACTTGTGTGGGGATCGGTCATCATTCGATTGATATTGCAAATCAAACTTTTGATTGGGTCATTATTGATGAGGCTGCGCGATCAATTTCTTCAGAATTAGCTATTGCAATGCAATCAGCTAAACGTGTTTTGTTAGTTGGTGATCACAAACAATTGCCTCCTTTATATTCACCAGAACATGCTAACGCTTTGGCACGTAAATTAGGGTTTTCAAAAAATCGTATAGAGGCAAATCTGATAAGTGATTTTGAACGCCTATTCACATCTCCTTATGGTCAGGCAGTACAAGGTAAGTTACTTGTTCAATATCGTATGGCACCAGCGATTGGTGAAATGGTCTCAGCATGTTTTTACAATAATGAGTTAAAAACAGGAGTGATTGAACCATTTGATAAGCCTTATCAAGAAGATATGGTACGAGTAGTACCGAATATTTATTTTAACTCTTCAGTTCAAGAACTTCGCTCTACTGTGGCATGGGTTGATACATCTGAAAAGTATAGTGATGGTGTAGGTACAACTTTCTATAACAAACATGAAGCTCGTAAGATTATGGCAGTGTTAGAGAAAATTCACTCAGATGAGCAATTATTGAAAGAGTTAAAAGACAGATCAAAGCCAAATGAGCCACCTATCGGCATTATTTGTATGTACGGCGAGCAAAAACGATATTTACGTAAGCAATTTAATTCAAAGTCATGGAATGAAGAATTTAGATCCTTAGTTAAAATCGATACTGTTGATAGCTATCAAGGAAAAGAGAACAGAATTATTATTTTATCTATTACACGTAATAGTTCTGATAATAAAATTGGTTTTATGAATATGCCAAATCGTATTAATGTGGCTTTATCTCGAGCGATGGATCGGCTGGTAATTTTTGGTGCATCTCGTCTATGGGATATGCCAAGACATAAAGAAAGTCCATTAGGATTGGTTCTTAGCTATATCTTGGAGCGTACAAATGATGATCAGCATTATCAATATATTGCTGATCAGAAACTTACACCAACTAAAAATTCTAATTCATTGAAATTTAAATATAAAACAAGTTCGAATCGAGGTGGCAATCATGAGTAATTATAGTATTCCTTATCATGATATTGATATCTTAATTCCTTCTCAAAAGTTTGAAGTAAACTTTAGTTATACATCAAGTCAAATGCCTAACTTCATAGATTCTATGATTATGCGTTTATTGCGTATAAGCCCATTGTCTGTGAAGAATATCGCTAAATTTTTAGGGATGAATCAGCGAGAGTCTCGCATTGTATTAGATCAACTCATTACGAATAATGAAGTTGAGCTTCAGCAAGATGGACTTTTTCATTTGACTAATAAATCAATGAAATATTTCACCACGGTAGATTCAATACCGAAAGTTGCATCTATTTTGGAGCATACTCACAGTTTAATCTATGAATTAACCAATTTTAATTATATTGCTCAAAAGCCAGATAACAATATGTATGGCATTAAATTGATTGCGACTAGTACTCATGCTGCAAATAGTGAAAATATCGTTAGGGATCGATTTCAGAAGCAATTTTATCAACTTATTGAAGAAGATATTATTACCTTAAAGAAAATGGAAGGCAGACCTAGTATTTATAAAATGGGTACAGTAAAAAAGATTAAAGAATGTACTGTTCGTAAGTCGCTCGATCTCCATGTTGATGCTCAGGCTGAACCACTGGCCATAAAAGTATTAGACTCGATTATGAGTGATGAACTCAAAGATAAAACTTATCAGGCTTTGGGACAAAGTAAAAAGGGTAACAATATCCGTGATATTTTGAATAATCTAGATGGGTTTGAGCAGTTAAAGCTTAATCAATATTTTAAGGATGGCCGTTTTCTAGCACCTAATGCTTTATTTGATAGCCTTAACCCTATTGAAAGCAAATCATCAGATGAAAATCATTTGTTTATTGGTCCTTGTTATAGTCAGAGTAATTCAAAGATTATATTGAATAAAATTAAAGAAAGCATTGTTAAGAATTCTCAGGTCAGCAGTATCTACTGGTTAGCGCCAGATGATGCCTTTTGGGGTAAATCACTAAGATTTAATACTTTTATTAATGCTTTAGGACAAATTAAGACTAAACAGAATACTGATTTACATCTGAAATGCTTTTTACCCATGCATGATGAACAAGATCGAACTTCTGTAAATAATTATCGTAAGATTATTGCTAAAGATCAGCAAAAGTATTTTTATGGGATTAAGGAAGGGATACTTGACGGTAACGTTGAACTTATTGTTGTTAAAAATGAATTTGCTGTAGTTGTTCTACATGTTTTAGACTCAGAAGCTGAGTATTTAACATCATTTCCTTTTGGTTCAATTAGTTATGATAAGCAGCTGGTGAATGGTTTAGTTAGTTTGTTTGAAGCATGGGAAAGACCAAAAGATGAAGGTGGGATTAGTTTTGGTCAAATATTTAAAAATAGCCAATCGTAAGTAATATTTTTACTAGTTCAAATTAAGTGATTCATACTCAAAGTTATGAGTCCTTAATATTTGTGTATTGGTCTGGAATATTCTGATTAATGGATGTGTTCTCATCCTGAGGTATACGAATAAATTTCTTAATGTTGAGATCCTTGGTAACTTCCTCAGGGATACTGAATTACGTTCAACAATAAAAGACTTTCTCTGTTGCACAGGCCAGGGGAACTTAAACAAATGTCGCTATTTTAAAATCATAGGGTTTATATGTTTATTAACCAAAAAACTTATATGTTTTGGTTGTTTTTCATTAAAGTAATTTTTTCTAAATAAAAAATTCTACACGTTATTTTGTAGAGTCAATAATTTATTTTTATAAAAATCAATTGAATAATTGTGTACATGAAGTGCAATCGTTATTATACTTTTCATAAAGTAAAAATTGATAATTTGGGAAATCATAATGTATATAGAAAGATTACAAATAGAAGAGGGGTTCTTAAATGGTCTAGATGTTGATTTAACATCTGGTTTAAATGTTGTAATTGGTGCAAGAGGTACAGGAAAAACTTCTTTAATTGAGTTGATAAGATTTTGCTTGGATGTCAAGGGTTCAATTCATGAAAACAACAAAAAAAGTCATGAGCATGCCTTGTCGATTCTTGGATCTGGTCAGGTAACATTAACTTTATCTATAAATGGAAAAAAGATAATCGTGAGCAGAACCGCCTCTGACCCATTCCCAAGATATAATGGCGAGTTTGATATTCCTTTAATTTTTTCACAAACTGAGATTGAAACAATTGGGTTAGAAGCTACCGGAAGATTAAGGTTAATCGATAGCTTTTTGTCTTCAAACGTCATAAATGAAACTGAAGAAAAGAAAGTTCTTGCGATAATTGGTTCTTTAACTGTTGAGATATCTAGTCTAAGAAAAAATATTCAAGAACTCAAAGATCAACTAAAAAACTCCGTCCAGATTGATGAAGAATTAAATGTTGCCTTAAGTGAAGAACAAAAAGTCGCTCAAGGTTCACAAATAATTCAAACAAATGCAGCACTGCTACAAAATTTATCAAATGAAATCTCAAATATTGCTTTAAATGAAGATTATTTAAAGCGACAACAACAAGAAATCTATAGTTGGTATAATAAAATTAAAGAAGCTTTTGAATACCAAATAAATATTATTCAAAATACAACTTCACCTAGCATACAGTCCCTTACTGTTAAAGTAAATCAAGTTAGAGAGTTATTAAAAAATGCCCATGATGAAATTGCAATATCATGGCACGATTTAGATAAAGAAATAAAAAATTTTTCAACTTTTAAGCTTGCAAAAGAAGCTGAGGCTAGAGATTTAAGAGTAAAAATTGAGTCTTTACAAGAAGGGGCTGGGCTCATTATGAGAAGAGGGCAAGAGCTTAGAGAAAAAAAAGCTCGTTATGAAATTATCACTTCACATTTGAATAATAATGAGAATAGTTTAAAGGATTTTTTAAAGAAAAGAGATGAAGAGTTTAGTAAGCTTGAGCAAATTAGACTAAAGCGCTTTTCAGAAAGAGCTTCTATTGTCAATGTTCTGAATAATAAATTAGGTCCAGCAATAAAGTTAAGTATAAATAGAAATGGGCAGCAAAATCAGTTTAGCGCTCTAATTTCAGACTCATTAAGAGGAAGTAATTTAAAATATAATGAAATTGCACCAATTCTTTCTAACTGTATTACTCCTAGGATGCTGTTAGAAGCCGTAGAAAATTTCGATGTAGAACTAATCTCTGATATTTCAGGAATTAATTCAGATCGTGTTGCACGTATATTAAATCATTTAAACAATGCAGACTTAACAACTCTAGGTACTATTGATATTGATGATAACATAAGCATGAGTCTACTTGATGGATGTCAATATAAAGATATTACAACATTATCTACTGGGCAAAGATGTACTGTAGTTCTACCAATTGTATTAACACATAATGAAAAAGTTGTAATAGTTGATCAACCTGAAGATCATATTGATAATGCTTTTATTGCAAAAACATTAATTCATGCAATTTTATCACGAGATATGAGGAGCCAAATTATTTTCTCTACTCATAACCCTAATATCCCAGTATTAGGCAATGCTGATAATGTTATTCATTTAGATTCTGATGGCAAAAGAGGATATGTAATGGCTAAGGGTGAATTAAACCAAGAAGATATTGTTGATTCTATTTCTACAGTAATGGAAGGTGGAAGCCAAGCATTTGCTTCTAGATCTAAGTTTTATGATCAATATCCAAAATGATTAGACAAGAAGCTTTAGATCTTCTTAATTCCGAGTCTCCACATGAAAGATTTAAAGCTGCTCATGCTTTAAATAAGGTAGCTATTCATGAAGATTTACGAGTTTTGAAAGAAGCAAAACACAGAGAGACAGATCTATATGTTATTAAAAGGCTTGAGGTAGCTATTTTTAGAATAGAGCAATTTATTGAAAAAGTTGAGCCAAATTCTGATCAAGATAATAATGAAGGCTATGATGAAAAGTTATTTGAGCATGCTAAAGCTCAAGCCATTGAATGGATTTCTGGCCTACTTTTACATGAAGTTGGTGCTAAATTAGGATTAGCATCTTATGAAGCATCTAATGAAATTACTAATTATGAAAACTCTAAAACAAAACATCATATTGATAATCTTTTAAATATTTTTGATGCTATTGAGTCATTGAGAAGAGCTACTAATACATCTAAGGCTGAAGAGTTTGATTTGGCAGAATTAATTGACAATGTAATAAAGGTTGAAAATATTTCTAAATCTGTCGATTTTATGGTGGTTGGAATACGACCATTAATTATTAATGGTCATAAAAATCTTATCCATTTAGCACTCTGTAATGGTATTAGAAATGCTATTGACGCTATATTAAGTCTAAAGGGACCTTTAATAAATAATATTTCACCTATTGTCGTTACATGGGGGGAAACTGAATCAGATTATTGGATAGCAGTATTAGATGATGGAATCGGCATATCTTCTTCTGTTAACCAATTGTTTGAGATAGGAAAAAGTACGAAAAAAGGACATACAGGTTTTGGGCTTGCTATTGCTAAACAAGCTTTAGAAACTTTAGGTGGATATATCTATTTAGAACCACAGAAAGAACGAGGAGTAAAATACGAAATGCGTTGGGAGAAAAAGAGTTGAATATATTAGTAGTCGAAGATGATAATGAATATATAGCTATTATTTCAGAAATAATCAAAAAAGAAGCGGCAGAAAGCTCAATTGTTATATGTGAAAATAAAAAAGATGCACTGAATAAAATTAGTGAGGACTATTTCGATCTAATTTTATTAGATTTCAGTATACCTACTGAACAGGATAAAATTGATGAGTCACCTGCTCATGGTTATGCCGTTTTTACCAGTGCAAGATCTATGGCACCTGGGACACCAATAATTGTATTAACAGGCTCATCTGGTGATGATTATTTTACCGATATTCTGGATCAAAGTGAAAAAAGTGATGTATGGGGGGGAGGGCTTGAGATTCAACTAGTTTCATTCCATCAAAAACATCGACTTGAAACATTTAAGGCTAAATTAAAGCCTTATCTAATAAATATAAAAGCTTTAAACGATATTGAACTTCTAAAAAATGATGTACATCTAAGTATTGAAGAAGATAGGATTTTAAGAATATTTTCTAGATCTGTAAGTGGAGTTTTATGTAACTTAACAAAAATTAATGGTGGATTATCAGGGTCTAAAGTTTTTCGAGTCATCGTAACGGCGGAAAATGGAGCAACCATTCATGATTCAATTGGAAAAATAGGTAGCATTAATTCAATTCGCGATGAGGATCAAAGATACGAGAGGTACATCCTCCGTTTAAATCCAGAAGCAACACCTAGGAAGCTAGCATTATTAGAACACGGTGCAAAAAATCAAGCTGGAATTTTTTATGGTCTAGCTAATGGATATACATTAAATGCATTCTCAAATGAGATATTACTAGATAATTGCGAAAATTTAGTATCTTGTCTCAAAAATCTTACAGCTAGATGGTGTGTTGATCAACAAGGTAGAAGGTCAATACGTGATATTAGACGACATACTTTATCTGATGAAAAAGCGGAAGCAATTTTCACTAAATTTAATCTTGAATGGGCACAAGATTTTGAAAGTCGAACTATTCAAGTACATTGGGGTGTCTCTCATGGTGATTTACATGGGTTCAATGTACTAACTTCCGAAAATGGTACTCCAACTATTATTGATTATGGTGATACCAGTGATGGTCCAAACTCATTAGATCCAATGACACTAGAGTTTTCATTATTTTTTCATCCAGATGGTCCTTTATGTAATTCAACATGGCCATCAGCTGAACAGGCAAAAAAATGGTATGACTTAGAGTTTTATTTAGTTGAATGCCCTTATCCTGAATTCATAAAATATTGTAGGAACTGGGCAAAAGATTTAGCCGTCGGAAATAGAGAAATTTCAGCTGTAAGCTATGCTTATTTAATTAGACAACTTGGATATAGTGATGTAAATCAAGAAAGAGGTTTAGCGTTACTTGATGGTGCTAAGTCATATTACTCCGAAACTTAGTTTTTAACTATGGTCTCAATTTTGTAATGTACAGGATTAAGATTATTCCAACTAAACTTATAGTTTTCTTAACCCTGTTGTAAATTCTCTTGGGAGTATTAACATTATATTTTAGATGTTTTTCTGAAAGCATCCAATGTATAACTAGTAGCTTTCCTCTTTTATTAGCTCAAAGTTCAGGAATTCAGATTTTTAATAGAACATTTTGACACAAAATTTGGCACAAATAATAGAATCTAGAAGATTCTATTAGGTTGTAGTTAATTGATAAATAATGAATTACACCTAAATAGAATCTATTGGATGTTTATTTATAGAGTTCGAATCTCACCGCTTCCGCCAAATTCAAAAAGCCCTTGTTATTGCAAGGGCTTTTTTCTTATCTGTGCTAATGCCATTTAAATTGGGAATATGAACCAAGGCCATCCCCCTTTACTCTGTGTGATATCGAACAAGTTCAACTATTAAAAAGCAAGCACCTAGAATGCTGGCTTCAGTACTATCTGGCCAAAGTAACCCAAACTTAAATTTATTTCTTAAAGTTAGATCTTCGAATGTGGTTTTAGGAGAGCTTGGACATGTTGTGCTTAGATGACGTCACCTAAAAATTTACGCAAATTTTACGCGGCCATTTTTTTAAGTTTATTAAAATACACTTTGCAATCATTCTTATGGATAGGTTAATGGGTTTCTTTAATACATCTGATCAAGACAATCATGTTCATAACTTGCTTCTTAATAAAAAAGAGATACTGATGGAGTATCGCGTAGATGTGCTGGTCGAAAAATATATCGGTGCATCGAAAGAAATACAGCAGATTATTGTTCAGATTCTTAAAGAGAGAGGGTATTCTTCACGAGAAATAGAGCATATGCTTAAAGAAAATAAATGACCAAAGTCGTGCCCTATAACAGTTAAAGAAAGCTCATTATGCAAAATACTACAAAAAAAGCAGCATTACCTGCCACAGCGTTGGCAGCGCTCGGGGTGGTCTTTGGAGATATCGGAACAAGTCCTCTCTATGCATTAAAGGAATCCTTCCATGCGGCTCATGGTTTGGGGATTCAACCTGAAAATGTATTAGGTATTTTGTCGATTATCTTCTGGTGCTTAATGCTGATCATCAGTATTAAATACATCGCGATTGTCATGCGTGCAGACAATAATGGTGAAGGTGGGATCATGGCTTTATTGGCCTTGAACCTACGTAAAGCGAAATTATCAGAAACAAAAAAAATCTATCTGATTGCGATTGGTTTTATCGGAGCATCTTTATTCTTTGGAGATGGGATTATTACCCCAGCCATCTCCGTTCTTTCTGCAGTTGAAGGTTTATCCATTGCCACCAATGTGCTTGATCCTTTCATTGTGCCCATTGCGATTGTGATTGTGACCACGCTGTTTTTGATGCAGAAACATGGCACAGCCTTTGTCGGTAAGTTTTTTGGACCAATCACCTTAGTCTGGTTTTTGTCACTTGGCATTTTAGGTATTGCCAGTGTGATACAGACACCAGTTGTACTGGGGATGGTGAGTCCACACTGGGCAATACAGTTCATTTTCACTCATCCAGTTCAGTCTTTCTTTATTATGGGGGCCGTGGTGTTAACCGTCACTGGAGGAGAAGCGTTATATGCCGATATGGGGCACTTTGGCCCCCGTCCGATTCGTTTTGGCTGGTTCAGTGTCGTGTTGCCTTGCTTGGTTTTAAACTATGCAGGCCAAGGTGCACTATTACTGCGACATCCCGCAGCGATTGAAAACCCATTCTATTTATTGGTGCCAAGTTGGGCGTTATACCCGATGATTATCTTGGCGACTATGGCGGCAGTGATTGCCTCACAAGCGGTTATTTCTGGGGTGTTTTCCTTGGCACGCCAAGCAATTCAATTGGGTTATTTACCAAGATTAGGGATTAAACATACTTCTGATTCAGAAGAAGGGCAGATTTATGTGCCTTTTCTAAACTGGCTATTACTGATTGCAATTTTAATTCTAATTTTAATCTTCCAGACCAGTTCAAACCTTGCCAGTGCCTATGGTCTAGCGGTTACATTAACCATGCTCTGCGATACGATTTTGGTTGCAGTCTTTATTTATTATGCTTGGAAATGGAGTCTACCAAAGGTATTTTTACTTATTATTCCATTTTTCATTCTAGAGTCAGTTTTGGTTGCCGCAGCATCTTTAAAAATATTCTCAGGTGGTTGGGTGCCATTATTAATTGGTGCTGTAGCAATGATCATTCTAATGACTTGGAAGCGAGGTCGAGAGCTCACTTTTGCAAAGCTTGAACATGACACATTGTCACTCGACTTATTCATAAGAAGTATTGGCGATAATGTACATCGTGTGCCAGGAGATGCGGTATTCCTGACAGGTACGCCGAATGTGGTTCCACATGCCATGTTGCATAATATTAAGCACAATAAAGTGTTACATGAACGGAATATTCTGGCGACTGTGGTAATTGAAGATGTCCCTTATGTCCCGCAAGAAGAGCGTATTCATGTTGAAACTTTAGATAATCATTTCTATCGGATTAAAATTTTCTATGGATTTAAAGACGAGCCGAATGTACCACGTGCATTGGCTCAAGCCTATGAGCAGCTAGAGTTTGAATACGATTTGATGCAGATTAGCTTCTTTATCTCACGTGAACGTATCATGCATAGTGTCGGGGATGGCATGGCACCTTGGCGGGAGCATTTATTTATTTCAATGCAACGTAATACCAGTCCAGTCAGTGATTTTTATCAAATCCCGACCAACCGTGTAGTAGAACTGGGTAGCCAGATCGAAATTTAAGAATGTGTGCTAAGCATCTTAATTTAGCTGTGATTGCTTTAACCAAGCTCAAAAAGCCTTTGTGATAACAAGGGCTTTTTGTTGCTTGTACTTTCCGATCATCATGAGCGTTAACACAGACCTGAGGGAACAGTATGATATTCAATATGAGAATGTTCAAGCATGATGCTTTCATTTCAGCTTCATTTAAGCAAACCGTTCTATTCTAAAACCCTAGTAAAGCCGAACAAGCATTGTTACACCTTTTGCCATATCCTCAGATGTGGTTTTTTTATGCCAGTTTTTTCTGTTTTGACTTTGTTTATACAGCTCGTAGTACATTAAATAATTATGGTTAAATTGATAGTAATATAAAATATTTTCTTTACTCTTAAACTTAATGGTGAATTTAATTTAGGATGACACGTAAATTACATTTTTGTCATATTAAAAAAATAGATTAAATTTGAGATATACTTTTTAAAGTAAAGTTGTTTACTTTTTCGGGTTTTGTTTTTAATTTTTATTTATTTCTAAAAAAGCTGGGGTGTCTGGTTTTCGGGATTTTAAAATGCTTTGGCTTAAAAATATATTTGGAAGAGATATTTCATTATTATGGTTTAATTTTATATTGGCAATCTGGCTGGGTCTATTTTTGAACTTTTCATTCTTTGTGAAAATTCAAGATCTAACCCCTTATTCAGGTATCCAAAGTTTTCTATTTTTGATTGCTTCTATATTGGTCGTGATCTTTACATATAATTTTATATTTCAGATTTTTAACTGGCGTTGGACTGCAAAACCCATTGCGATTTTTCTGATCTTAATTGGCGGATTTGCATCCTATACCGTAACTTCACTTGGTGTATGGATTACTTCTGATCAAATCCAGAATATGATGCAAACCAACTTTACAGAAGCACGAGATCTTTGGTCTTGGTATCTTTTGGCTTGGGTCTTGGGACTGATCATTCTGCCTATTTTTGTTTTTGCTAGGGTTAAAATTAGACATGAAGCTAAACCCTTTATGTTTCAATTTACTCAAAAAATTATAACTGCTGTTGTTTCTTTATCTATTGTCATCGTTATGCTGTTTATTTTCTATGTCGATTTTGCAGCTATTTTCCGTGAAAATCGCAGTTTAAAAGGAATGATTTCGCCACAAAATATGATTAGCTCTTTTGTTTCATATTACAAAAAGAAGGCACCAAAAAAGAATCAACCCTTCATCAGTTATGGTGAAGATGCCAAGCTTTTACAACGTGAAAATGCATTACCCAAACTGATGGTGCTTGTAGTGGGTGAAACAGCCAGAGCTGAAAATTTCTCTTTAAATGGGTACAGCAAACTCACCAATCCTGAAATGGCTCAACAGGACATCTTGAATTTTTCTAAAGTGAGTTCGTGTGGTACAGCAACGGCTGTTTCTGTTCCCTGTATGTTTTCGGGGATGCCACGTAAATCCTATGATGAGCGCTTAGCCATTCGTAGAGAGGGCTTGCTTGATATCGCGCAACGTGCTGGTTATCAGGTCACTTGGATTGAAAATAATTCTGGTTGTAAGGGCGTTTGTGACCGGGTTGAGATGTATAAGATTGCAGAACCGATTCAGAAAAAATGGTGCAAGGGGGGAGAATGTTTTGATGAGATTTTAATTGATAGTTTGCAATCCTATCTAAAATCGATTCCTCAAGGGGATACACAACCTCGTTTGCTTGTATTGCATCAATTAGGCAGTCATGGTCCAGCGTATTACAAGCGCGTCCCGCCCCAATTTAAAGTTTTTAGGCCTACATGTGATACCAATGCCATTCAGGGGTGTAGTCGTGAAGCTTTGCAAAATACCTATGACAATACTTTGTTATATACCGATTATATCTTGAGCCAACTAGTTGAAACTTTAAAACAGAATACACAATATGAAACAGGCTTATGGTATTTGTCTGATCATGGGGAATCTACAGGTGAAAGTGGTATGTATTTACACGGAGCCCCTTATATGATTGCACCTCAACAGCAAACACATATTCCGATGATCATGTGGTTTTCTGCACTTTGGAAACAGTCTAATCCTGAGCAGATAAAATGTTTGTCGAATCAAAAAAATGAAGTATTGAGTCAGGATAATTTATTTCCAACAATGTTAAGTTTATTGGATATAAAAACGAAAGTTATTGATGCTGAAACGGATATGCTAGCGACTTGTTCATCCATATCGAGTAAGGTTAATTAAGTAGACGAATTTGTTTATTTTTGTGATGTGATATTTATTTTAATCGTAAGTGTGTGGTAAAAATGACAGCTTCACGATATACATTCCTCCAGTGAAATATTTATATCGTTATCCCATTCATTTTTCGAAATGTTTGGGATTTTTTAAATGAGTAATCATTAAATCGAGGTTGATGTCTGATTAAAATATTTATTTTAATGCAGATATTACCTCGTTTAGAAGTGACTGTAAGAGCTATAAATTTAATGAAACATTTTATTTTAACCAGCGCGGCTGCAATTGTTGCAGTATGTTCAACACAGAGCATGGCCGCAGATTTTATTGCCGGTAAAGATTATACCGTGGTTCAAAATCCAGTAAAAACATCAGCGCCTGCTAATACAATCGAAGTGCGAGAGTTTTTTTGGTATGGATGTTCTTATTGCTTTAAATTAGAACCACATATGCAATCTTGGTTAAAGACCATTCCGAAGGATGTTTACTTTCTGCGTACGCCAGCAGCAATGAACCCGATGTGGGAACAAGGTGCGCGTGCATATTATGTGAGTGAGGCTTTAGGTGTACGTAAACGTACCCATCTACCGTTATTCCATACCAATTTTTCAGGTAAGGAAAAGGTTTTACAAAAAGAGGCTTTTGCTAAGTTTTTTACTCAATATGGCATTTCTGAGGCTAAATTTAATAGCAGCTATGATTCTTTCCCGATTACAGCAAAAATTGCAGAATCAAACCAATTGGCGCAAAAATATCAACTTACGGGCGTTCCAGCTGTTGTGGTCAATGGTAAATATATCGTCCAAGGCGGGGATAATAAAGTAGTTCAAGTGGTTGAATATCTTGTGAATAAAGAGCGTAAGACTCAGTAATTTTGCTGTTTGAACCGATGGCAGACCTTTAAAGTCTGTGTCGTAAATCAAGCGCTTATGAAGGTGTTGTCAGTAAGATTGCTACAACACTTCTTTGTTTATAAAATTGTTCACGATTTAAAATAAAGAGGCCGAGCCAGCGCTGCATCGTTTTTCGGCCTTGTCATGGTTTTATACAATTGATGATCAAACTGACTTCTTTATACTAAAAATTAACTCTCTTTAAAGGTTTCATTCAATGCTTGTTGCACTGCATCTACACGTGATTTACAGGCTTTGTATGCATTCATTGACTCCTCAACAATCTTCATTAAGTTATCAATATCAGGCTCTTCCTGAGCTTCGAGCAGCGCCGCATTTTTTTTGAGCAGGCTATAACCGTCTTTAAAGCTTAATTCTTTTTTACTCATGATCAATGACCTCTTTGATATGACTTACATTGGCATGGATGTAACCATCATGCATTTCAACCGCGATGCTTGAGCCGACTTGTTGCACAGAGCGAATTGCTTTGTTTTCACTACGCACAATGGCATAGCCTTTGGCTAAAACATGTTTGGGATTTTGCAGTAATGTTTCCCGCATCAAGGCTTCGATTTGGGTCGAGGCTGTTTTAAGTTGCTGTTTCGCAAAATATTGTAGGGTTGATTTAGCAACTTGAAGGTGTAAATTACTGGCGCTGATTTGATTCTCAGCCTGTGATTTGATGACACTCATCAATCGATCATTTTGGCTTTGATAGGCGGTAATCTGATGTTGAGACAGTAGTTTGATGGTTTGTAGATGATTGACGACATCTTGTGAGCGTTCTGCAATCAGATTCCGAATTCCTGCAATGACTTTACTGGGTGTATCAAAGGAACGATGTGCAATCTCATCTAAAATGGTTCGGTCTTTTTCATGTCCAATACCCACCCAGATCGGGACTTTACGTTTACACAGCAGGGCAGCCAGATCATAGTCATTTAAATAAGCTAAATCGTTGACTGCACCACCACCACGAATGATCACGATCAGATCTGGCGGTAGGGTATAATCTTTTGCCCACTGGCGTAGCCCTGAGCCTAAAGACTCCATAATACTGTGTGCGGCGGTATTACCTTGAAAAGTCGCGGTGTGATAAACAAATTGACAGACACCGGCTTGATGTAATGCATCGGCATCTTTCTTGAAGTCACCTAAACCTGCTGCATTTTCCGGAGCAATCACCAGAACATTTTCAATATCAAATGGGGCGGGTAGTTCCTTATTAAGATGAACCAATCCTTCACTGCTTAATCGCGCAAGAATCTGTTGATAACGCTTTGCAATATCGCCCAAGGTAAAGCTTGAGTCGATATCTTCAATATTGACCGAAAAGCCATATTGAGGATCAAAACGAGCCTTGATTTTAATTAGCACATTTAAATCTTTTGATAGTTCAATACCACTTTCGCGCTCAAACTTGAGCACCATTTTAGCCGCAGTGAATTTCCAAATCGTGGCTTTACAGCTTGCGATGACTTTATCGGTATCTTGTTCTTTTTCTGCCAGTTCAAGATAGTAATGCCCACCTTTAATATTTAAATTCCGAATCTCGGCTTTGACCCAGACAGGCTCATCAAAAGACAGGCGAATGACTTCCTGTACCGCTGTGAGATAATCGCTAAGAGAGAATTGAGGTTCGGACATTGGATTGAGTGATAAAGGGGACAGCACTATAGTAGCAAATTGAGTCAGCTGATAACAAATCAGGCCTAAGATGTCGAAACTTATGCTTTAGATCGGCAGATAACGCATCTACAACGTATTCGTGTTGAACCCTGTAGATGCGAATGAGTGGCCATGTTTTAAAGTGATTTATTCCATTTCAAGACTTTAAATAATCCGAACATAAACATGATCCAGACCGGAATTAGAATCACAGACTCTTTAAAGCCTTGGGTCCACATGATGTACAGAATCATGACAATAAAGGCGAGAACCAGATAGTTGCTAAGTGGCGAGAACAAGGCTGGAAATTTTACAGTCTTGCCTTCTAATCGAATAGCCTGTTTAAATTTTAAATGGGTAAAGCTAATAATCGCCCAGTTTAGAACCAAGGCAGCGACAGCCATATACATCAGGTGGCTTAGCGCTTGTTCTGGCACAAAATAGTTCAGTAAGACACAGCCAAAAATCAAGATAGAAGAAAAGATCACCGCTGGCATTGGTACGCCTTGCTTGCTGACTTTGGCAAAAATCTTAGGGGCATTACCTTGTACTGCAAGCCCGAACAGCATACGACTATTGGCATACATGCCGCTGTTATAAACCGAGAGTGCTGCGGTCAGAATAATAAAATTGAGTAAATGTGCGGCCCAATCAATGCCCAGTTGACTGAAAATCATCACGAAAGGGCTTTTATCCAAACCACCCAGATCAAGTTGATTCCAAGGAATCAATGACATAATGATCGCCAGCGACGCTACATAAAAAATCAAGATTCGGAAAATCACCTGATTAATGGCTTGAGGAATACTTTTTTCTGGATTTTCTGCTTCAGCTGCAGTCATACCGATCAATTCAATGCCGCCAAAGGCAAACATTAAAAAGGCCAACATGTAAAACAAGCCTGAGAAGCCATGCGGAAAAAATCCGCCGTGTTGCCATAAATTAGTAAAGCTTGCAGTCGAATCAGCTCCCGCAGTCAGTAATAGGTACAAACCAAACAAGATCATTGAAATGACGGCAACAACCTTGATAATGGCCAACCAGAATTCGGATTCGCCATAAAATTTCACATTGCCCAGATTTAAGCAGGTGACGACAATGAAGAAGAACAAAGTCGAGATCCACGCAGGGATATGTGGCCACCAATAATGGATATATTTGGCAATCGCTGTCAGCTCAGTCATTGCCACTAAAATATAAACCACCCAGTAATTCCAACCTGATAAGAATCCAGCAAAATTTCCCCAATATTTTTGTGAGAAATAACTAAAAGAACCCGCTACAGGTTCTTCTACAATCATTTCACCCATTTGTCGCATGATTAGAAATGCGATCAAACCGACAATGGCATAGCCTAAGATAATCGAAGGACCTGCGGACTGGATTGCCTGAGCTGAGCCTAAAAACAGACCTGTACCCACAGCACCACCCATCGCAATCAATTGGATATGGCGGTTTTTTAGTCCACGTTTTAATTGGGGAGAGGAATTACTCAAAATACGCTGCGCTGAACAAAAAAGAAGTGATTGTAATGGATCGCAAGGAGATCGACTAGTTTAGATAGGAGAATGCAGCTGTAATTTTATATCCCTATTTAGATGTGGATATTTCAACATTAAATTTTGATCAGTTTTATTAGAATACTTATCTTCTCGTATTGAAAATCATAGGCAAGGTTAATTATTTCACTAATAAATATAGTGACTTGGTTATCTATTAATAAAAAAAACTTAAATCATTTGTTATTTCTATTGAAAACTAAGTTGAATTTCGTACAATACAGTCTTGTCTGTATTGTGTATGAAAAATGTAGGAAATGTATAGAAAATATTTCATGATTCCGCTGATCATATATTCAGGCTTTAGCTATGCCGAAGATCAGGTGAGTCAACAACAGACCCGAGATTATCTTTCTCAGAAACAACAGATTGACCAACTCACTCAATCTGTTGCGCCATTTATTCAGTTACAGCAAACAAAGGTTGATTCAAGCTATCCTTGGTTACAAAAAGAACCGATTTGTTTTGGCATTACATCTTTAGAGGTTGATGTTCCAAGCACACATCCCAGTATAAAAACCGCAGACTTTAATCGCATCTTTAAAGAGCTCAAGTATTCAGACAATAAGGTTTTAGGCCGCTGTATTGGTGAAAAAGGGCTTTCGGGCCTCGTGAATTACATCAATGAGCGACTGGTTCAATTGGGTTATGTGTCTACTCAAGTGATTGTACCTGAACAGGATCTTGCGACAGGACATTTACGTTTAACTTTAATCCCTGGATTGATTGGGGAAATCCGACTTAAAAATAGTAAAAACCAAACTTTGAATTACCGTTTGCCTATGCACGCAGGCGATATCCTCAATATTCGTCAACTGGAACAAATTCTAGAAACCTTTGCCCGTTTACAAGGGATGCAGACCAGTTTCGATATCTTACCCAGCCAAAAAAGTGCTGAAAATGCAGGTTATAGCGATGTCGAGATTGTATGGGAGATTCGGGAACAAAACTTTATCACTGCTGGATTGAATGATGCAGGCAGTAAAAGCTCTGGAAAATACCAAGGCTATGCCAGCTATGCTCTAGAAAGAGCAGGTTTTTGAGGTTGAAAGAATTGAAGTTGGTGATTTTGTCGTTGGACAAAATAGTATGATTATGAGTATTCATGGGGTTCATTTTCATTTGCTGGATGAAAACCCAGATTTCCAATTGCTGGCACCTACCCAAGAAAGCTATATCCCGATTTGGTTTAATATTACCGTCACTGATATCGAGAAAACATTGCAGCAAGCAGTTGATGCGGGTGCCGCGGTGATTCAGGCGGTACAAGATATGCCTAAAATGGGCATCAAAAATGCGATGTTTAAAGATCCTTTTGGCTATATGTGGTTATTACATCAGATACTTGAAGTGGTAGATTATGAAACTCGGGCTCAATTATTGGAGCAACAAGGTTTTCAGCGTAAATCTAGTTAATAAATCAGTCGATAAAAATGCGATGTCATACAGCAAGTCTGCATATTGGTTGATGCTTGCTGTACTTCGCTTAATTTTATTCTAAAAGGACTTGGTCAGGCTAAACACGGCGGCGGTTTTAACACCTTTTTTATTGCTATCGAGATAACCTGTGTGATCTAGGTCGGTTCCAATCGCAGCCAGTTCCGCACTTAAGTTCATCGGTTTATAGTTATAATTTGCGCCAATTTTCCAATCGAAGAAATGATCTTTTGCTTCTCCACCATAAATGGCTTGGTTGGCTTTGGAATAGCCTAAGCTTGCAACTGCACCAAAGCTGGTTTCGGCAATGGGAGTGGTATATAAAAGATTAAAATACCAATTTTCGACATTTTCACCGACGCTTTGGCGAGTGGCTTTGCCTCCATATTGCGGGGTATAGCTCACACTTGGGCTAAAGCTATCATTATCTTTCAAAGCATTATTGATGATTAGTTTGAGATAATACTCATTATAATTTAAATCACTTTTACCGACATAATGATAACGCAGCATACCGAGATCAAGAGTAGGTTGGAATTTCCCTAAGCTGATTGGAGTGGTATAGCCAATAAAAGGATCGAGTTCTAAGTGTGCTTCATTACCAAAATCGACATTTGAAGCAAAAGCCGCGGCATAGAATCCAGAGGAATGGCTTAAAAGAAAATTACCTTGCAAGGCTGCATCATTTTGGGTTTGAGTTTGACCACGCCAGCGATATTCACTGGCTAAAGCGACATTCCCACTCAGCACGAAATTCGATGTTGCGGGCTGATCTGATGCTAACGCATCGTTTGAAGCTAAAACAGTTGTTAAAACCAGCACACAATGAAAACCTTTCATAACATCCTCAGCATATGAGTTAAATTTGATGTGATGTATATTAGGTTTTAATTGATTGATAAATAATAAAATGATCGTAAATTCTGCGTAAAGAAAGCATAAATTTTTAACGTATATTTTATAGGCTATAGATTCACTTTTAATACTTCTGTTGTATCCGCGTCTAAGATATGTCCTTTACTTGAGCTGAGTGTCATTAAAGGCACAGGTTTTTGGGTGGATTTTTCAATCAGGACAGAATGCGCTTCATTTTTCCCAAATAGATATTGTTCACCCCATTGACGTAATGCAACCACGATCGGGAACAGTTGTTTTCCTTTATCCGTCAAAATATATTCTTGATAGGCTGTGCCATCAGACGCGGCTCGCATTTCTAGAATTTCAGCATCAATTAATTTATGCAGTCTGTTGGACAAAATATTACGCGCAACACTCAGACTACGTTGTAGGTCACCAAAGCGATGTATCCCATCCATCACATCTCGAATAATCAGCAATGACCAACGATCTCCAATCACATCAACACAACGTGCAACAGGGCAAGGTTCATCTACGGAAGTTTTATCGAGTGACATCGCATTCTCGGAACAGTTGAATCAGACTAGTTGCATTTTAAAACTAGATCGCTTATGGTTCAAGTAGTTTTAATTTGAAACTGGTTTGGTGCTGCGATGAATAGTCCCTGTACATCGGCTTTATCACAAAATGAAAAGCATTGTTTAATCCAGTCCAAAAAATTGCCGACCCGTTTGGTGTGGCTATTTGCCATTGCAAGTGGTCTGAGTGTTGCCAATGTTTATTATGCGCAACCATTGCTTGATGCAATTGCAACGGATTTGGCAATCAGTTATGCCGCTGTTGGCAGTGTCATTCTCGTGACTCAACTGGGTTGTGCGATCGCTTTATTGTTGTTAGTTCCATTGGGAGATCGAGTCGATCGTAGACGATTAATGCTATTACAGCTATTCGGATTGGTGCTTGCATTGACTGCTGTAAGTATCACTAAAACGGCTGTAGGCATATTTGCAAGTATGTTTGCTGTTGGCATGTTAGGGACTGCCATGACGCAGGGACTGATTGCCTATGCTGCAAGTGTTGCCGAATCCAATGAGCGTGGATATGTCGTAGGTACAGCACAAAGTGGCGTGTTTATCGGATTGTTATTAGCACGTGTTTTTGCTGGAGGTGTGAGCGATTTAGCTGGATGGAGGAGCGTATATTTTTGTGCAGCCACACTGATGTTGATGATTGCATTCCCGCTTTGGAAATCCTTGCCAGTACGATCCAATACACAGAATATGTTGGCTTATCCTCGTTTGATTTTGTCGATGTTAAGTTTGCTTTATCACAATAAACTATTACAAATACGAGGCATATTGGCATTGCTGATGTTTGCAGTGTTTAATATTTTTTGGAGTGCACTGGCTTTATTGTTGAGTTCCCCTCCTTATCAGTATTCCCATACCGCTATTGGTGCATTTGGTTTGGTTGGGGCACTGGGGGCATTAATGGCTACAAAAGCTGGACAATGGGCAGATCAAGGCTTTGCACAAAGAACCAGTGCATTTGCCTTGCTCATCATCTTATTGTCTTGGTTGGCATTCGCTCAAATGGAATATTCAATTGTGGCATTAATCATCGGTATTTTATTACTGGATCTGGGCGGGCAAGCTTTACATGTCACCAATCAAAGTATGATCTTGCAAACTGGACAGGACAATCAAAGCCGCTTAATTGGACTGTATATGTTGTTCTATGCCGCAGGCAGTGGATTAGGAGCAATCACTACAACCATCACCTATGCAAAAGCGGGATGGTATGGCGTTTGTCTACTGGGTGCCTGCGGAAGTCTAATGCCATTATTATTTTGGTACTTAACGCGGCATGCTAAATAGTCATTAGACACTATGTAGAAACATCAGGTGAATTGAGAGATATTAAAATCAGCATCAACATTATCGTAAATCACTCAATCCCGACCACAGTCGTAATATACGCTGTTACCATGAGAATCACAAAGCCTAGAGACATTTCAAACAAAATGGCATAACCCAATTGTTTGGCAAATTGGGGTTGTTGCAAACGTGGGGTGAAATACCATTTATTAAATGCAGCTAATAATAAAATGCTAAAAACAAATAACAGTTTAATGATAAAACCTTGTCCATAAGGCGTTGTGAGGAGGGTATCAGCATCCTTAAACAACAGCAGGGCAATGCTGGCGCCACATGCAATTAAAATCACCACAATAAATGCCGCAATCCGCCCAAATAAATGCATAGCCTGTTTTAATGGCAGTCCACTGATGCTGTGGCTGATTTTCCATAAAGGATACAGTGATCCCATCCAGACAGCCATTAAAAGTACATGGATGGTCAATAGCAGCTGGGCAAAAATGGATAAATTGGTCACATGACCCAGTTGAGAAAAACTATATACAATAAGCACTAAGGGTATAGCGAAGAAGATTCTCTCAAAGCTTCTGATACGGGTACTTTTTTGATGAAGTCTAACTAAAAGCAGTACAAGGATTAGTGCAAAGCTGACAATACGAATCAGATGAATATGCCCCGTGGAGGTATTCAGCACAATATTGATATAGGTCAAATCAAACATGCCGAAGAGGCCGCTGTTTGCAAAGCTACCGATCAAAAGCAAGAAAGCTAACGCGCTAGAGATCAATCCTAACACTGCACCCAATGTCATATATTGGACAATGGTACTTTTTATTGCACTATAACGGCCTAATAGGAAGTAGCAGAATGAACCGCCAATGACCATAATCATGCCGAGATAAAGGCTTATTTTGTTAAACCAAGCGGCAAATATCCAATATTCAGACATTATTTTTATTCCTTGGGATGAACAACTTACTCATTGATCGAGTTGGTAAATTGTTCATATCTCGTTATTAGCGATGTCTTATTTAAAGCTGAAACTATATTCACCATTCATGTTATGGCCGTCTTTGCCCATGGTGCTCCAAAGCACGGTATATTTGCCTTTTTTCAGTGTAGGGATGGCAATATCAAAGGTTTTTTTCAAGTCATGGCTGACTTTATAATTCAGCGGCAATTCTCGGCGTTGTTCATCTAACACTTGGATCTTCATTAACATCACCTCATCACCAAAATTAAGGCTTAGGTTTTTAGGTTGGGTTGAAACAACGGTATTTGCAGCAGGGCTAGCACTGATCAAGCTGACATGAGCAAAGGCCGTGGATGTGGCGATGGTTAGGGTTGTACCGATGATCAGGTTGCGCAACATGGTTTTACTGTTTTGTACAAGACTCATTTCTTATCCTCTTTAAAGCATGATGTATGGGAAATGGCACAATCAGCGCCATTTGCTTTCATGTTTGATTATCCAAGCAGCATCAGTACTTCTACGCGACAGGAAAATTACCTTTTTGTCATTTTGATGGTTGCATGCTTGGCTTAAGGCTACGAATCACAATCGGCAGCACAAGCAGATAAATCACGGCCACGCTTAACCAGATTGCACCTGGCCATTTAGCTTGCAATTGAAAATACAGTGTAGAGAACAATAGGGGGGCAAACATTGAGGCCAAACTGATTGTCGATGCAATAATGCCTTGAAACTGTCCTTGTTGTTCAAGTGAGACTTTTTGTGAAGCTAGGGCTTGTAAAGAGGGGGTACCAATACTGCCTAGGGCGAAAATTGGCATGATGGCAAAAATCATCCAGCCTTGCTGAGCAAAGGCCATCACTACTAATGCGATACAGCTACAGCTCATCCCGATGAAGATTGTATTTCGATTACCGAAGTATCTTGAGGCATGCTGAGGAATAAAAGCCTGAACCAGCATTTGGCATAAACCAAACATGCCTAAAGAAAGACCGATCCAGAAAGTATTCCATTGAAAGGCGGCATGCCCCCATAAAGTCCAGCAAACTGCATAGGCTTCACCTGTGGCACTAAAGATAAAAAAAGTGGCAATTAAGGGAACTACATTCGGGATCGACCGAAGTGATGCAAAAGCTTTAAATGGATTAAGTGTTGCTACAGATTTTTTTGAAAGATCTGCTGTTTTTGATTCAGGTAGCGCCCAATAGGCCAATAAAAAGTTGAGACCTGTCAGTATGGCTGCAATCAAAAAGGGAAGCCTGAGCCAATATTCACCGAGCAACCCCCCAAGAATTGGCCCAATAATAAAACCTGCGCCAAACATCGCGCTCATAAGACCAAAGTATTTGGCACGCTGTTCTGGTTTTGAGATATCCACCAGATAAGCAGATGCAACAGACATATTGGCACTGCTCATGCCTGCAATGATTCGCCCCATGAATAACAGTACGAGGCTATGAGAAAAGGTGAGCAATATATAGTTGATGGCCGATCCTGCCAGTGACAGCAGCAAAATTGGGCGCCGTCCAAACTTGTCACTTAATGTACCGAGCATGGGCGAAAAGATAAATTGCATGGCGGCATAGAGACTACCGAGCAGACCGATGTGCAGCGCAGTTTGGTGAGTATGGCTAATATTTTGAAGTAATGTGGGTAAAATTGGAAAAATAAGCCCGATACCAACAGCATCTAAAGCAATGGTCGAAAAAATAATAAATAGAGAGCGATTCATAAAGCGTCCTATCGAAAAAGCAGGTACAGCAATGCTGCGAAAACCTGTTAACGATGCCTGATAACAACTCAAGCCCTGATGAACGCTGACCGAATCTTAAAGATTGGGATATGTGTCGATAAGATATTTTTTAATGAAAAACTATCTGTATCAATTTTTCGCGGTTTTTTATCGTAACAATGAAGATGAATGAATATAACGATCCACACACCTGTTGAAAATTTTAGCACCTAACGGTGAAGAGAAACAAGATCATGCTTATTTATGGGAGCAAATGCAGCAGGCTTGTTGGCATGCTGCATTTGCTGAGGAAATAATTATTTTTTGGTATTCGGCAATAACGCTGTGATAAAACCTAACAGTGGTAGGAACGAGCAGAGCTTATACACCCATACAATGCCATGGGTATCGGCTAAATGACCAAGACCTGCTGCGCCAATTCCACCAATACCGAACATAAGACCAAACATCAAACCAGCAACCATACCGACACGACCAGGTACCGCTTCTTGTGCATAGACCACTAAGGCAGAGAAAGCCGAGGACATGACTAAACCAATAATAATGACCAGAATTGCCGTGCCAGTTAAGCCGACATAAGGCAACATCAGCGCAAATGGAGCAATGCCTAAGAATGACACCCAAATCACAACGTTACGGCCAATCCGATCGCCCACAGGTCCACCCGCAAAAGTACCGAGTGCTACTGCGCCTAAAAATATAAATAGATACAGCTGAGAGGTCTGAATCGAAACATTAAAGCGTTCAATCAGGTAGAAAGTGAAATAATTGGTAATGGCCGCGATATAGATAAACTTGGCAAACATCAACACACAAATCACGGCCATGGCCTGAATCACTTGTTTACGGGTCAAGGTCGAAATGGCAGGTTGACTGGCAACACGCTGCACAGGTGCCTGCTTGATGACCCATTTGGTGACGCGTAATAAAACAAATATGGCCAAAGCAGCAACCAAAACAAATAAACCAATCGCCCCTTGTCCATTCGGGATAATCACAGCCGCAGCCATTAATGGCCCAATCGCAGAACCAGTATTGCCGCCAACCTGAAACATGGATTGGGCGGTACCAAAACGCCCACCCGATGCGGTACGGGCGATGCGAGAGGCTTCTGGGTGGAAGGTCGATGAGCCCACCCCAATGAGTGCAGCAGCAAACAATAAGCCTTGAAAGCTTGCTGCAATTGCCATCAAACCAATACCAAGCAGTGTGGCTGCCATGCCTAAAGGTAATAAATAGGGTTTTGGATGCTTATCGGTATATAGGCCAATCCAAGGTTGTAATAAAGAGGCGGTGATTTGATAAACCAAGGCAATCCAGCCAATTTCAGCAAAACTTAAAGAAAATTCGGCCTTTAACATCGGATAACTTGCAGTGACCACGGCTTGAATCGAATCATTTAGCAGATGGGCAAACGCCACTGCGCCGACAACGCGTATTACGAACTTCTGGGGTTGATCATTCGGTGGAAATTGCGCTTGTGGAAATGCATTCTCAAGAGTGCCTGTATTGCTTGCCATGATTGCTCCAACACGTTGTATCAGCTTAAGTGGTGATGCTGAAAGAGGTTTGTTTTTCAGTGCATTTATCCTAAACTGAACAGAAATCGGCCCACAATCATATTTGGGACAGATAGTATCGAGTTCAGGCCATTTTCAGGGATGAGGGCAATGCGCAATATTCAGGTCAATGATTTTCAGGATGTGCCGCGGAATGTGATGGCAACGGGCAATGACTATCCAGATGGTCATCTTCTGCCGAGCCATCGACATCGCAGAGGTCAATGTCTATATGCCATTACAGGGGTACTTACGGTGATCACCCATACAGGCAGTTGGGTAGTGCCACCGAAACGCGCGCTTTGGATTCCTGCAGGGATTGACCATGAAGTGCATATGGGCGGGATCACCAAAACACGCAGTGCCTATATTCTTCCACAAGCTGCAATACAGGCAGATTTACCCAGCCATTGTGCAGTGATCAACGTATCGCCGTTATTGCATGAGCTACTGTCTACCGCAGTTGATCTCCCTGCGGAATATGACTTTGGGGGGAGGGATGATTATTTGATGCGTTTAATTATTGAAGAAATTGCGCTGATGCCTGAACTGCCTTTAAATGCGCCCTTACCACAAGAGCCGCGTTTAGCTGCCTTGTGTCTGCAATTGTTGAAGACACCGAGTCTGGAAGATGATCTTGATCATATTGCAGCGCAGGTGGGGATGAGTCGCCGTAATTTCACCCGAATTTTTCGGCAACAAACCGGGATGAGTTTTAGTAATTGGCGGCAGCAAGCCTGTTTACTCAATGCGTTGACCCGAATGGAATTGGGCCAATCCATTACCAGTGTGGCAATGGAGTTGGGTTATAGCAGCAGTAGTGCTTTTACCGCAGCCTTCAAACGTTCTTTGGGCGTGGCGCCACGTTTTTATTTACAAGGAAAATAAGCAAGGAATTGGCAGAATTGTGTTAATTTAGTTTGAATAACGGCCATTATTTCGCTTTCGCTTATCATGGTTGATGAACACTATTTATACGATAATATTATGATTTCATTATTAAAACGCTTAGCTTTATCTCATCAAGGTTTAGAACAAAATAATAAATTTGGTGAGGGCTTATCTGGAACACAACAAGCGATTGAACATCTGGGTTATGTGCAAATAGATACCATTTCCGTGGTGGAACGTGCCCATCATCATGTGCTGTGGAGTCGGGTGCCGAATTATCAATTGGGTCATTTAAATCAACTGGTACAAGATCAGCTTGTTTTTGAGCATTGGGCGCATGCAGCGTCCTATTTACCGATGCGAGATTATCGCTATGCCATGCCGTTGATGAATTCAGTGCGTAATGGGGAAAGTCGTTACTTCTCAAGAGGCGATCAGCAACTGATGCAGGAGATTCTGGCGCAGGTGAAAGCTGAAGGCAGAATCCGACTTAGAAATATGGAAAAAGGCAAACGGGAAGGTGCTGCAGGTTGGTGGAATGCAGGGCCGAGCCGCAAGGCGATTGAGCAGTTATTCATGCAAGGCGATTTAATGATCTGCGAACGCAATGGCATGGAAAAAGTCTATGATCTGACTGAACGTTGCATACCACAGGGCATTGATCTAAGCACACCGACTTTACAGGAATATGCACATTATTTATTGGATACAGCCATACGTGCTCATGGCGTATTTACATGGAAGCAATTACTGCATTTGAAAACCAATAAGGATTTACGTGAAATCATGCGTAAATTACTTGATGAACAGATTGATGCAGGCGTGATCAAGCTGATTAGGCTTGAAAATGGACAAACGATTTATGTGGCCAGCGCCGTGTTAGCCCATGAACCGAACATCCAAGCGGAGGTCAAAATATTGTCTCCTTTCGATAATCTGGTGATTCATCGTGAACGTTTAAGCAGCTTGTTTGGATTTGATTATCGCATTGAATGTTATGTGCCTGCAGCCAAAAGACAATACGGTTATTTCTGCTTACCGCTGCTTTATGCAGATGATTTTGTGGGGCAAATTGATTGCAAAGTGCATCGTCGTGAAAAGCGATTAGAAGTGATTAGTTTGCATGTGCAAGAGGCTAAACTGCAGGATAGAGATTCATTTTTGCTTGCACTAGAACGAGAATTACAGCGCTTCGCTCAGTTTAATCAATGTACGAGTATTGACCTAGATAAGATCAAGATGAGATAGGGCGAGTCATCAAACTTTGATGCTCGCCGTTTCGTCTCAGTCGTCACTTCGCTTTAGAACGCTGCGAGTCCTGTTTGGGCACGGCCTAAGATCAAAGCATGCACATCGTGGGTGCCTTCATAGGTATTCACAACTTCAAGATTAACCAGATGACGGGCGACACCGAATTCATCACTAATGCCATTTCCACCCAACATATCTCGCGCCAAACGGGCAATCTCCAAGGCCTTGCCGCAGTTATTGCGTTTAATCAGAGAGGTCGCTTCCACTGAGGCAATACCGTCATCTTTCATTCGACCAAAACGAAGCGCGAGCTGTAAACCGAGTGCAATTTCGGTTTGCATATCGGCTAATTTTTTTTGAATCAGTTGGTTGGCAGCCAGTGGTTTGCCAAACTGTTTTCGATCTAGGGTGTATTGGCGTGCAGTATGCCAGCAAAACTCGGCTGCACCCATGGCGCCCCAAGCAATACCATAACGGGCACTGTTCAAGCAGGTGAAAGGGCCTTTTAAGCCACGAACCTCTGGAAATGCATTTTCTTCAGGCACAAAGACTTGATCCATCACAATTTCACCCGTAATAGACGCTCTTAAGCCGACTTTACCGTGAATTGCAGGTGCAGAAAGCCCTTGCCAACCTTTTTCTAAAATAAAGCCACGAATCGGGCCGACATTTCCTTCAGGTGAAAGCTCTTTAGCCCACACCACAAATACATCCGCAATCGGACTGTTGGTAATCCACATCTTGGCGCCTGTTAAACGGTAGCCACCTGCTACTTTTTTGGCGCGACAGGCCATACTGCCTGGATCTGAACCGTGATCGGGTTCGGTTAGACCAAAACAGCCAATCCATTCACCTGACGCAAGTTTGGGTAAATATTTTTGCTTTTGCTGTTCAGTCCCGAATTCATGAATGGGAACCATCACCAAAGAACTTTGCACACTGGCCATTGAGCGATAGCCAGAGTCCACGCGTTCAATTTCACGGGCTATCAGTCCATAACTCACATAATTTAATCCTGCACCACCATATTGTTCTGGGATGGTGGGTCCGAGCAGCCCTAATTCACCCATTTCTCTAAAGATATGCGGATCGGTTGTTTCATGGCGGAATTGATCAAGTACCCGTGGCATTAACTGGTCTTGGCAGAAGGCATGGGCTGTATCACGGATCATGCGCTCTTCTTCGCTTAGTTGTTGCTCAATTAAAAATGGATCATCCCAGCGAAATTCAACACGGCTCATTCTTTATTCCTTCATCATTGTTCTAGCAAGTTCTTATCATTTTTCTCGGCTGAGCTGTTTGGTGAACTCAGCTTAAGTCGAAATACTTTAACGTATTTGGGATGTGCTGCAATTAAATTTTAATCAGCTGACCAAGCATCTCCTCAGATATTGGATCTGCTCAGCCAGTGATTGATGGTACTTAGACTTTGTTGGTGAGATCGGCGGATAGCTCATCCCAGCGATGGTTTGCGGCTTGCATGGCCTGCATTTTGATATGTCCAAAACCACGGACTTCAGCAGGTAATTCGGCAATCTGTTCTGCAACAGCCAGATTATAGCTGTTTGGCGATGAGATCAGCGTTTCAACAAAGGCGATGTAGCGATCACGCCATGCATGTTCATATTGACGTTCTTCCTGACGTGCAAATGGATCAAAGAAACTTTCGCGCAACCATTGTAAGCGAGCAAGTAGTATCATCGGGAAACGCATCCAGTAACCAAAGATACGTTTATGCACATTGGTCCCCAGTGTCGGTGGAGCGAGGTGGTAGGATAAACGTACACCACGACCAAATTGCGATTCAATGGACTTTTTAAAGTTTGCACCTGTCAGTAAACGTGCCACTTCATATTCATCTTTATAGGCCATGACGCGATACAGTTGAGTTGCGATGGTTTTTGCCAGTGTTTCAGGCAGTAATTTAGCAACCTGTTCCAATAACATACGATATTGATTGGCATAGGCTTCATTCCAATAGTCTTGCAAACGTATCGTGCGATCATGGATCAGTTCAGCCAGTGTTTGTGGCGCATTGCTTTTTGGTAAGCTGTCGAGTAAACGGGTGATTAGGCTTGGGTCACTGGCAAGGTGGCATCCTATGCGGAAAGCTTCAAGGTTTTTATCAATCGCCGTGCCATTCAGTTGAATCGCTTTTTCAAGACTTTCACGTAACAGTGGAATTTGCCCTGATTGCCATGCCATCCCCAAGAGCAGTTGATTGGCATAGATCGCATCGCCTAAAAGCTGTGTTGCGATTCGTGCCGCAGGTAAGGAGAGTAGATTTTCTTTGTGGACACGACCACGCAGACGATCGATCAAATCATGAATCGGTGCATACCAGTCACGTTTGTTAATAAAGTCAGAGGTGGGTGAACCATCTTCATTGACGATCACCGTCGCATCTTGTTTTAAACGTGATAGCGCGGCATTACTGCCCGCCACAATGGCATCGGCACCAATCAATAGATCACATTGATGTTCTGGAATTTTAGTTGAGGAAATTTGCGCATCATCTGCGGCAATTTGAATATAGGAATACACCGTACCGCCTTTTTGCGCCAGTCCCGCCATGTCCATGACACGGGTGGCTTTGCCTTCCAAATGTGCGGCCATACCCAGTAAAGCCCCAACGGTAACTACACCTGTACCGCCAACACCACCGACCATAATACGATTTGGTGTATCAGTCAGTTGAGGAATTAAGGGACGTTCAGGCCAACCTGTCGCAAAACCTTCAAACTTGGCGGGGCGTTTCATATCACGGGTATGTACGGTGACAAAGCTTGGGCAGAAGCCTTCCACACAGGTGAAATCCTTATTACAGCTGCTTTGGTTAATCTGACGCTTGGTGCCCAAAGCGGTTTCTACAGGTTCAATGGATAGACAATTTGATTTTTTAGAACAATCGCCACAACCTTCACAGATATCGCTATTGATATAAAGACGTTCAGCAGGATCAGGGTAGGCATCACGTTTACGGCGACGACGTTTTTCACTGGCACAAGTTTGCACATAGATTAAAGCGGTGACACCCGAAATATCACGTAACTCACGTTGTACTGCATCAAGATCATTGCGATGTCGGATTTCGACATGCGGTGCAAGGTGTTCTTCGGCATGGATTAGCTCAGGTTCATCGGTCACGATAACCTGTTTTTTAATGCCTTCTGCATCGAGCTGACGAGTCAGTTGCGCGACACTCAAATGCCCATCAACATGCTGACCACCGGTCATGGCAACCGCATCGTTATAGAGGATTTTATAGGTGATATTGATATTGGCTGCGATGGCTTGTCGAATCGCCAGATAGCCTGAATGGAAGTAGGTGCCATCACCGAGATTGGCAAAAATATGCTTTTCATTGGTGAAATGTGATGCACCCGCCCAACTCACACCTTCACCCCCCATTTGCGAGAAGGTTTCGGTGCCGCGATCCAGTGATACTGCGATATAGTGGCAACCGATGCCACCCAGTGCACGACTGCCTTCTGGCACGACGGTTGAGGTGTTATGCGGGCAGCCGCTACAGAAATACGGTTTACGCTCGGCCAAATCCAGTACACGGCGTGATTCTTGCTCAGCTTTATGCAGTAAATCGACACGACTCTGGATTTGCTGTCTTAAACTTTCAGGCAAATCTAACTGTAAAAACCGTGCTGCCAACATTTTGGCAATCGGTTCAGGTTGGAACTCGTAATACCCAATCAGCGGCGCTTCTTCAAATGAGGTACTCCATTCACCTTTACCATGGATCGCTTTGCCGATTACATGTGGACGTTGCTCATCAGGCAGGGAATATAATTCATCTTTAATTTGTGCTTCCAGAATCGGACGTTTTTCTTCGACCACAATCAGTTCTTGTAAACCCACAGCAAATTCACGCAGACCCTGTGGTTCCAAAGGCCAGATTAAACCGACTTGATAGACCCGTAGCCCAAGTTGTTGCGCTGTTTCATTTTCAATGCCGAGAATGCGCAAGGCTTCGATGGTATCGAGATAACCTTTACCACTGGCGGCAATACCAATACGGGCATGCTCACACGGCCATGTGATTTGATTCAGTTGATTGGCACGTGCATAGGCCAATACTGCGGGTAAGCGATATTGATAGAGTCGTTGTTCTTGTTGGATGCCATGATCTGGCCAGCGAATATGGATGCCGTCGGCAGGCAGCTCGATTTCAGGTAAAACAGGTGTGACACGATCCAGATCGACAATGACCGAAGCCGAGGTTTCAACAATTTCACTGACCAGTTTCATTGAGGTCCAAACCCCAGCAAAACGTGACATGGCAATCGCATGGACGCCCAAATCGAGAATATGTTGCACCGAAGTTGGATAGAAAATTGGAATGCCACAACCCATCATCACATGTTCAGATTGGTGTGGAACGGTGGATGATTTACAGGAATGGTCATCACCAAACAGGGCAACCACGCCACTGTGTTTGGCCGTTCCTGCAAGGTTGGCATGACGGAGTACATCGCCTGAACGGTCTACACCTGGCCCTTTACCATACCACCATGCGCTCACACCATCATATTTACCCTGACCTGCAAGGTTGGCTTGTTGCGTGCCCCAAATGGCAGTCGCTGCAAGGTCTTCATTGATACCGGGTTGAAAGACGACATGGTGATCTTTAAGCAGGCCTCCAATTTGCCAAAGGAAATTATCATAATTTCCGACAGGGGAACCACGATAACCTGAAATGAAGCCGGCAGTGTGCAACCCGTTCAACTCATCACGGCGAGTCTGTGCTAGAGGTAACCGAACCAGTGCCTGAATGCCTGTCATATAGGCCGAACCGTGATCACTGATATATTTATCATCCAGTGATACATCTTTAGTAGCGATCATTTTTGAAGTAACTTTTGTCGCTATATTCATTTATGTCTCCTTAGAATTGTGTGTAGTTTTGACTACTTTCTTTTTTCAACATCCGGTTGAATATTTGGAGTAAGTACATATTTTAAAAAGATTGATCAGCGGCGTTTGCTAAAAAAACTGCTCAATCAATGTACATATTTGTCATTGTGGTTGATCCAGACTGGTGCAACAATGCGTAATTTAGAAAAAGATATTTACGTTATGCGCAAAAATCTTGATGGTGGATTGCTACATGCAATGCATGCCTTCCTGAAAGTGATTGATAGCGGGAGTTTCACGGCTGCCGCTGAACAGATGGAACTGACAACTGCGCAAGTTTCGCGATTAATTAGCGAATTAGAAGGGCGTTTAGGTACAAAACTACTACAACGATCAACCCGCCAGCATGCCTTGACCGAAATTGGTGCAAACTATGCTGAGCAGTGTCGCCAAGTACTGGCGATGGTGGAGGAGTCCGAAGCACAAGCCATGGGCATGGCAGCCAGACCACAAGGACGGTTGCGCGTGTTGAGTATGGCCAGTTTTGGTCATCATTATCTGGCGCCGATGATGGCGGATTTCTGTCAAACCTATCCCGATCTTACGGTTGAATATCGGACTTCGCAAAATGTGCCTGATTTGTTAGGCAAGGGCATTGATGTCAGCCTATATCTCACCGAGTCATTGGCAGATTCAAGATTTGTGGCACGTCGAATTGGTACCATCTTTTCGGTGTTATGTGCATCACCTGCATACTTGGAAAAGTATGGCGAACCTCAATCCTTGGATGATTTGCAAAAGCATGCCTGCTTGCGCTTGGTTAATCCTTCGATTACTCCGCAATGGCATTTGGTTAGTGAAAACAGCTGTTCTTATCAGATTGATATCAATGGTCCCTTGATTGCCGATACGCCTGAGTTGTTGCTGGATGTGGTACAACAGGATATGGGCATTGCATTATTGCCGACCTTCTCATCGATTGATGCGATTCGAGCAGGGCGACTGCGCCGTATTTTACCTGCTTGGCGATCACCTGATATCGGGGTGTATACCTTATTGCCATCGCGTCATTTTGTGGATGCAAAAACACGGGCATGGCTGGAGTGGGTCGAGCAGCATATTTCGCCAAAAATCCAAATGGATACGGATTATTTTTTATAAATAATTTTGAGGCGTGTTAGAAAAGGATCAAAAGAAAAAGGATTAAAATTAAAACTAGAAAATGCTTCTTTAGAAGGAGGCATTTCGTACAGAGATAAACACTATATTTCAATAAATTGCATAGACGAGTCTCATCCCACGATCGGCATGGAACGAGAAAAAAGTGAGACCTAGTGAATAGAGCAAGCTTAATTGATTAAGCTTGTTGCCAAATGATGGGTGAATCCGAATCTAGGTAACACTAAGCACACTTTGTTTGCCAGTAGGCATTGCTGTAATTGGATAAGCTTTTTCGGTTTAAGACATGGCTAATATTTTGGCTGGCTTGCATCAGTTTTTCTAAATCAATCCCCGTTTCAAAGCCCATATGGGAGAGTAAGTAAAACAGATCTTCGGTCGCAACATTGCCAGAAGCGCCTTTGGCATAAGGGCAGCCACCCAGTCCTGCAAGGGATGAATCAAACACACGAATGCCTTGTTGTAAGGACTGGTAAATATTGGCAATCGCCATGCCATAGGTATTATGAAAATGCCCTGCTAAAACTTTGCTGTCGAGTTCAGCTAGACAAGCTTGCCAAACTTTTTTGACTCGATCAGGTGTGGCGGTACCGATGGTCTCACCTAAAGACACTTCATAGCAGCCCATGTCATACAGTCGTTTAACCACGTTCACCACTTGCTCTGGTGCAATCGCACCTTCATAGGGACAATCGACGACACAAGAGACATAACCACGGACACGGATATGCTGCGCTTTGGCTGCACGTAGCACATCAGCGAATTTTTCAAAGCTCTCGTCGATTGAGCAGTTGATATTTTTACGGGTAAAGCTTTCAGAAGCTGCGGTAAATACCGCAACCTCCTTGCATCCCACTGCCTGAGCAGCTTCAAAACCTTTGATATTGGGGGTAAGCAGGCTTAAATTTAGATCGGTACCTTGTGGGAGCTGCTTAAACAGTTCATCGCTTTGTGCCATTTGCGGCACCCATTTGGCAGACACACAGGAACCCACTTCAATCGATTTTAGTCCAGCATTTATCAGATCATGAATGAAGTTTAGACGTTGTTCGACGGTCAATGCCTGTTTTTCATTTTGCAGACCATCTCGGGGTCCAACTTCCACGATTTTGACAAACTCACTCATGCAACTTCCTCCTGTAAAGGCTGAAATTCCACCAGTTCATCGCCAGCTTTGACCTGATCACCCACCTGAAAATAGGCATCAACAATCACGCCATCTTGCGGTGCACGGATGGTGTATTCCATTTTCATGGCTTCAAGCGTCATCAGGATATCGTCTTTTTTGACATTATGATTAGCGCCGACCAGAACCTGAGTCACTACACCCGGCATGGGTGCTTTGAGATGGCCTTGATCTGCTTGGCTATCGTCCTGATGATAATCTTGACGAATATAAGCAAATTTATGGCTTTCCCCATTATGGAACAGGGTAATGCCTTGCTGACTCTGGTTAAAAGACAGTTTCTGTTGGGTGCCATTGAGATGAATCACCGCGCTATGTGCATCCAGCAATTGTCCAGAAATCTGGTAACTTTCACCGTTATATTCAGCATTAAAACCCTGTTCAGCCGAACTCAGCTTGATGTGAATATTCTGATCTAGATAGTTCAGTTTGATGGTTTGCTGAAAAGCAATATTTAAACGCCATAGCGGTTGTGCTTGCCATAACTGTTTTTGGCTAGAGCGGTTGTGATTAAGTTTGCTTAAGAATTCGATAAAGGCCGTCGCGACGACCAATTCAGGTTTAATTTGTTCAGGGCGGAACAAGAAATCATGTTCACGCTGAATCAGATTGGTATCCAGTTGGGCTTGTTTAAATGAGTCACTGCGTACAATTTTTTCCAGAAAGGCAATGTTGTTCCCTAAGCCATCGACGTGGAATTGGCTTAAGGCATGCTGCATTTGGATTAAAGCTGCTTCACGGTTTTTGCCCCATACAATCAATTTGGCAATCATTGGGTCGTAATAGGTGGTGATTTCATCACCTTCAACAATGCCGCTGTCAACACGGACAGATTGGTTTTGCGTTGGGTAGTGTAGATAGTCAATTTTGCCGATGGCAGGTAAGAAGCCTTTTTCGGGTTCTTCGGCATAGATACGTGCTTCAAGCGCATGACCATGAATCTGTAATTGATGTTGCAGTTTCGGTAGTGGTTCACCATCGGCGACACGCAGTTGCCATTCAACTAGATCTTCACCGGTAATCATTTCGGTAACGGGATGTTCGACTTGTAGACGGGTATTCATTTCCATGAAATAGGCGGTACCATCCTGTTCCACAATAAACTCGACTGTACCCGCACCGACGTAATCCACTGCACGGGCAGCATCAATCGCAGCCTGACGCATGGCATCCAGTTTTCCAGCGGGCATTTGCGGTGCAGGAGCTTCTTCAAGTACTTTTTGATGGCGACGTTGTACCGAACAGTCCCGTTCAAACAGATGTACATAGTTACCATGCGTATCGCCAAAGACCTGTACTTCAATATGACGTGGCTGAATCACATAGCGTTCAATTAGGACATCATCATTACCAAAGCTAGACTTGGCTTCACGTTTACACGAAGCTAAGGACTGTAAGAAATCCTCACTACGTTCGACCAAGCTCATGCCTTTACCACCACCACCAGCACTGGCTTTGATCAGTACGGGATAACCAATCGCATCGGCTTGCTGTTTTAAAAACTCAGCCTCTTGGTTGGTGCCGTGATAACCCGGTGTTAATGGCACACCTGCTTTTTCCATCAAAGCCTTAGAGGTGGCTTTGAGACCCATGGCTAAAATCGCATCAACAGGTGGGCCAATAAAGCAAATATTGTGTTGTTGGCAAGCCAAGGCAAATTGATCATTTTCGGACAGGAAACCATAACCTGGGTGAATCGCTTGGCTACCAGTATCAATCGCCGCCTGAATAATACGATCTACTTGTAAATAACTTTGTGTGGCAGGGGATTGCCCAATATAAATCGCTTCATCCGCCAATTTAACATGTTGTGCATTGGCATCTGCATCTGAATACACTGCAACCGTTGCAATACCGAGTTTTTTTGCAGTACGAATCACACGGCAGGCAATCTCGCCACGGTTCGCAATTAAAATCTTTTCAAACATTGTGATCGTCCTGAATTGTTGTTATTGGGGAGTGGAAGTCCACGCAGGTTGTTGTTTATTTAAAAAGGCATTCAAACCTTCTTTGGCTTCACTGCCTTGACGAACTTGAGCAATATGCTGTGCAGTTTGCTTAAGCAAATCATCACTCATGCTTTGGTGACTGACCATCTGAATTAACTGTTTTGATGCAGCCTGCGCCTGAGGCCCACCAAGTAATAACGCATCAATAATCTCTTGAACTTTTCGATCTAAGTCTTCTGCATCGGCGACTTCATGAGCCAGGCCAATCTGCTTGGCCTCGCGTGCTGAAATGCGTTCCGCAGTTAAGAAATAGCGAGAAGCCTGCCGAGCACCAATGGCACGAATCACATAGGGACTGATGGTCGATGGTGCAAGGCCGAGTCGAACTTCTGAGGTGGCAAATATGGCATCAGTACTGGCAATACAAATATCACAGGCTGATGCCAAGCCCATGCCACCACCAAAGGCAATACCATGCACACGCGCAAGTGTCGGTTGCTTTAAGGTTGCGAGAGCATTGAGCATCTGTGCAAGTTTGAGTGCGTCGGCTTCGTTTTCTGCAGAAGAGGCTTGCCCCGCCTGTTTCATCCAGTTTAGGTCAGCACCTGCTGAAAAGCTTTTGCCACGTCCAGCCAAGACCACCACACGTACATCATCTCGGGTGTTGAGACTGTTAAAGCAGTCATGTAATTCTTCAATCACCGTAGTATTAAAAGCATTGTGCAATTCAGGGCGGTTCAGCCAAACATAGGCCACTTGACCGTGTTGTTCCAGTTGTAAAAATTGATAGCTCATAGACACCTCTTACATGCGGAACACGCCGAACTTGGTCGGTTGAATCGGCGCATTCAGCGCAGCAGCAAGGCTCAGCCCCAGCACATGACGGGTTTGAGCAGGGTCAATCACGCCGTCATCCCAGAGGCGGGCAGAGGCATAATACGGGTGCCCTTGATGCTCATATTGCTCACGAATCGGTTGTTTAAATTGATCTTCTTCCTGTGCTGGCCATTGCGCGCCTTTTTGTTCAATCTGATCACGTTTTAAGGTCGACAGTACACTAGCAGCCTGTTCGCCTCCCATCACCGAAATACGCGAGTTCGGCCATGTCCATAAAAAGCGTGGGGAATAGGCACGTCCACACATGCCATAGTTACCTGCACCAAAAGAACCCCCAATAATCAGGGTGAGTTTCGGTACATTGGCTGTCGCTACCGCCATCACCAACTTGGCACCATTTTTGGCAATGCCTTCATTCTCATATTGACGACCGACCATAAAGCCAGTGATGTTTTGGATAAATAGCAATGGGATATTACGTTGAGTACATAGCTCGATAAAGTGTGCGCCTTTCTGTGCAGATTCAGAAAATAAAATCCCGTTATTGGCAATGATGCCAACGGGCATACCGTACAAAGAGGCAAAACCTGTAATTAAAGTGGAACCAAAACGTGCTTTAAATTCATCAAAGCGCGAGCCGTCTACGATGCGGGCAATCACTTCACGGACATCGAAAGGTTTACGTGCATCACTGGGTACAACGCCATAAAGTTCGTTGGCATCAAATAGCGGTTCATCAATCTGTTTGTTTAATTCATTGGGCTTTTTATTCAGATTGGCAACGATGTTACGGGCAATCGCAAGCGCGTGTTCATCATTTTCTGCCAAATGATCGGCAACCCCTGACAGGCGGGTATGTACATCTCCACCACCCAAATCTTCACTGCTGACCACTTCACCTGTCGCGGCTTTGACTAATGGCGGGCCACCAAGGAAAATGGTACCTTGATTACGGACAATAATGGTTTCATCCGACATGGCCGGCACATAAGCACCACCAGCGGTACAACTGCCCATCACTACCGCAATTTGGGCGATACCTTGGCTCGACATACGTGCCTGATTATAGAAAATACGCCCGAAATGATCTCGGTCAGGAAACACCTCATCTTGCATCGGTAAGAATGCACCGCCCGAATCCACCAGATAAATACATGGCAAGTGATTTTGCTCAGCAATTTCCTGCGCACGTAAATGCTTTTTCACCGTCAATGGATAATAGGTACCACCTTTGACGGTTGCATCATTGGCGACAATCATGCAGGTCACACCGTTGACTTGACCAATCCCTGCAATCACACCCGCAGCAGGAATGTCATCTTCATAAACCTTGTAAGCAGCCAATTGACCAATTTCTAAAAAAGCAGTACCGACATCAATCAGCTGATCAATACGATCGCGTGGTAATAGTTTGCCTCTGGCCAAATGTTTTTGGCGCGCATTTTCGCCACCACCAAGCGCTACTTTTTGTGCTACTTGTTTCAGATCGCTGACCAATGTTTGCATGGCATGTTGATTGGTTTTGAAGTCTTCACTTCGAACATTAATTTTGCTGTGTAATTGGTTCATAAGCTGCATCCTGAATTATGGTTATTATTTGGTTTCATTAAACAGTTCGCGGCCAATCAGCATGCGGCGAATTTCCGAAGTTCCTGCACCAATTTCATAAAGTTTAGCATCACGCCATAAACGACCAGCCGAAAATTCATTGATATAACCATTACCACCGAGGGTTTGAATGGTTTCACCTGCCATCCATGTGGCTTTTTCTGCTGCATATAAAATCGCACTGGCTGCATCTTTACGTAAGCTACGGTCATGATCGGCTTTGTCACAGGCTGCACCAACCGCATAAACTAAGGCTTTACAAGCGAGCCAAGTGGAATACATATCCGCCAGTTTGCCTTGCATCAATTGAAATTCACCCAAGGCTTGACCGAATTGTTCACGTTCATGCAGGTAGGGAATCACCACATCCAGACAGGCATCCATAATGCCTAACGGGCCGGCACTTAAAACTGCACGTTCATAGTCCAGACCGCTCATCAGTACTTTGGCACCGTTGCCAACACCACCGAGTACGTTTTCGGCAGGTACTTCAACATTGTCAAAAAATAGCGGATAGGTATTAGAGCCACGCATCCCGAGTTTGTCTAAATGCTTACCATGGCTAAAGCCGGGCATGTCTTTTTCGATCAGGAAGGCAGTCATGCCTTTGGCACCTGCATGTGGATCAGTTTTGGCATAAACAACGAGTACATCAGCATCACCGCCATTGGTAATCCACATTTTTGAACCATTGAGAACAAAATGATCGCCTTTTTGCTCAGCACGCAGTTTCATACTGACTACATCCGAACCTGCGTTGGGTTCAGACATCGCCAAAGCACCGACAAAGTCACCTGAAATCAGCTTGGGTAAATATTTCTGCTTTTGTTGCTCACTGCCGTTACGGTTGATCTGGTTAATACACAAGTTAGAATGCGCACCATAAGAAAGACCAATAGAGGCGGATGCACGCGAAATTTCTTGCAACACGATGATATGTGCTAGATAGCCTAGATTGGTGCCGCCATATTCTTCAGAAACGGTTAAGCCCATCAATCCCATATCTCCAAATTTTTTCCAGAGATGGGCAGGGAATACATTGTCCTGATCGACTTGTTGTGCAATAGGTGCAATTTCCTTTGCACAAAATGCAGCAACCGAATCTTGTAGAGCAATTAACGTTTCATCCAGACCAAAGTTCAAGCTACGTAGGTTCATTGTGTTGTCATCCCAGTGATTATATTTGTTGTTCCATTAAGCGTTGTTGTGTGTGCTTAGGAACTACCTTACAATGAATTTTTAAAAAAGTGAATAGTGATTCATAAAATGATTTACAATTCACTTTATTTGTTAGAGAATAAAATTTATGAGCTATAAACGATCAACTTTAATGCAGGAGCGGATGGAGCAAAATCGTAAATCGATTTTGAGTTCAGCCAGAAAATTAATTTCAGAAGGAGGGTTCAAAGACGCACAGATACAAACCATTGCTGAGCAAGCAGGGGTCTCAAGTGGTCTGGTGTATCGCTACTTTGACAATAAAAGTCAGGTGTTAATTGAGGTCTTGTCAGAAGCCATCAATACCGAACTGTTGGTGATTGATGCCATCACAGAAAGTGATCTGACCGCACAACAAAAATTGCACAAGGCAGTCGCGACCTTTGTAAAACGGGCCTTGAACAGTCCGCAGCTGGCATATGCACTCATGTTTGAACCCGTGGATTCAAGCGTTGAACATGAGCGTTTTCGGGTAAAGCAGTTGATTAAACAAAGTATTAAAAAAATCCTTGCAGATGGAAATGCAAGTGGTGAATTTGTTTTGGATGACTTAAACACAACAGCCATGTGTGTGGTCGGGGCAATGACCTATGTGGTGGTTGAACCGTTGGATCCAGCACAAAATACCAAGTTTGATCATGCGCACAAAGACTATTTTTCCAAACAGATTGCTGACTTTTGTGTGGATGCAGTACAGAAAAAGTAGGGCAGACAAAACGGTTTAACATCACAACAATAGGCAGTTTGAAGAGTAGTTGCAGTTACAACAATTAGATCAGGTAAGAACAGAATTAAAAAAGAATCAAGGAGAATGATTCAATGCAACACGTACGGTTAAGCTATGCCTCTGGAACCAGCTCGCAGCCCCTGTTGGGGATGACGATTGGAGATAAATTTGATCAAGCCTGCCAGCAATATGCTGAGCAAGAGGCGATTGTCAGTTCACATCAGAACCGACGCTTAAGCTACAAAGAACTACAGCATGAAGTGAATGCATTTGCCTGTAGTCTGCTCAAGCTGGGTTTGAAAAAAGGAGATCGCTTGGCGATCTGGTCGCCGAATTGTGTGGAATGGACCGTGACCCAATTTGCCGCATTTAAAGCAGGCATTATTTTGGTGAATCTGAATACTGCTTATAAAAATCATGAACTGGAATATGTACTCAATAAAGTCTCCTGCAAAGGCTTGATTATTGCCTCACAATTCAAGACCACAGATTATCAAGAATTGCTGAGTAAGATAGCCCCAGAATTGGCATCCAGTCCTGATAAGATATTGAACGCAGCTCGGTTACCGCATTTAAAATATGTGATTAAAATTGACGAGCAGCAGTATACCGGTATCCATCGTTTTAGTGATTTGCTCGAAACCCCAAATCAATCTCAGCTCGATGAGTTACAGCGCTTAGCCAAGCAATTGCAGTTTGATGAAACCATTAATATCCAATTTACCTCAGGAACCACAGGCAATCCGAAAGGAACCATGTTGACGCATCATAACATCCTGAATAATGGTTATTTTGTTGGTGAAGGGATTGGCTTGACGCCCCAAGATCGAGTTTGTATCTCAGTGCCTTTATTCCATTGTTTTGGCATGGTGATGGGCAATCTAGCTTGTATTACTCATGGTGCAACTATGGTTTATCCTGCGTCAGTGTTTAATCCATTGGAAAGCTTAAAAACCATTGAGCAGGAAAAATGTACTGCAGCCTATGGTGTGCCGACCATGTTTATTGCCATTTTGGAACATGAGCAATTTGCCGAATTTGATCTGAGCAGTTTAAGAACGGGCATTATGGCAGGCAGCCCATGTCCGAGAGAAATCATGCAGCGTGTGATTGACCGCATGCATATGTCCGAAATCACCATCTGTTATGGCATGACCGAAACCTCTCCAGTCAGTGTGCAGAGTTATATTGATGATTCAATTGATAAACGCGTTAGTACGGTTGGTCATGTTCATCCACATTTGGAAGTCAAAATTGTCGATTTAGAAGGCGAAATTGTGCCGCAAGGCACACTCGGTGAACTTTGCGTACGTGGTTATTCCGTAATGGCGGGGTATTGGGATGAGCCTGAAAAAACCAAAGAAGTGATCGACGCAGCGGGCTGGATGCATACGGGTGATATTGCTGAAATGGACAGTGAAGGCTTTGTCAAAATCAAAGGTCGAATTAAAGATGTGGTGATCCGTGGGGGTGAAAACCTGTTTCCTAAAGAAATCGAAGACTTTTTATATACCCATCCCGATGTCTGCGATGTGCAAGTGATTGGTTTGCCCGACATGCGTTATGGGGAGGAACTCTGCGCTTGCATTATTTTGCATGAACATCACCAAAGCAATGAAGACAGTATTCGTAGTTTTTGCAAAGAGCATATTTCACATAATAAAGTGCCACGTTACGTTAAATTTTTTGATGAGTTCCCAATGACAGCATCAGGAAAAGCTCAGAAATTTAAATTGCAGGAAATCATGCGGGTAGAGCTGAATTTGACTGCTGAAATTTTTGATTAAAACCGTATTCCTCCTCTGTGTATTGCGACTGAGGAGGAGCTTTGATGTCGTGGTTGTTATCTAAACATAGGATGTCAGGATCAAGAAATGAAGATTAGAAATGATTGGTCACGTGCAGAAATACAGGCTTTATATGAGCAGCCTTTATTAGATTTGCTGTTTCAGGCACAACAGTTACACCGACAATATTTTGCTGCGAATACGATTCAGGTCAGTACTTTGCTGTCTATTAAGACTGGAAAATGCCCAGAAGATTGTAAGTACTGTTCGCAATCAGCGCGTTATGATTCAAAACTGGAAGCAGAAAAACGCATTGCCGTCGAGAAAGTCATTCAAGAGGCACAAAAGTCCAAAGCCTCAGGTGCATCTCGTTTTTGTATGGGTGCTGCATGGCGCAATCCACATGAGCGCGATATGCCTTATGTATTGGACATGGTACGCGAGGTCAAAGCTTTAGGACTGGAAACCTGTATGACCTTGGGCATGTTGAATGCCTCTCAGGCGGAGCGTTTAAAAGATGCTGGTCTGGATTATTACAACCATAATCTGGATACCTCGCGTGAATATTATTCCCACATTATCAGCACCCGAACTTTTGATGATCGACTGGATACCCTAGACCATGTTCGTCAGGCAGGGTTGAAAGTCTGTAGCGGTGGTATTGTTGGTTTAGGTGAAAGCCGAGAGGATCGGATTGGTCTATTGTATGAACTTGCAACTTTGCCGCTACATCCCGAGTCTGTACCGATCAATATGCTGGTACCGATAGAAGGGACTCCATTGGCCCAAGTAGAAAAACTGGATGTGGTTGAATGGATTCGGACCATTGCGGTGGCGCGATTAATCATGCCGCAAAGTTACATTCGACTCTCCGCAGGCCGTGAAGCATTAACCGATTCAGATCAAGCTCTGGCATTTATGGCAGGTGCTAATTCGATCTTTTCGGGTGAAAAACTGTTGACCACCGCCAATGCAGGTGAAAATCGTGACCAAGCCTTATTTCAAAAATTGGGCTTAAGTACCGAAGCGACTAAACCTTCTATAAAGCAGTTATCTGTTGATGCGATGCTGACCGTTTAAGGCTTTTAAAAATAGAGGATCAAATGGCGAAAGATTTTAACAGTCAAAAAGTGGTGGAACGCTATGACGATCATATCCGTCGTCTGATTCCGGGTTATGCGCTGATGCATCAACAAGTCGATGCGATTTTACAATCCGCTTTAAGTGCAGACGCAGAGATTTTAATTGTCGGTTGCGGCACAGGCTATGAGCTTGAATATCTACTGAACAGACATTCGACTTGGCGTTTTACGGCTGTTGATCCTTCTTTAAGTATGTTGCAGAAAGCACAAGCCCTAATTCAGGCACTGGGTCAGTCCGAGCGTGTGCAATTTATTCATGGCGAAACAGCTGCATTGCCTACACAGCCAAAATTTGATGCGGCCTTGTCAATTTTAGTTGCGCATTTTGTGCCGCATGCGCTTAAACCGAGTTTCTTTGCTGAAATATCACAGCGATTAAAAGCGGATGGATTGCTCATGACCTACGACCTGATGGCCTGTGAAGATACTCAACAATTGAAAGCATTGCCACTGCTGTGTCAGAGCAATGGTCTGAGTGTTGAGCAGAGCCAATCTATGATGGAGCGTTTGGGGCACGACTTTTTCACGCTCACTTTTGCCGCCTATCAGCAACTACTTTGCAGTACTGGTTTTGAACAGGTAAAAGGTTTTAGCCAAGTTTTAACTTATCAGGGACTGATTGCCCAGAAAAAACAGGAGGATATTTTGACCTCGGAACTTTCTGGCAAGGCTGTTTTCACTCAACAAGGAATTCAACATTAAAACAGCAACTTAATTTTTAGCTTCTAACCGATGTTTTTGACAGTGGCTGAAATTGCCGCTGCAAGGTTCTGTTGTCTTTAAAAAAGTGGCTATTCACTTAGATAGGAGGTGAAAACTCAATAAATCAATGGTTTGAAGTTTTTAGAATAAAAAATGTGATGTGGTACATCGGTACGACAAAGGAAAAACACAAACAAAGAATGATCTTAAAACGGGTTTTAAGATCAGCCGAAAAGGAAATTGATTTTAATGAAAAAGTTTATTTTAACGGTACAAAAAAGCATATTGGCAACGGCAGTTTTAACGGCCATGTCCTCTGCTTATTCGGGAACTGAAAGTGCTGAAATTGCACAACTCAGACAAGAAGTGCAAGAGTTGCGCGCCATGCTGCAACAGTATGTAAAACAACCTGCTCAGACACAATCGACAGCTCCAGTTGCCGTAGCTGCTGCGCCACAGCTGACCGAAACACAAGCTCCAAAACTGAATATCAGCAAAGGTGGGGCTGAAGTCAATTTATATGGTTATCTCCGTGCCGATGCTTCTTATCAGGTCAAAGGCGCATCGACTATGTATAACAATATCAGTGGTGTGCCACTGGAACATACTGCTGAGGAAGCTCAACAAAAAGACCGCTTGCATTCAACCGTCAATGTCACCCGTTTAGGTTTAAATTTTAAAACGCCTACAACAGTAGGTGATGTTGGTGGCAAGCTGGAAATGGATTTTTTTGGCGGCAGCACACGTGATCAATTCCGTATTCGTCATGCCTATTTAACCTTCGATAAATGGTTGATTGGTCAGACTTGGTCAACCTTTATTGCACCTGAATATTATCCCGAGACCATTGATGCGGGAACCTATGTCGGTGGCGCATTACAACGCTCTCCGTTGGTACGTTATAGCGATAATTTATCAGCCAATACCAGTTTTGCTGTCGCGATTGAAGACCCTAAATATACCGCAACTTCCGACCCTGATAATGAAATGCGATTGCCTGCTTTAGTTGGGCGGTTGAACCATAAATTTGCCAATGGTTCACTGTTGTCAGGTCGTACTTTTATTGCCGAGAAAAAGACCAGTAATGATGAGGAATGGGCATGGGGTGTAGGGCTCGGCGGTAAATATCAGCTGACACCACAAACTTTCTTAAAAGCCGATTATTACCATGTTAAAGGTGATGGCCGTTTTCTGCTTTGGACCAATAACAGCTATGTAATTGATGATAAAAATCATATTCAGAGTAATGAGTTCGATACCATTTCAGCAGGCTTGACCCATCAATTTAATTCGAAGCTTCGCTCAACCTTGGGCTATGGCTATATGAAAGCCAAGGATGACAATACTTTTGCTGAAATTCAAAAAAATAATGCAACTCAAAACAAGGAACTTTGGCAGGGCTGGATCAATGCCATGTACAACCCGTATAAACCAATTACCTTGGGGATGGAGTATGTCTATGGCGAGCGTGAAACCTTTGACGGTCGTAACGGAATCGATAACCGCTTCAATATGATGGCGAGTTACGATTTTTAATCAAGACCTTGAATAATCTGTTTTTTCTTTAGGGTGCAGTATGTCGTTTTAAAAATGAACAAGAATTTATCTCATAGAGGAGATGATTAAATGGCAACATCGACGTTGAATGTCAATGCAATTATTGACCAAGCAAAATTTACCCCTTTTCACTGGAGCATTTTGCTTTGGTGCTTACTGATTATTATTTTTGACGGTTATGACCTGGTTATTTATGGTGTGGTTTTGCCTGTATTGATGCAGGAATGGTCACTCACCGCGGTACAGGCGGGTATGTTGGCCAGTACCGCTTTATGCGGCATGATGTTTGGTGCCATGTTATTCGGGGCTTTGGCAGATAAAATCGGTCGCAAAAATGTGATCTTGATTTGTGTGACGTTTTTTAGTGGTTTTACCTTTTGGGGTGCATTTGCATCGACGCCTTTTGAGTTTGGGATTTTAAGGTTTTTAGCCGGTTTAGGCATTGGTGGGGTGATGCCGAATCTGGTGGCTTTAACCTCTGAATATGCACCGAAACGGATACGCAGTACTTTGGTTGGGAGCATGTTCAGTGGCTATGCCATTGGTGGAATTATTTCGGCATTGTTGGGCAGTTATTTAGTCGAAAGCCAAGGCTGGCAAATCATGTTCTTGATTGCCGGTATTCCATTATTGCTGTTACCCATTCTATGGAAGTTTTTACCTGAGTCACTGACTTTTTTAGTGAAAAGCGGCAAGACTGGGCAAGCCCATGCCATCATTCAAAAAATTGCACCAGAACAGGCATTAAGCACTGAGACACGCTTATGCTTGAATGACGATCATCTGGATACAGGCAGTACTGCCAAAGCTTTATTTCAACATGGTCGTGCTCTAAGTACCTTAATGTTCTGGCTGTTATTCTTTATGTGCTTGTTGATGGTTTATGCATTGAGTAGCTGGTTACCAAAACTGATGCTGGCAGCAGGTTATTCATTGGGTAAAAGTATTTTATTCCTGCTGGCGTTGAATGTTGGTGCCATGCTTGGGGCAATTTTTGGTGGCATACTGTCAGATAAATTCCACCTAAAGCCTGTGATTTTAACCATGTTTGTGGCAGGAGTCTTTGCCTTGGTCGGACTCGGTTATAACTCGCCAGCTTATATACTATACGGTTTGGTGACGATTGCAGGTGCTGCAACTATTGGCACTTCAATCCTTTTATATAGTTATGTGGCTCAATTTTATCCATTGAGTGTGCGCTCGACAGGGATTGGCTGTGCATCCGCAGTTGGGCGAATTGGTGCTATTGTCGGGCCAATTTTAACAGGGATGCTGCTGACCTTAGGTCTACCGCATAAGATGAACTTTGTGATGATTGCCATCCCTGCCATTATTGCGATTTTTGCGGTGCTGGTGTTGAAACGGCATGAGTCAGACAGTGGAAGTAAAAGCACAGTCAATCCAGCCACAAACATCGCTGAAACAGGTGAAGCATAGCAGTGCATCATGATTGATAAAACAAAGTCGATGAGCTTAGTTCATCGACTTTTGTATTCTGCCTTTGCTTAAGTCAACGGCATGATTCTGGTTTTCAGGATCTCCATAAAGGTTTTTAAAATCATATGGTAGTTTTTGCCTTTATGCGTGATCAGACAGATCGGGGTACTGTAATGCATCACGTCCTGTAAAATAGGTTGCATAAAACCATCCTCCACCCATTTCCTTGCATAATGATCGGGTAAAAAACCGAGAAATTTTCCGGTTAAGATCAAAAAGGCGATCCCTTCACGGTCACTGGCGGTTGCTGAACAATCAAGCAGTTGATGTAATTTTGCCGCCTCTGCTGTCGTTGCATAATTGGGCAATACCGCTTGCCAGTTTTTTAAATCCGCAGTGTGGAAGCCACCTAAATGTTGAAACAGCGGGTGATTTTTACCGCAGTAGAGCAAAGACTTTTCGCTATATAAATCAAAATAATCTAAGCCAGATAATGGGGTGACTAAGGGGATGGCACCTGCATGTAAGCGATTGTCCAAAACACGACATTCAATATCAGACAGGGTACTCATACTGATGTTAATCACCACTTCTGGATTTTCATCAGCCAATAGTGCAAGGGTATTGGTGATATAGGCGCTGGGCATGGTGACTAAATTATTAGGGGCTTAGGAAGTTAA
>NZ_DBBF01000010.1:0-129217 GCF_002292065.1 Acinetobacter sp. UBA991 | reverse complement strand
CTTTAACTTCCTAAGCCCCATCCCAAATAGTATATGACTTCCTTATTGATTAAATTAGCACCAATAGTGGGTTAGGTCAAGTCGCTTAATTTTCTAAAAATAAGCTGGAATAAAAAAAGCCCTGAATCTTTTCGACTCAGAGCTTTGGAGTTTTCGTAACTTCATTCGAAGCTATAAAACCTAAAAATCTTGGTAGGTATATCCAGACTCGAACTGGAGACCTCTACGATGTCAACGTAGCGCTCTAACCAACTGAGCTATACACCTAGAATGAGAAGCATCATATTCATTTTTTATCAGCTTCACAAGTTTTTTTGTGACTGTTTCAGTGCAATCGCACAGTCTTTAAGCAAGCGCTTAAATTCTTCAATATTTGCACCATCTTGCTGCTCTAAAAAAACAATTTGTTGATATAACACAATCGCTTGTTCAAACACCTGTTTATTTTCAACCTGACTTGCCAAACGCTGCATCCACACTTGAAAAGTCTCTGCGTGTTGTTTATGCAGATTTCTAGGTAGTTGCTTCTGAAACTTAAGTACAGCTCTTTGATAATCAGCTTGCTGCCTTGTTTGCTTCCACCAATAGATACCCACGTAAACCATCAAAATAGCGAATACGCCAACAATCAACACAATTGCATATGCATAACTTGAATCCAGACCTAATCGAGATAACCAGTTCTTCTGTTTGTTTGCATCATAACCAACGACTTTACTTTGCCATTGATAACTTAAATAATCACTCCAAATCCGCATATTTTTTAGAAACTTAAACTGTTGCAAACGCCAAGCTTTACTTTCATCTCCCCATACAGTTTGATCTTGTGCCAAATAATCCTGCATGCCCGTATCAATTCGTTGCGGTGCAATCATGGCTGTTGGGTCAATTCTTTTCCATTTTCCATCTAGATAGACCTCACTCCAAGCATGTGCATCCAGTTGTCGAACCTCCCAACTTTGCCCATCAGGCGCCAGTTGACCACCTTGATAACCCGTCACTACCCGTGCGGGAATACCCGCATAACGCATTAGCATGACAAAACTAGACGCATAATGCTCACAAAATCCTTTCCGACTGGAAAACAAGAATTGATCTATACGATCCCCACCTAAAGTCCCAGGCGTCAAAGTGTATACAAAGCCATTCTTTCGATACCATGACAGCACTGATTGTAGATATTGTTCAGGTTGCTTCTGACTTTTTTCAAACAGCTCATGCGCCAATTGCTGTGCTTTAAGATCCCGTCCCTCATCAAACCTAAGGTTTAACTCAAGTTGACGTGCTGACAACAAAATAGGCTCTGCCGACATGCGCCCCAACCACAACATCTGTATCGGTACATTGCGCTTAACTAATTTTGTTGGGCGAATACTATTATCTTGATACAACTGCAAATAACGTTCTTGCGGAATCGAGTATTCCAAACCCATGATCCAATTGGCTTGTTCATCTGCTGCTAAATATTGATAAGGTACGCTTCTTTGGGTGGACTGCACATTTTTAATTTGTTGATTAAAAAAACTACTGGTCCAAGTCGTTCCATCATATTGATCTAAGACTAAAGCTCTCCAGTACAATTCTGATCGACTTGGAAATTGCGACATATTTGCCACTACCCGAAAGGCCAAAGCCGAGGACTGTGATAATTGTGCAATATCTCCAGGTGACATGCGATCACTAATCCCAGTCGTGGCTTGATTAGTCTGAATTGGTACTGCCCAAAGCGGTGGCAATCGTGGAAAGAAAATAAATAAGATGAGAAAGAAAGGAATTGCTATGCCAACAAATTTAAAAATTTGCTTCACATCTTGTTTAAGTTGGTTTGATGAAAGTTTCGTTTGATTAAACAATCCCGTCTGTATCCGATACAAACCCAATAAACACATCATAAAGACTGTAAATACAATCAACGCCATCCAAAAAGCTTGGCTATGTAACAATAGGCTGGCACTGACAAATAGAGCAAAATTAAAGACAATCAATAAATCACGAGTGTTTTTAGCTTCTAAACATTTGGCAAATAAACAGGTACTTAAAAAGGCGACGCCCGCTTCCACCCCAAAGATCGTTTGATAATTGATATAAACGATACCCAAGGACAATAGAATAAAAATCACCAAAAACCATTTAGGAAAAGGCACCCAGCTTTGTTTACGATATCTACGAACCAATAACAGCCAAACCACCGCCCATAATCCCGTTAAAGCAGCAGGTGCAAAAGCGGTTTGCCCAAGTAATACAAAAGCCAAGACAGCTAAAACACAGAAGTAGATTTGCTTAGTCATCATTATGCCTGCGCCAATAAAAGTTTGGCCTGAATTAACTGAGATTGTCCTTGCCCGCTTTCTAAGCGAGCATGCGGCAAAATAAGTGCATAATCATCACCTAACTGTTCACATTGCTCGACCAAACCCATCATAAAGCTTAATTTATCTTCATGGCTTTGAGCTGGAATCTGCTGATAGTCAATTTCCAGATGCTGGTGATTAGCCTGAGCTTCAAACATTTTGATCAAAAATCCCTGCCCCCGTGCGACCTGTTTCCATGCCACATTTTGATAAGAATCACCGTGTTGAAAGCCACGTAACTCTTTAAATTCATCTAAGCTATCTTGGGCAGAAGTCGGCTTATTTTTATGCTCTTTCTGCCAATCATAGCCCTTCGGGGCAACCCAGACTTTATGTTTTGGATATAAATAAGTCCATGCGCGGACTAATCCTAATGGATAAGTAGAATAAATTTTAATGGTCTCAAATTCATAGAGTCCACGTTTGTCAGGCATAACTGCAAGCTCAACACTATGTTGTGTCTGATCTATAAAAACCAATTGCTCTTGAGCTTGCCACTGGATCCTTAGATAACGTACAGAACGAACAGGTTGTTTAAATAGCAGCTTTAAAATGATTGCTTGATCGACTTGTCCGACTTCAGGCAGCACAATATCAATTTGTAAATCATGTAATTGCTTAAAGGTCAGATAAAAACTAATACAAAGAATGGCACTGATTAAAAAGCAAAATCCTAAAATCAGATTGTTTGCATAGTTAATTCCAGCAATAAAGGTAATTAAAATCAGGACCAGATATAGAAAACCTTGTTTATAGACAAAAACCAAAACGTCCTTTTGTCGCAAGGTTTTACTACGATCCACTTGGAAACGCTTTGCGATCCATTGATTGACCTGTTGTTTAAGTCCAGTTTGCATAGTCTGTACTCACCTATAATGCATCAACTGACTGCAACAGTTGTTTTACCTCCATCTCCCCCAAACTTAAACGATGCGCAACTACAGCCACAAATACCGTCTGTACATCATCCGTGGTCACGAAACTGCGTCCTTCAACTAACGCATAAGCTTGTGCTGCAGCTTTCAGTGCCAATACTCCACGTGTAGACAGGCCATGTCGTTGCTTACGTGTTTCAGCAGCCAAATCTAAAATATAATTGAGTACGGCGTCACTGAGAAAAATCTGTTTTGCCAATTCACGCAAATGTAAAATATCGGCTTGGGTAAAGACTGCGTCTAATTGATGAATCAGGACTTGGCGAGAGCTTTGTTGTAACAGTAATTTTTCTGCTTGGCGAGATGGATAACCCAATGACAATCGCATCAAAAAGCGGTCTAGTTGAGACTCTGGTAATGTATAAGTTCCACTTTGAAACAGTGGATTTTGCGTAGCCAACACCCAAAAAGGTTGTGGCAACTCATAATGCACGCCATCGACAGTGATAGCCCCTTCTTCCATCGCTTCCAACAAAGCACTTTGGGTTTTAGGGCTACAGCGATTGATTTCATCGGCAAGTAAGATTTGAGTAAAAACAGGGCCTTGCTTAAACTCAAACACATGTTCTTTTTGATTAAAAATATTGATACCGATGACATCACTGGCCAACATATCATTGGTAAATTGAATGCGCTGAAAATGTAATCCAGCCAACCGAGCCAAGGCACTGGCTAATGTGGTTTTCCCCAATCCAGGTAGATCTTCAAACAATACATGTCCACCAGCCAATAGACAGGTCAAAGCCAGTTTGGTCTGTTGTGGCTTATCTAAAATCAGCTGATTCACTTCAATTAAAAAGTGCTCAATCTTTTGACCGAAGCTTTTAATATCTTGTTCTAATGCTTGGTTTTGTCTTTTTTTGTCTTGAATTGAAGCCTGATCCATGCCCCACATAATTTTATCCCCAAAATGAAACAGTGCATGTTTCAACATACACTGTTTTGGTTTTTTTTCAACGAAATCAATTGATTTCTAGCAAGGGCATTTTTTCATATTACCACCCGCAGAAGGATAACGTGCATCGATACAATGACGATAAAAAGTCTTGGCATCCATCGGGGTTAGATCAGGATGATGCGCTTTCATATGCTGTACATAAGTTTCATAATCTGGCACACCCACCATCAACCGAAAACTCTGCTGCAAACGCTGCCATAACACAGCAATACGCGACCAATTCTTGGGTGATAAAAGCAAATGTTTTTGCGACATGATGGTGAATTTAATAATCTTCACAATCACTGCGCTGCCTTGTCGAGCAATTTTAAAATCCATCGCTACTCTCCTTTGATGCTATTCGCCGTCATCGGGGTTTCTGAATAAACTGCTGGTGCCTCGTTCACTGTTGGTGTCGGGCTCGCCAATGCTCTGCGTACAATACCAATCGAAGCAATGATCATCACAATCGCAACAATCATAAAGAAGCCACACAGTGCAGCATTGATCTGATTTGACATCACAATCGTTTGCATTTCAGCAACGGTTTTGGCTGGTGCAAGCACCTCACCACGCGCAATTGCATCCGAGAAACGATTCGCTTGTGCAAGGAAGCCAATTTTTGGATTTTCATGGAAAATCTTTTGCCAGCCCGCAGTCATTGAAGTAATGAATAAGAAAATCGTCGGGACAATGGTGACCCAAACATACTTCTCTTTTTTCATCTTGAATAAAATGACGGTTCCTAAAATCAGTGCCATCGAAGCAAGAATCTGGTTACCAATACCAAATAACGGCCACAATGAGTTAATCCCACCAAGTGGATCAACCACACCTTGATACACGAAGAAGCCCCAACCTGCCACTGCGACAAAAGTCCCGACCAAGTTCCCAAAGAATGAACTCGATTGTTTAATCGCTGGAACCACGATACCGACTGTATCCTGCACCATGAAACGACAAGCACGTGTACCCGCATCTACAGCAGTTAGAATAAATAATGCTTCAAACAGAATCGCAAAGTGATACCAGAACGCCATCATTGAGCGATTGTTAAAAATCTCTGAAATGATATGTGCCATACCAATTGCAAATGTAGGCGCACCACCTGTACGAGACAGGATTGAACTCTCACCCACTTCCTGAGCCAATAAGGTCAACATTTCTGGACTCACCACGAAACCAAGATTACGCACAGCTTCCGCAGCGGTCTCTACCGAGGTCCCTAAAACTGCTGCTGGTGCATTAATCGCAAAGTAAATGCCTGGATCGAGTACTGTCGCACAGATCATTGCCATGATGCCGACGAAAGATTCCATCAACATACCACCATAACCGATCATACGAATATTGACTTCGTTATCGACCAATTTAGGTGTCGTTCCAGATGCAACCAAGGCATGGAAACCTGAAATCGCACCACAAGCAATGGTAATAAACAGGAAAGGAAATAAACTACCCGCAAATACAGGGCCTGTACCATCAACAAAATGGGTCACTGCTGGCATTTTCAAATCAGGCATCGCGAAGATAATCCCAATCGCCAAGCCTGCAATCACACCAATTTTAAGGAAGGTTGATAAGTAATCACGTGGTGCTAACAGCAACCAAACCGGTAAAACAGAGGCGATAAAACCATAAATAATTAAGGCCCAAGTCAATTGAGTACCACTGAGGGTAAATAACTGCCCCCAATATGGATCTTTTGCAACATCCCCACCATACACAATTGCCGCCATCATCAGTACAAAACCGATAATCGACACCTCTGCAATTTTCCCTGGGCGTAGATAGCGCATATACACGCCCATGAACAAGGCGATTGGAATGGTTGCAGCAATACTGAACACACCCCATGGACTATGCGCCAATGCTTTCACGACGACCAAAGCCAGCACAGCAAGGATAATGATCATCACCCCCAGCGTACCTAGCATCACAATCACACCCGCAAAGGTACCCAATTCCTGTTTGGCCATTTCTCCCAAAGAACGACCATCACGTCGTGTTGAAATAAATAGAACAAGGAAATCTTGTACCGCGCCTGCAATCACCACACCGACTAAAAGCCAGATCGTCCCAGGTAAGTAACCCATTTGCGCTGCGAGAATTGGACCGACTAAAGGCCCTGCACCTGCAATCGCGGCAAAGTGATGACCGAATAAAACGAACTTATTGGTCGGAACATAATCCAGACCATCGGCAAGGCGATGAGCTGGGGTTAACCGTTTAGGATTTAATTCAAAAACTTTGTTTGCAATGAATAAACTATAGAACCGATATGCAATGCTATATACACAGACTGCGGCAAGAACTAACCAGACCGCATTAACATGCTCACCACGACTAACCGCCAAGATCCCAAATGAAATTGCCCCAACGATGGCAACCAAACTCCAAAGGAGTTTCGAGGGAAGTGTTGACTTTGCTTGTGTTGTCTCCATTCAAAACCTCTCAAATACATAATGCGTGGTTAGGGTCTGTTGACATTTCACTTTACGAGCGATAGCTATCATTGCGACAGAGAACATTTTTAGAAGACATAAAGCATGTCTTATGCAATTTAGCTATTCTAAATAATGAGTAGCGATTACAGCTACGCAAGATAATGTAGTGGCAACAAAAAATGTCAGCAAGCCCTATTAGATTTCCCTTTCCATATTTTCTGTAGAAGAAATATCTTTGTAAGTTTACCTTCTAGCTTCAATTATTTATCTAATACTTTGGCATAAAAAAAGGGATGATTGTTTAATCATCCCTTCGATAATTGTATATCTTGAGTAGCTTGGCTACTCATTCACAATTATGCACGTTCTAGGTAGTCACCAGTACGTGTGTCTACACGAACGCTTTCTTCTTGCTGTACGAATAATGGAACACGTACAACTGCACCTGTTTCAAGCTTCGCTGGCTTACCGCCACCGCCAGAAGTATCACCACGTACACCTGGATCAGTTTCAATAATTTTCAACACAACAAAGTTTGGTGGATTTACGTTCAAAGGTACGCCATTGAATAACATGATCGTACATTTTTCATTTGAATCGTCCTTTAACCATTTCGCAGCATCGCCCATTGCTGTTTTATCAGCAGCGATTTGCTCGAAAGATACAGGATCCATGAAGTTCCACATTTCGCCATCGTTGTAGAGGTAATCCATTTCAACTTCTACAATATCAGCTGCTTCTAAAGAATCACCTGATTTGAATGTTTTTTCTAATACTTTACCAGAGCGAAGGTTACGTAATTTCACACGGTTAAACGCTTGACCTTTACCTGGTTTTACATATTCATTTTCCATGATTGAACATGGGTTGCCATCAAGCATAACCTTAAGGCCTGCTTTAAAATCATTTGTAGAATAATAGGCCATGAAAGGCGCACTCCAAACTTAAAAATCAAATCTTATGGGCTTGTTTAACATTCATATTTGGTTGCGACACAGGAGATTTTTTCGACGATACAAGGCATGGATGGTGAAATTTAGTTATTCTAAATGAACCATACATAACGCAGTAGCTACAAAAAATCTCCCTGTCCCGTAGGGTTATGGCTAAAATTTCCTCATACTTCGTTATGAAACTTGGCAAGGGAATAGCCATTCCCTGCGTTTCACGCCTCGCATGATTAAATTTTAACCAATAACGCAATTCATATATGAACGTTAAACAAGCCCCAATGCTAGACTAGGCACACAGCTGCGGCTAACACTATTTTTACGTATGGCATGATAAACTATTTACATCAAGAGCAAAACTGGCAATCACAACTCAGTGACCTAATTACTGATCCTTTAGAGCTGTTAAATCTGCTTGAGTTATCTACCGATCAACTATTATCAGGGGCAATCCTCGCCTCTGAACAGTTTAAATTGCGCGTGCCACGTGCATTCGTCGGAAAAATGACCATTGGCGATCCGCTTGACCCTCTGCTATTGCAAGTCTTACCCCATCATCTCGAACTGGAAGAACATCCTGAGTTTGTGACGGATCCTTTAGGTGAAGAAGCCGCAAATCAAATGGCAGGGGTTTTACATAAATATCAATCACGTTTTTTGTTGACCTTAACAGGTGCATGTGCGATTCACTGTCGCTACTGTTTCCGTCGTCATTTCCCGTATCAGGAAAATCTGCCTAAAAATGACGATTGGTTAAATATCAAACAGTATATTGAGCAAAATCCACAAATCAATGAAGTGATTTTGAGTGGTGGTGACCCCCTCACACTAAACAATCGAAAAATTTCGTTGTGGCTAGAACGAGTCGCATCTCTCCCTCAGATTAAGATATTGAGAATTCATTCACGGGTTCCGATTGTGATCCCGAATCGTATTGATGAAGAGCTGATTTCTATATTAAAAAACAGTAGGCTACGTATTGTAGTAGTGGTACACTCAAACCACGCAGCTGAACTTGATGATTTCACTTGCTCGAAGTTGCTAGAGTTGTCATTCCAGCATATAACCGTCCTAAATCAGGCAGTTTTGCTCAAAGGTGTGAATGATTCTGCAGAAACTTTAAATGCATTGAGTAGCCGTTTATTTGAAGCACGAGTAATGCCCTATTACCTTCATGTTTTGGATAAAGTTAAAGGTGCTCAGCATTTTGATTTAAGATCTTCAGAGATAGATCAGATATACAGTGATGTATTAGCGAGTTTACCAGGATATCTCGTCCCGAAACTCGTCAGGGAAATTGCGGGCGAAAAAAATAAAACACCGCTTTTTGGGGTTCAAACATTCTGAGATTGATAACACAATGATGAATAATGCTTTTTCGGATATTTTTCAAATTCCAACAGTCTTAAGACGGGACAAACTTAGCTTTTGTGATACCAATTCTAAAAGTCTCAATGAATGGATTTCAAATCTATCCATTATGCAGTTGGGCGATACCTCCAAAGCACTATTTGCAGCTTTATTAGAGCTGAGTGAACTGGAATGTTCGGAAACTTTACGTTTTGACTTGGTTCAGGTTCTGCACCCAACCATTGAAAATGTTTTGGGAAGTCTGGAAAAGAACTTTTTCAATCAGGGCGTGATTAGCTCAGATCGTAATGAGCATATCATTGAACTAGCAATGTTATTGCGTTGCTACTTTGCAGCAATCTATATCAATATTGTGCGTCGCAGTAATGACCAGCTTGATCAGCAAAAGTTTTCTATTTTCGCGCTGAATCAAAAGAAAAATCTGCAAACGGCAAGAACCTTAGCCACCTTTCAATCGCTACAGCAATTAACCCAATTGCTCTATCAACAACATATGTTGTATAGCGAGCCAGTTGCTGGGCAGTGGTTAATTGCCCATCAACTCTATGATGCAGCAGTGACACATAAGTATCAGCATACCAACTTAGATCAGTCTCAGGGTAAACCAAGTTCGATTACCAATATTACTCAGGCCTATGCCCAGCTGATCTTGATGGATATTTTTAATACCAATCAAATTCGTCAATCTGAAATACAAGCTCTGTTCCAGTGTAGTTTTGACTGGGCCAAAATGGTCCAAATCTTGGCTAAAGAAACTGATTTAACCAAGTATGTCGTAGATACCAGCAAAGACCATCCACCGATTTATAATAAAAAACAAAGTTCTGGCTTCAACCCAAACATCTTTATCAGCACACATAGTTTGTTGGATCATGTCACAGCAACACTGCATAAAAATGCAGAATATATTTCTAAAAATGAAAAAATCTATTTAACCCCAGCACTGAAATTTCATGTGCAAACTATTTTAGGTACAACTGCAGAACGCCGTCATGAGCGTTATGAATACTCAGCGCAACTGCATATTTGCTTTGGTTTACTGACTGCGCACTTCTATCTCTCCAAAGCTAAGAATTTCGCAGAGACCTTATTGCTAGACCACAGTTATGGTCTACAAAATGAATCGAAGTTTATGTCGGCTTGGGACAAAAAAAGTGCTTCTGACAACCAAGAGTCTGCGATTCAACGTTTAAGTCGTGAAAGTAAAGCCGTTTATCAAGCTGATATTCTAGATATCAGTGTCAATGGTTATCGTATTAAGTGGTCTGGAGAAGCACCAAAGAATCTAAGAACTGGCGAATATATTTTAGTCAAAGAAACATCACATGGGCATTGGCGTGGAGGCGTAATCCGTTGGCTCAAACAATCAAGCGAGAAAAGTCTAGAACTCGGTTTAGAAGTATTGGCACAAGAGATCTTCCCTTGTGCTGTTCGCATACAGGCTGATCGACATATCAGTAATTATCATCCAACACTTTTATTAAAAAACCAAAATCTGGATGAAACAAAAACAACTTTAATTTTACCAGGTTCACAAATTTTTAGAGAACATCAAGCTGTTCATTTAAGATTGGGGAAAGAGGAAGTCAAGGTGTATTTATTAAACGCACAATTAATTACCCAGAGTTTTGTTCAATTTGAATTTGAACTGCTAAATGATGAGGAACTTCCGGTTCTTCAAAAATATATGGCACAAAAAAATATGGACACAATTGATCAAGATTTATGGGAAGCATTAAAGTGAGAAATTCTTTACTGTCTAAGAAACTCAAACGGACAGAAACCCGTTTACTAATTATTGACGACAATCAACTTCGTTATAATCAAATTGCCGCGATCTTTAAGGCGCAAGATCATCAAATTCATGCCACCTTATTAGATGATCTTAAAACATTTGAAAAACAGTTAAATTTACCCTGGGATATTGTGATTTTTGGTCGTGCTTATGACTTAAAAATCGAACAAACTCTATCCTTGATTCAAGCTTCATCGCAGCCAAGCTTGCCTGTGTTGTTACTGGAACCTGATGACTATAACCATGATCAATATCAGACCTATATTCACAAAGGCATCTATGATGTTTTGAATCTTAAAATACCTGAAACGTTCTATATTAGCATGATCCGTGCATTGTCTTATAGTCGTCTGGTTCAAGCTGAACACCGCTTGCTCAATGAGCTTGAAGCAGCACAAACGCAAGCTCAATCCTTAGTCGCAGAGACGCATAAAGCTGTTGCCATTTTACAAGAAGGTATTCACATCAGTGCCAATACTGAATATGCCAACCTATTTGGATTTGCGAGTGAAGATGAACTGATTGGCTTACCGATCCTCGATGTTTTGCAACCTGAAGATTTAGCACAATTTAAACTGCGCTTTAAAAAGATTTCTCAAGGTCAGTTCGAGCAAGGACGTTTTGAGCTGCGTACTCAAAATGCAACTGTGAAGAACAACCCATTACATCTTGAGTTTTTACCTTCAGGCAATGAAGAGGAAATTCAACTCAATATTGAATGTGGAACATCATCACAAGTAACTGCAGCACCTGCAACTGTCATTTCATCTGAGAAAGTATCCAATTTAAATAGTGCTTTACAACAGATTAATCGACAGCTGACCAATCATCCAGCCAATGCCAATGCAGTTGTGCTGTTTAGCCTGAGCAGTTGTCCAAATGAGGTTTTTCAAAGTGATTGGCGTAGCACCAAAGCGTATTTTGCCAATATCCAAAACTTTATCAAAGAACAAGTCAGTGTTCCTGTTTATCCAGTCGATAGCACACTCTACGTTGCATTGTTTCAAGCTGAATCCAAAAATGTTTTGAATTCACTGCTGATTGGTTTAAACAGCTTGCAGAAACCACAACTTTTAGCGACTACTCAGCACACCTTCCCTTTACACCTTAAATTGGGTTATTGCGAACTTGCACAAGCCATTCCAGATGAAGCGGTTTTTGAGCAGGTCCTAAGTAAAGCATTCACTGCAGCTTTACCAGTATTCAATAGTCCAAAAATTGATACTGATATTGGTTTAACAACCGAACACATTCCAACAAAAGTCCAGTTAAGCTTGTTACAAGAACTGAAACAGAAACTGGATATCGGTGATATTCATCTTAAATATCAGCAGCTTTATGATAAACAAGATCAGCATACACATACTTATGAGGTTTCTGGCGGCTTTATCTATAACAATCAATGGCAAGACTTAAGTGATCTAGCCGATCTTAAAGATGATGTTGAATTATCAGTTCAACTAGACCGCTGGATTCTTGTTGAGGCATGTAAGCAATTACATAACTTCATCACTCAATATCCAAAAGCCAAGCTGATTGTCAACCTCAATCATCATGTGTTATTGAATGATCAAAAACTCCCAGAGTTAGTTGCAAAATTACTCACTATTATTGGCAGTAAACAAGCACACCCATTAATTCTGCAATTTTCTGAACAAGCACTGCAACAGAACCTATCGCAAGCACAGCCACAAATTGCCTTGTTGCGTCAACATGGTGCTGAAGTTTCGATCCGAGGTTTCGGTGATTCACTTTATAGTGACTCGATGCTGCAACAGATTGATGCTCAATATTTGAGTCTACATGGCAAATTGACCAAAATGCTTGCCTCTGAAAAAGACATGGCAAACTTACAAGAAAAAATCCTGCATTTTATTGGCCAAAAACCTGTGGAAATTTTCTTGATGGAACTCAATGACATGAACCTGTTTGCCAATGCATGGAATGTTGAAGCACGTTTTTTACAAGGGAACTACTTCCAGAAAAAGCTTGATCGCTTAACCGATGTACAAGACCAATAAGGTCTTGTACACCACTGTCTATATACATTATCGATAAAATATAGGCACAAAAAAACGGGCATATCGCCCGTTTTTTCTTTCTTGATATTAACGTTTGACAGAACGTGACATACCAGAGAAACGTTGTTTGAATTTGTCGATACGACCGCCAGTGTCCACATTCTTTTGTTTACCAGTATAGAATGGGTGGCAAGCTGAACATACGTCAAGGTAAATTGTTTCTTTACCAAGAGCAGAACGAGTTTCGATTACGTTACCACATGAACAAGTAGCAACTAAGTTTTCATATTTAGGGTGAATATCGGCGCGCATGGTCGATGCTCCTATTTAGTAAGAAAGGCTTAAGCTGTTATCGCAATTGATCACTCTCAATTTGAGGAAAGCAAAGTGTTTTCACACTTGCAGATCAACACCACAACAGACCATTTCTTTTGACTCACCGAGACTCTAAAGGTCAGAGCAAAGCCAACAAGTGCCGAAGATTATACGCCAAAAAATTAAATTTTGCGAACTATTCCTGATTTGATTTTGACCAACGATTCGCAATCACCCCACAAACCATCAACTGAATTTGATGGAAAATCATAATTGGCAGTACGATCATACCTAAAGGCTGCCCGATGAACAGGATTTGAGCCATGGGTACACCGCTCGCTAAGGTTTTCTTGGAGCTACAGAAGAAGATCGTCACTTGATCAGCATGATTAAAACCTAACCACTTAGGTACATACAACGCAAGCAACATCACGAGAGTCAATAATACCGAACACGCAAGTACCAGATACAACAAGGTTAAACCACTGACCTGATGCCATAAACCTGCTACTACAGCACTACTGAATGCCCCATAAACCACCATTAAGATCGATCCCTGATCAAACGCTTTGACGATACTAGGTACTTTGACCATATATGGAAAAACATACGGACGTAATAATTGCCCTAAAATAAAAGGCACCAGTAGTAACAAGGTGATTTGAATAATTGATGTGGTCGGATCAAAACCATGTTGGCTTTGTCCCAAAATAAAATAGCTCACCAAAATCGGGGTAATAAACATCCCGATAATATTGGAGAAGGATGCGCTACATACAGCGGCTGCCACATTACCCTTAGCCATCGAAGTAAATGCAATAGAGGATTGTACTGTTGATGGCAAAAAGCACATAAATAAGAAACCCCAATACAACTGCTGCCCCAGTAGAGGTTCCAACACAGGTTTAGCCAGCAATCCAATCGCAGGAAAAATCACAAACGTAAAAGCAAACACCAAAGCATGCATTTTCCAATGCAGCATCCCTTCAACCACGGCTTCACGTGATAACTTAGCGCCATGTAAAAAGAACAGCACTGCAATTGCGACCGTGGTTAAAATATTAAAATAATGTGCAATCTGACCTGAGACGGGTAAAAAAGTCGCCAGTACTACCATTGCGATTAATAATATTGTAAAGCGGTCCACTGCCAGTTGCTTCAACATAACTTATCCCTATCTACTCACTAAAACTAAAAAGCCCAATATGATGTTGTTGATCATTTGATCGCACCATCATACTGGGCTGAATAAATAAAGCTAGGGCTTTAGATTAGAAATCTTGGACCCAATAGACCAAAGAGAGGGTCTATTGATATTTCAGCCATGCCTTGCGTTATCGGCTAAAATGACATAAACAAGGCATGAAACGCTGGCAATGGCATTCCCTTGTCAAGTTTCATAACGCGGTTTATGGAAGTTTTAGCCATAACCCTACGGGACAGGAATGTTTTTTGCCACTAGTGTGTTAGATCTTGCTTACCTAGAATAACTAGGTTTCACAAAACCAGCCTTGCACCGTCTAAAAAACATCCTCTGTCGCAATGAGAGCTATAGCTCGTAAAGTGAAATGTCAACAGACCCTAGTTATTACGTGCGTTTTGATCCTGTTGAATCAATTCAACTTTATAACCATCTGGATCTTCAACAAAGGCAATCACTGTAACACCACCTTTCATTGGACCCGCTTCACGTACGACTTTTCCACCACGTGCTTTGATTTCTTCACATGCTTTATAAGCATCATCTACACCAATAGCGATATGACCATAAGCATTACCTAAATCATAGCTGGCTGTATCCCAGTTATGCGTGAGCTCAAGCACAGTATTGTTTTCTTCATCGCCGTAGCCAACAAAAGCCAAGGTAAAACGCCCTTCTTCGTAATCACGTTGGCGTAGCAATTTCATACCAAGTACCTCAGTGTAGAACTTCAAAGATTGTTCTAAATTACCTACTCGTAGCATCGTATGTAACATGCGCATAGTTATTCACCTGTCTGTTGAGTTGTTTGGTTTTCATGATCGCGCAACAGTTTCGCAACCCATACCACTAAAACTAAAATTGGAATACCAATTAAAGTCGTCATTAAAAAGAAATTCGGATAACCAATATTGCTGACAATCGTTCCTGAATAACCGCCCAATAATTTTGGTGTTAAAGTCATTAATGAACTGAAAATCGCATATTGAACTGCGGTAAATGATACGCTGGTTAAACTCGATAAAAAGGCAATAAATGCCGCACCAGCTAAACCTGAGGCTAAATTATCGACAATAATGGCAAAATATAACCATAACGAGCTATAACTTTTAATCACCTTACCAGACAATTCAACCATACCTGATTGAGCTGGATCAACCACAGTAATCGGTTGAATATCCACATTTAAATCCGTCTCTGCATGAGATGCCGTATCGACGCGATATTGTCTGGTTGCCAACAATTCACTGCCCGTATTGTTGGTTAAATTAGCCAAAGCCGTAATGGTCTTGGTCGGTGATGCTTGCAAAATTTTGCCATCAATCACGCCTGTGAATAAGCCATTTTGATCCACTTTCGCTACAAATTCCTGCCCATCTAATGTTAAAACAACAGGACTTTCTGCATTGAGTTGCTCAGCTTTTACACCGGCTAACTGACCTTTGATTACCAGACTTTGTTTTAACTCTTTCGGCGTGAGTTGATCATCACCACTCATTGGTAGCAGTTGAATCTGGGCGTGTTGCGCATTCACCAGATAAGGAACTTCAAACTGAGCCTTCGAGTCTGCTTGGTTTTGATATTGAGTACTGACCTGAACCGTATTTGCTTTAGCTAATACTTCATTTGGAACTTGTAACTTCCAATATCCCACCTCATCGGTCTGCACTTGATAATGCTGAGCGCCCACTTGGACTTCAACCTGATCCAATGGCTTGCCAGATTTAACTAAACCGATAAAGATCAAATTGGTTGAGCTTGCCAATACCGCACCAACGAACATGAGTTTCATAATGTTCATACGTTGCGCCAACAGGCCACCTAAGAAGCCACCGACCAAACTAAATATTACACCATAAATTTTGACTGCTTCAGCAATCTGCTCTTTACTAAAGTTTAGATCTTGATAGAACACATTTGAAATCACCCCTGCAATAATGTCAGAGATACGAAAGAAACCAATTAACAGTAATAAAACCAATGCCAGTTTAACGCCATAGCGCTTAAAGAAATCCAGAATCGGGGCAACCCATGTTTCTTTCGCCATTTGCTGATTGACAACACCCATTTTAACCAGCCCAAAACCGATCAATAAGGCAGTTGCGGTTGCAGTTAAAAAGCGCAGCGCTTCTAAACCAAATAATGCAGCGGTGTCTTTAATTGCTGCTGCCTTGGCAATGGCTTCAGTAACGTTACCTGAATAAATATAGCTCACCACAAAAGTTGCAACCGCGATAAAAAACACAAACACCAAACGGTAATAATCCGTGGTTTTATAATGCTTATAAACGCGATTCACTTGCGGTTCACGAACACATAAGGTGGTGATAATACCCACCACCATCACTGCGGCCATGGTTAAATAGGTATATTTCCAAGCTTCGTAGATATAATTACCTTTGGCCGTTCCCAAATAGGCTGCTAGGAATAACGCTCCTGCACCAGCAACAATCATCCCAATACGATAGCCCGCATTGTATGTTGAAGCCAACACAGTTTGCATTTCAGTTTCAGCTAACTCAATACGGTAAGCGTCAATCACAATATCTTGTGTTGCAGCTGAGAAACCCAGTAATACTGCACCAAATGCCATTTGGATTAAATAGCTTTGACCAAGCGCAGGATCTGAAAAAGCCATAATACAAATTGCACAGATAATTAAACATTGTGCAATGAGCAACCAAGCACGGCGACGACCTAAACTCTTGGTTAAAAATGGGACGGGTAATTCATCAATTAACGGTGCCCAAACAAATTTAAAGGAATAACCCAAGGCGGCCCAACTAAAAAAAGTGACCGCACTTTTATCAATACCAGCCTCACCTAGCCATAACGACAAGCTAGAAAAAATCAATAAAATTGGAATCCCTGCGGAGAAACCAAGAAATAACATAATCAGAGCACGGCGATCTAAAAATGCTTTAAATGCCGATGCCCAACCAGAGGCTTGAGTTGTCATTGGTTATTATTTTCCATGAACATGCGTGAATGTGCTTATTCAATCGTTTCTTGCCCTTGCTTGCAAGTTGCTTTATGCAATCATTCTTTTGTTTTGTCGATAAAAAACACAAGTTCGCTTGATCTTTAGGGCTAAAACTGTATACCTTTAATTACTCAACTTTAGTTTATTTGTTGGATAGCAACAGTGACCCAAAAACTCGATCAAATGACTGCAACAACTTTATCATTAACACCAACAAACACTATCACCGCAAATATAAACTCTTTACCAAGCGCATTTGACCAGACGGACATACAAGCAACACTGATTAAAACCGCACTACGTGCAGACCAACTCACTCATATTCCAGACCTAGCTGAAATACCAAGTTCGACCAAACGCATCAAGCCGCTCAATAATTTTTTAGGGCAAGATCGCGCACGTGCCTCTGTTGAAGCTGGTATTTCATTACCCTACTCAGGATATAATATTTTTGCTGTTGGCACGGCAGGATTGGGTAAACGTACCATGATCAAGCGTTTGCTGCAGCAACACGCCAAAACCATGCCGACACCAAATGATTGGGTCTACGTAAACAATTTCAAAAATCCAAGACAACCAATCGCGCTGCACTTTCCTGCTGGACAAGGCACCAAATTTCAAAATACATTGCAACAAGCATGGCAAATCATTTTGAAACAATTGGAACGCCGTTTTAGTGCAGAAAGCTATCACAACCGTATTGAGCGTATTCGTCAAGATACCGGAGATGTACAACAGCAAGCTTTGGTTGAACTCACTAAAGAAGGCGAAGAACTCGATTTAAAATTAGTTTCTCGCAATGACAAACATGTCTTTATAGCAATGCAGTTACGAAATGATGAATATCATGAATTAACGCAGAATGAGCTCAATGCACTCCCAACCAAAGAACGCACAGAAATTAATTCTAATATTCGTTATATGGAGAAAAAGCTAGAGCGCTTAGGTTTACATCTAGGTGATTTAGAAGATGATGCACGCGATCAAGTTTCGAGCCTCAATCGAGATATTGCGACGCAAGTGGTCATGCCACGCATTGAGTCCATCTTAAATAAAAATAAAGAGGTGAAAGGCTTAGATTTGTTCCTAAAACACTATGCTGAAGACATTATTGACAATGTTGAGCTGATCTTAGAGCAAGAAGAAGATGACTTTACCCCTGCCTTATTTAATCGTGTCCCGTCACGTTATCAAGCCAATGTGATTGTTGCCAATAAACCGAATAGCGGTGCTCCCGTTATTTTTGAAGACTTTCCAACCCACTACAACTTATTGGGTCATGTTGAGCAACTCACACATAATGGTACGATCACGACTGACTTCACTTTGATTCGTCCTGGCTCGTTGCATCAAGCCAATGGCGGCTTTCTCATGCTTGAAGCTGAACAATTGCTTGAGCAGCCGTATGCATGGCAAGGTTTAAAGCGTGCCTTAAAATCAGGACAACTTAAGCTCTCATCACTCGAACACATGCTGACCTTAACAGGGAGTATTTCAATTGAGCCAGCTTCAGTTCCGCTTGATATTAAAGTCATTTTATTGGCCGAACCTGAAATTTATTATGAAATTCTGGAAGTTGAGCCAGAGCTAGGCAGTGTCTTTAAAATCCGTGCTGACTTTACCGATACATTACAACGTAATGACAGTAACGAACAAGCGTACATGCAGTTGATTGCCGATTATGTACAAGCTGACAAGCTCCTTCCATTTGATCGCTCTGCGCTCGCAGCTTTACTGACCGATTCAAGTCGCCAAGCCGAAGATCAAAGTTCACTATCACTCCATGCCTCAACGCTGGGTGATTTAATTCGTGAAGCGCATCATCATGCTTTTAAAGCGGATGACAAGATCGTCACTGATCAGCACGTTAATCAGGCCTTACATCATCGTCAATACCGCTTAGGCTATTTACGTGAATTGTATTGGCAAGACCTGTCTCGTGGAACACAGCTGATTGAGACTTCAGGACATCGTCTTGGTCAGATCAATGCCCTCTCTGTGATTCACTATGCTGATGTTGAGTTTGGTCTACCTTCTCGTCTGACCGCATCTGTGTATCAAGGTGGCGGTGATATCCTCGATATTGAGCGTAGTGTAGAACTCGGTGGTTCACTGCATGCCAAAGGCGTCTTACTGATGTCGAGCTTCTTAAAAGCTCATTTTGGTCGTGAGCAAATTTTACACTTCTCTGCTGCATTAGCGTTTGAACAGAGCTATGGGCAAGTCGATGGTGATAGTGCTACGGTTGCAGAACTTTCAGCGCTTATCTCTGCGATCTGCCAAATTCCAATTGATCAGTCTTGGGCAATCACAGGCTCGATGAACCAGTTGGGTCAAGTACAGCCAATTGGTGGTGTCAATGCCAAAATTGAAGGCTTCTATGACGCTTGTAAATTGCAAGGCTTAACTGGCAAACAAGGTGTCATTATCCCACGTCAAAATATGCAGCACTTGATGTTACGTCAGGATGTAAGCGATGCTGTCCAAGCAGGACAATTCCATGTTCATGCGATTGATACCATTGATCAAGCTTTAGAAATTTTAATGGCACGCCCAGTCGGAACCCTTGATAAAAAAGGTCGCTATAGCAAAAACTCGATCTATGCTGCGGTGATGGAGCAACTTGAATATTGGCAAGCGATCGAGGATGGCGAAGCCGTTGAAGACGAGGAACCAAAGAAAAAGAAGAAGCGAAAAAAAACCAAGAAGGATGAAGTTACGGCGAAAACTTCTGAAGAAACAGCTGTTGAAGCAAAGAGCTTAAAACCACTCAGCAAAAAGAAACGAAAATAGAGCTAAAGGAAAAGCCATGTTCCTGACGGAACATGGCTTTTTTTATTAGGCTACGCCCTGCAAGGAACGCCCACCAGGAAGTTGAGCAAAATATTGCTTCAGCGCATCAATACAACGATGTACTTTCATTGGGTATTGCTCACGCTTAGAGGTTAAAGCATGCAAGGTATACGCTGGCAATTGCCAATCGGGTAATACCTCAACTAAAGAACCATTAATCAATTCTTTTTGAATATCCATATACAAAATACGTGCTACGCCATGCCCTTGTTGGCATAGTGATTTTGCGACAAAGACATTATTCGTACCTAAACGTGATTTCATATCCACATTGACAACTTCACCACTGGTACCATGACGGAATGCAAAATGTTGATAGCCTTGCATTAACGTGATTGGCAGTAATTCATGGTGACGTAAATCTTCAGGACGAGTAATCGGCTGAGCTTGATTGAGATAACTTGGTGAAGCAACTAACACCTGATCTACACGAGCCAAAGGTACAGCTGCTAATTGATGATCATCAACTTTCAGACTCATACGAATCGCAATATCAATACGTTCTTCGATTAAATCAATATAACGGTGATCCGCTTCAAAATGGATGGCTAAGCCTTTATGCGCTGACATCCAATGAGAAAGTGCGGGAATGACATGTAGTGCACCCAACTCTGGCGTAGTTGCAATACGTAAATCTCCGACGAGATCGTCCCGTAATTCATTGATTCTGATTTTGCCACGTTCAGCCGCAGCTAACATTTCTTGGCAACTTAAAAAGAATGCTTGTCCTGCTTCAGTGAGACTGAGTTTTCGAGTTGAGCGATGGAGTAACGTAACATCCATTTCTTGTTCTAAAGAACGGATTTGTTGACTGACTGCGCTGGTTGTAATTCCTAAGTCTCTTGCTGCACCACTAAAAGAGCTTTTTTCCACAACACAGGCGAACACCCCCATTGCACGCAATTGATCTAGCATAGACTTCCCTCTTACCTTAATTTATTAATATGCTTATTGTTCTAATGAAAGCAATCTCATTTCAGTATACAAGGAAGTCTATTTACGCACTAGAGGATTATTAATAAATAATTGAAATATTGTTAATAATCCTAAGGTTAATTTGGTAAAACTGTGACTGGATTCACAGGTTTTCCGTCTAAGCGGACTTGGAACTCCATCATGACACGTGAAGCGCCCGATGAACCCATTTCTGCAATTTTTTGCCCCGCAGTCACGGTATCGCCACTCTTGACTAACATTTTGCTGTTATGCGCATAAGCCGTGATATAACCATCGATATGTTTGACTAAAACAAGATTACCGTACTCTTTTAAACCATCTGCGGCATAGACAACTTGCCCATTTGCTGCTGCGAAGATTGGATCCCCTTCATTACCACCGTAACGCGTTCCTTTTACATTACTCGCCATATTATAGCTTTGAATAATTGGTCCATTCGATGGCTTCACCCAACGTAGACTTGATGCTAAGGTCGTAGATGGATTAACAGGCACTGCTGGAACCACTGGTCTTGGGATCACAGGCTGTGTTTTTGGAGCCACAGGTTGCTGAGTCGGTAAATTAATGCTTTGACGTTGAATTGGTGCGGTCTGTGTCATTGCTTGCGTAGAGGTTGTACGTTGTGCGACAGAACCTTTTAAACGTAGAGATTGATTGACATAAATACGGTACGGCGGCGCAATACCATTCAAAGCTGCAACATCTAAGTAGTTCAAGCCATAACGATTTGAAATCGCGCTTAAGGTATCGCCAGAGCGAACCGTATAATAATTTGGTGCTTGCACATAACGCGCGCCACCATTTACTTGCGGTTTAGATGCACAACCCGTCATAACTGCCACTGTTGCAACCGCCATAGACAAAACGATTGTTTTAATCGTTTTCTGTGATAGAAAAACCGAGACATGGTTTAAGTGCATCTTCGCCCTCATCGAAAAAAACCTTAATTCATTATTACATTTGCGCCTAAGAGTACCAAAAAAGTGAGAAAAAACGAGTTCTCACTTTCTATATTCACAAAGTTATAACATTCATACGGCTAACCATTTACATGAGCATGCAAATTTTCAAGCACAGCATAGTTGGTTGCATCCATCTGGATTGGAGTAATGCTGACATAACCGTTCGAAACCGCAAAGAAATCGGACTGAATATCACTGGATACCGCTTGTGGATCGGTAATCGCCTCTCCTGCCAACCCAATCCAATACACCTGACGACCACGCGGATCAACATGACTACTAATCGGCTTGGATTGAGCACGTCGCCCCTGATAGGTTACCTGTGCGCCCTTAAGCTGTTCAATATCTGGAATGTTAATATTAAAGATATGACGTGGTGGCAAAACAGGGAGCCCTTTGGCAATAAAATCATGAACCCACTGCGCTGCCACTGCATAATGTTGTGGGTGTTCATAAGAACGTACATTTGATCCTGCTAAAGAAACGGCAATCGCAGGATGTTTCATCAAGCGCCCTTCAAAAGCTGCACCCACCGTACCTGAATATAAAACATCATCGCCAAGATTTGCACCACTATTGATGCCACTCACGACAAGATCAAATTCAAAATCGAACAGCCCATTCATGGATAAATAAACACAGTCCGCAGGTGTTCCATTGACTGCCCACACATCTTCAGAAATTTGTATTGGTCGTAAAGGGCGATCAAGTGTTAAAGCACTAGAATAACCGCTGCGCTCACTTTCTGGCGCAACCACCACAACGCGGCCCAAAGGTTTTAATGCTTGCGCTAAAGCTTGTAGCCCAGGTGCAAACACACCATCATCATTTGCTATTAAGATATTCACTGGAATCTATTCTCTATTTGGGGATAACTGGTATTTCAGCCACTCCCTGTGTTTAGGCCAACATAATTTAAATCAGGCATGAAACCTAGGCAATGACACTGCCCTTGTCAAGTTTCATCCTCAAATTAGAGACAATTCTAATAAACTGTGCGCGAAGAACCTGACACAAATTGATTTGAACGTTCAACAAAGTTGAGAAGATAAACTGAATACGACCCATGCCATCAACATCGTTGAACTGTCAACTGACCTCAGCTTACTCAACAGTTTTTCCAATTGAATTATTCCTTGAATTATATATATTTAGGTCTTCATAGTATTAGAAATTTATACAGCCATGAGACATTTATCTAATTTTATCCGAATTTTTGGGGTGAGTTTCACACTTTTAGCAGCACCTACTGTTTTTGCTGATGAAGCGGTTTCTGTAAAAGAAGCAGATGCATTGATTAAAGATGATATCGCCAATGCACAAGTACTGGTTGAAATGTGCCCGAACTTGATTGGTAAAAATGCTAAATTTGACCAAAATATCAAAAAAATGATGGGTTCATATTTAAGTAATTATTCTGATAAATCTGCTTCTTTGGACAGCTTACAGAAAGATGCTGAATTTAAAACTTTGCTAAAAGATGCTCGTGAAGCAGCATCTGAAGTGGATAAAGCCGAACAAAAATCAGTATGTGAAGAAGTAATTAATTTTGAAGGTTAATCACTTTTAGAAATCTGATGTGGTTTTAACGATTAAATGAGTTAAAACCACTTCGCTGTATCTAATTGATAAAAGTTCTGATATTGCTCGAATAATACTTACCAAGCATCCGGTTCACGAACCATATGAATAATATTAGCTGGACTAGTAATCCACCCTCCTCGAAATCCCTCTGTTAAGGGTTCAATTGCATCACAACGAATTACACCCGCCGCTTCCAAATATTCAGCAGCTTCGGAGAAATTATCGGTAAACAATTCAAGCCAAAGCTCAGCTTGACTCATCTCAGGTGCCGCAGCGATCCATAATTTAACGGGTCCAAGTTCAAAGCCTATATCAGGCAGCTTATCTGTAATTTGTTTAAGGCCAATCACATCACGATAAAACTTAACGGTAGCTTCAAATTGATGTGGTGGAAGTTTAAGTGCAATATCAACACCGCCTGTGAATTTTGCTTTCATCTTATTACTCCTACTATCTACAGATTTCTTATTTTCTCTCACATTTTTATTTACTTTGCGTGCCTCTCTTGTGGCGCAGTGGCTTCATCCATGCTCATCGCAACCCTATTAAAACAAACTCATCTTAAATCGCCTACTTTTAAAGCAAACCATGTACAAGCAAGCATGTCAAAACATGGCTCATCAAACCTCAAAAAGATCACTACGTTTTATATTCTGTATATCTATACCCACATTTTCTCCACGCTTCCTACAGCAAACATACATTTTTTAACATGCTTTTGTGCTATAAGTTGTTCAAATTCTTTAAGTCTTGTTTTTGAGTTTGATTTGTTATGAAGAAAAATGTTTTTAAAACACTAGGTTTATCATTCCTCATCGCCTCAAGTGCACTTGCGCCAACAGCATTTGCAGCTGAAAAAAAGTCAGAACCTGAAAAGATTGAAGTCACGCCTATGTCTGATAGTGTGACCAAGCAAGAACTTGCTGCTATCTATGTTCTTTCTGAAATTTGTCCAAGTTTAATTGGCAAAGATTTAAAATTTAATAAAGCCTATGACAACCTCGTTAAAGCTTATTTAAACAATGAAGCGAATGCCGTTGAAACCCTTAATAAACGCGTCAAAGGCAAGGACTACCAAGAGGCATTAAAAGAAGCGCGTGCTGACGCAAAAGCAGCTTCTGATGATGATAACCGCCAGATTTGTGATGATGTTCGTAATTATTACTCGAAATAATCCGACCAATTAAGCTTCAGGTTACAATACTGTATGAAAAAGCCGACTTCCCCCGTAGAAGTCGGCTTTGCTTTGTCCTAAAATGCTAGGCTCGTCTGCTTCATACAAGATATTGGAACCACCTAGAATGACTCAAAAAAGCGCTCTTGCTGCATTACTCCTTTTGCCAAGCTTTTCATATGCAGCAACTGTCCTATCTGCTCCACCAGAATTAAATAATAAATCTTATGTATTGATGGATTACGAGACTGGACAGATTCTCGCTGCTAAAAACGAAGATGAAAAACTTGCACCTGCTTCAATGACAAAAATGATGACAAGCTACATCATTGAGCAGAAACTTTTAAAGGGTGAATTGACTGAAAACGAACAAGTACGCATGAATGAATCTGCGTGGTGTCGTGGTAGCAGTTCTGAATCATGTATGTACGTTCCTTTAAATGGCACGGCAACAGTTTTAGAAATGCTACGTGGTATTATTATCCAGTCAGGTAATGATGCATCTAAAGCAATGGCCGAACACATTGCGGGCAATGAAGGTACTTTTGCCCACATGATGAACCAAGAAGCAAAACGTGTGGGTATGGTGAATACGCATTTCATCAACTCAACAGGTATGCCAGCTGATGGTCATTATTCAACAGCAAAAGATATGGCAATTCTTGCTCAGCACATTATCAAAGATAGCTCTAAATACTACCCAATCTATTCTGAAAAAGAATTTACTTTCAACGGGATTAAGCAAGGCAATCGTAATGCCCTTCTTTATACAGATCCAAGTGTTGATGGTTTAAAAACAGGTCATACCAATGAAGCAGGTTTCTGCTTAACCACGTCAAGTAAACGCGGTCCAATGCGTTTGATCTCGGTGATCTTTGGTACACCAAGCATGAATGAACGTGCCAGCCAAACACGTACATTATTGGCTTGGGGCTTTGCAAACTTTGAAACTGCAAACGTTCAACCTGCTAACCAAGTTCTTGCTAAAGCAAAAGTATGGTTTGGTAAACAAGACGAAGTTCAAATTGGCTTAGCTGAAAACTTCAATGTCACCATGCCTAAAGGCCAAGCAGACAAGATTAAAACTCAGCTTGTGGTTCAACCAAAACTGAATGCACCTTTAGCCAAAGGTCAAGTGGTTGGTAAATTAGTCGCGAGTCTCGATGGCAAAGTGATTGCTGAAAAACCACTGGTTGCATTAAAACCTGTTGAAGAAGCTAGCTTCTTTGCACGTATGATTGACCATATCAAAATGTTCTTCAGTAACTTATTCTAAATTTTAGAAGAGTACGATTAAGCATTCATGCTCTTGGGCATGGATGCTTTTTTATTTTATAATTCCTTTAAATTTTCCGATCGAAAGCCATTATGCCAAAGAACATCCGTCCTTATTTAGACCAAAAACCTGACGTTGATTCAAGCTGCTATGTAGATGAGATGTCAGTTGTAGTTGGTGATGTCAAATTAGCAGAGAATGTTTCCGTCTGGCCTTTTGCTGTGATTCGTGGTGATGTAAATTCGATTCAAATCGGCAAAAACAGCAATGTGCAAGATCACTGTATGTTGCATGTCAGCCACAAAAATCAATCTAAACCGAATGGTTCTCCGCTGGTCATTGGAGAAGATGTAACTGTTGGGCATCATGTGACTTTACATGGATGCACCATTGGTAATCGTGTCTTGATCGGGATTAATACCGTGGTGTTAGATGATGTTGTTATTGAAGATGATGTGATGATTGGTGCAAGTAGTCTGGTGCCGCCACGCAAAGTCTTAAAAAGTGGCTATCTTTATGTCGGGAGCCCAGTACAGCAAGTTCGTGCGTTGACCGAAAAAGAAATGGAATTCCTTCCTTATTCAGCACGTCATTATGTGAAAGTGAAGAATAATTATTTAGATCAAGAGAAGTAATTTTAAAATCAGCATATAACAGGTGTTAAATGCTGATTAAATATGTGTCTTAAACACTAAAATAGTGAGATATTAAAGCTCACATAAAGAACAATTCACACCTCGGCAGTTATGCAACACTGAAGTCCGAGCACTTTTTTTGCTGGTCCCAGGCCCTTCAACCAAGGGCCCTGCCAGTTGCTCGGCACTCGATGAGGGTCGCCATTTATTTTTGACTGAGATCTTTTGATGCCCTGTAATCATTGGTTTCAACAACATGGATTTCTGGCAATACGGGCAAGATGTGTTATCCCTTGCAATACTGGCCATTGGGACACTCTGCTCAAAAATCCCTTCACAACACTCACATCTAAAATCATACAGTGGCATCTTAAAATCCTTCTTTAGCGATCAATCTTGCATTCACCCAAGACTAACGATATCCCCAAAACTTATTTTCGTTTAAGGCACCTTGCGGCAAAATATTCTTCTCAAAGATAGAAGTTGGTAAAGAAATTGTGCAGGCACAGTTTGGAATATCCACAATGCCACCGATACGCCCTTCAACAGGTGCAGCGGTCAGCAACATATAGGCTTGAGATCCCGTAAATCCAAAATTCTCAAGATATTTAATCGCTTTTAAACAGGCCTGACGATAAGCAACCGTGGCATCCAAGTAATGATTTACCCCATTTTCCACGCTAATACCTTCAAAGGTTAGCCACTGATCGTAATTAGGTCTGACATTGCTTGGAACAAAGATCGGTGAATCAATATTATATTTTTCCATTCCTCCTTTAATCAGGTCAAAACCAACACGCGTTACCCCATCCATTTCAATCGCACCACAGAATCCGATTTCGCCATCACCTTGTGAGAAGTGTAGATCACCCATCGAGAAGCCAGCGCCTTTCTGATACACAGGAAAATAAATACGACTGCCCGCAGCTAGATCTTTAATATCGGTATTACCGCCATGTTCACGCGGCGGCACTGTACGAGCAGCTTCAACTGCCATCCGATCAAACTCTGCCCCTGTCACACCTCGTAACACCGCAGTTCTTGGATCAGGTGGATTTGCCTGTCCCTTAGGTACCAATAACGCCTCTCTACGATTCCACTCTTTTAAAAGCTCATGTGAAGGAAGCGTCCCCATTAATCCAGGATGTTTTAAGCCAGCAATACGAACACCAGGGATATGACGTGATGTTGCAAATAATCCTTTTAAATCCCAAATTGCCTTATCTGCTTCAGGGAAATAATCCGCTAAAAAGCCACCGCCATTTTCTTTCGCAAACACACCTGAAAAACCAACTGCTGAGATCGGTTGAATATCCAAAAGATCGATCACCAATAAATCGCCTGGCTCAGCACCCTCGACATAAAAAGGTCCTGTCAAAGGATGTGCTCGAGTGAGATCAACATGTTTTACATCAGACACATCATCGGTATCTTTAATTTGAGCGTCCAGAAAATCCAGACTTTCAATGAGAATTTCTTCCCCTGGTTTCACCGATGTTAAAAATGGAATATCTGGATGCCAGCGATTATGGCCAATCTCTGCTTGTTCTGCTAAAGCGACACCAGGTTTAATTTTAATATGTTGCATAATACTTCAACTCCGTGTGCTGTATATGAGCCTAATTCTTCATCTGTTCTACTTCTAAATTATTGAAAGGCCTAAGCAAATAATACATCGCTTAGACGGAATTATTATTTTTACCTTGCGGTCAAAAAACACACTAGCACATTCTGTTTTTTTGAAGCAATTCCTTTTCGATTCTCAACACATCAAATACACACGGATCACAACAAATATTTTTCTTCCGCTTTAGCCAATTAACCTTCCTATGTAGCCAAAAACAGTCAAATTTTGTAGAATACGTTTTTTAAAATCATGGTGCTTTCTATGACCGCTTGGACACCTCATGTCACAGTCGCCACTGTTGTCGAAAAAGACGGACGTTTTCTGTTTGTTGAAGAACACAGCGAAGGCTTTGTACATACTGTGTTTAATCAACCGGCAGGTCATGTCGAATGCGACGAAACCATTATTCATGCAGCGATCCGTGAGACCTTAGAAGAAACAGGTCATCATGTTGAAATTGATCATCTGCTTGGGATCTATACCTATACCCCACCAATGTTTCCTGATCGTACCTACTACCGTTTTTGCTTCTTGGCCCATGTCACGGCAGTTGAAGAAAATGCGCAACTGGATACAGGTATTGTTGGTGCTGTATGGATGAACTTGGATGAGTTACAAGAAACAGCACGTGCACGTAGCCCATTGGTTTTAAAAGCCGTTGAAGATGCCCTAGCTGGCAAAAAATATCCTTTATCGCTTATTTATGAGCACCCTTTTTCTCCCTCATTAACTTCTCATTTGGATGCTTAATTAGATGCAACAACGTGTCATCGTCGGTATGTCTGGTGGTGTAGACTCCTCCGTTTCTGCCGCATTATTACTTCAACAAGGATATCAAGTTGAAGGCCTTTTCATGAAAAACTGGGAAGAAGATGATGGTACGGATTACTGCACAGCACTGGAAGACTTGGCAGATGCTCAAGCCGTTGCAGATAAAATTGGCATCAAACTGCATACTGCCAACTTTGCAATGGAATATTGGGATCGTGTCTTTGAGCACTTCTTGGCTGAATATGCTGCAGGTCGCACACCAAACCCTGATATCTTGTGTAATAAAGAAATTAAATTCCGTGCCTTCCTCGATCATGCCATGACTTTGGGTGCAGACTTTATTGCAACAGGTCACTATGCACGTCGTGGTGCGAGCATGCAAAACTCGCGTGGCGAAACCTATGCACCATTACTCCGTGGTGTTGATAACAATAAAGACCAAACCTATTTCCTACATGCAGTTCATGGCCGTGAAATTAACAAAACCCTGTTTCCTGTCGGTGAAATTGAAAAGCCAGAAGTTCGTCGCATCGCAGAACAACTTGATTTAGCAACAGCCAAGAAAAAAGACTCAACGGGTATTTGTTTTATTGGTGAGCGTCGCTTTACTGACTTCCTTAAACAATACCTACCTGCACAAGCCGGAAAAATTGTTTTGGAATCAGGTAAAGAAGTTGGTGAACATCATGGCTTGATGTACTATACGCTGGGTCAACGCGGTGGTATCGGTATCGGTGGTATGAAAGGTGTACAAGAAGGTGCATGGTTCGTATTACATAAAGATATTGCCAATAATCGCTTGGTGATTGGTCAAGGACATGAACACCCACTGATGCAAAGTACGCAGCTTTGGAGTGAGTCAATTGATTGGGTTGCAGGTGAACAGGACATTCCATCGGCTGGATTCCGCTGCACAGCGAAAACCCGTTATCGTCAGCCAGATCAAGCGTGTACCATCTATCGCGATGAACAGACTGAACATGGCATCCGTGTTGAGTTTGATGAGCCGCAACGCGCTGTGACTCCAGGACAAAGCGTGGTGTTCTATTCTGGAGAGGTCTGCTTAGGTGGTGGTGTTATTCATCATACCAATGCACCTGAACCAGATTTTATTTAAGGAAATTGGAAGCGAAGCATGGTCGAGTTACCCTTTCAGCACACTCAAGCGTTGAATGTTAGACAGAACCGTGCTCTAGCATTGGCCGCAGTCTTTCAGGCAACTCAGTTAACACATATGACTGCGATGGCTGGTCAGCAAAGCATTGGTGATAGTGGTAATTTCTATTTTGAACTATTGATTAAAGCCAGTCTAAATATTCGTCCTGCGGCAAACAATGCCACTCAGACCTTAGATTTTTTTAATCAACTTGCAGACATTTCACTCGGATTAAAAACATTAGAAGGCTGTATTACTCAGCCTTTTAATACCGCACCAAAATCCCGTGTTCCAAAAATGTCGACAGCAAAACTACCCATGTCCTATGCGATGGCCCTGTTGCAGTTGGAAAAGAAAGTCTACAGTAACCCTGAATACGTAAAAATTATAGAAAGCTCGCAACAAAAAATCTTAAAGCAACTCTCCTTTTTCGATAATAACTATTTACACCCAAGTATCATTGCCAACCTTGCACAAACCTATGTAGAAACGGCAGGACAGATTAATCCGCGTATTTTAGTACGTGGTAATGCCGAAGCATTTAAAGACATCAATCATACCAACCGTATTCGTGCATGCTTATTTACAGGCTTACAACTTGCGCATTTATGGAAACAGCTCGGTGGAAGCTCTTGGAGTATGATCTTTAGTAAACGCAAATTATTGCAAGATATTCAAGCTCTCGCTCGTTTGCAGTATCAGGTGGTATAGACCGATGCTACAACGAATTTATTTTTATGTTTATTCCAAAATTAAGGAATCTGTATGAATGCTTTAACCGCACTCTCGCCACTTGATGGACGTTACGCTAGCAAATGCGATGCCCTACGCCCTTTTTTGTCTGAGTTTGGTTTAATCCACGCTCGTGTCACGGTTGAAGTGCGTTGGTTACAAGCACTTGCAAATCGTGCAGAAATTATTGAAGTTGCGCCATTTTCAAATGAAACCAATGCTGCTTTAGATGCAATCGTTTCAAACTTCTCTGAAGAAGATGCAAACCGCATTAAAGAAATTGAACGCACTACGAACCACGATGTAAAAGCAGTTGAATATTTCCTTAAAGAAAAAATTGCCAACATTGATGAATTACAAAATGCAGGCGAATTTATTCACTTTGCTTGTACTTCTGAAGACATCAATAACTTGTCTCATGCGCTTATGCTGAAAAATGGCCGTGAAGTTTTAGTTTCAAGCATGAAGCAACTTCTCAATGCGATTTCAGCTTTGGCAACAACACATGCTGAACAACCAATGTTGTCTCGTACACATGGTCAAACTGCAAGCCCTACTACCTTGGGTAAAGAGATGGCAAACGTTGCATATCGCTTGGCCCGTCAAATCAAGCAGTTTGAAAATGTTGAGTTACTCGGCAAAATCAATGGTGCTGTAGGTAACTACAATGCACATCTTTCTGCATATCCAGAAATTGATTGGGCTGCACATGCACAAGCATTTGTCGAATCTTTAGGCCTAAGCTTCAACCCATACACCACGCAGATTGAGCCACATGATTATATGGCTGAATTGTTTGATGCTCTACGTCGTTACAACACCATCTTAATCGACTTTAACCGTGACGTATGGGGTTATATCTCGCTTGGTTACTTCAAACAAAAGTTAAAAGATGGTGAAGTTGGTTCTTCAACTATGCCGCACAAAGTAAACCCAATTGACTTCGAAAACTCAGAAGGTAACTTAGGTATTGCTAATGCTGTTTTAGGTCACCTAGGTGAAAAGCTTCCTGTTTCTCGCTGGCAGCGCGACCTCACTGACTCAACTGTATTACGTAATATGGGTGTTGGTTTTGCGCAAAGCTTAATTGCTTTTGATGCTTGCTTAAAAGGTGTTGGTAAACTTGAGCTGAATGCTGCTCGTTTAAATGAAGATTTAAACCAAGCCCAAGAAGTTCTTGCAGAGCCAATTCAAACTGTTATGCGTCGTTATAACGTTGAAAAGCCATACGAAAAATTAAAAGCTCTTACTCGTGGTCAGGCAATGACACGTGAGATGATGGTGAACTTCGTCAATGGCGATGAACTTGCACAAGTTCCTGCAGACGAACGTGCTCGTCTAGCTGAATTAACACCTGCAACTTATACTGGTAATGCAGCTGAACAAGCAAAACAAATCAATGATTTGATCAGCAAGATCTAAAACTGATTGACTCGAAAAAGCAGAGCTTCGGCTCTGCTTTTTTATTTTTACAAGTATCTCAATCTATAATCACCAATCAACCCAGCTTAAACATAGTCCACTGTTCTGGTTTTTATCAGATCAAGTTGCAGCATCTTTTTCTTTTTATAGCGATAGGCGATCAATAAACCAATAAACCACACTGGTGAAAGCCCCAATGCAATAAGAGTATCGTGGTCTAAAGCAAGGATCACAATTGTAAATATCAAAAATAGCATCGTCAGCCATGCCATGACCAAACCGCCAGGCATTTTAAACTTCGACTGTAAATGTAACTCTGGAAATTTCTTACGATAGCCAATATACGAAAGAATAATCAGCATGAAGGTAAATACACATAGAATTGAGGTCAATGCTGAGATAATCGTAAACGCCGTCATGACATTCGGCACAATAAATAAAATAGAGGTTCCAATGGTGACGCAGGTCATTGAAAAAACTAGACCTCGAATAGGTACTTTTTTCTTCGATAATTTACTAAAACTCTTTGGTGCATCATTATCCAACGCCAAACCATAGAGCATCCGACTAGTCGCAAAGATGCCGCTATTTGCAGAAGATAAGGCAGAAGTTGCAACGACAAAATTAACCAGTCCAGCAGCAATCGGCAAACCAATCAACGTGAACATTTCAACAAATGGACTTTTTTCAGGTGAAATTTTTGCCCAAGATGTGACCGCGATAATGCATATCAATGCGCCAACATAGAACAATAAAATACGTAATGGGATTGAGTTAATCGCTTTAGGCAGAGATTTATGCGGATCTTTAGTTTCAGCGGCGGTAGTTCCGACCAATTCAATTCCAACAAAGGCAAAAATTGCAATTTGGAAACCTGCTAAAAAGCCGGTGATGCCATAAGGAAACATCGACTGAGTTTCAAACACATGGCTCATAGATGCCTTAACACCATTGGGTGAAGTAAAGCCAGTACTGATTAAATAAATACCCGCAAGGATAAACAAAATAATGGCGGAGATCTTAATCAACGAAAACCAAAACTCCAACTCACCAAACATTCGAACAGCAACAAAGTTCAATATGGTCAGAATAGCCAACGAGGTAAATGCAGGTATCCAAACAGGTACGTCAGGATACCAAAACTGCATATATCCCCCAATCACGATGACATCGGCTATTGCAGTAATAATCCAGTTACACCAATAAGACCAACCGAGGAAAAAACCCGCCCAAGGACCGATATAGGCTGTCGCAAAATCGGCAAAGGTCTTAAAGTTGGTATTTGCCAGCAATAGTTCACCCATTGCCCGCATAACAAAGAAAAAGAAAAAACCAATAATTAAATAAGTTAAAACAATTGAAGTACCTGAAATACTTAAGGTCTTTCCAGAGCCCATAAATAGACCTGTACCAATTGCACCGCCAATTGCGATCATTTGAATATGACGATTGGTCAGCGAGCGTTGTAATTTTTCTTCGTCTTGCGAACTTTCCTGCAAATCTTCATCCAGAAGTTGCGTTCCTTTATTCTGACTCATGTCATCCTTACTCCAGTTTGCAGCAACCGTTATAAATGCTTAATAAAAATAAAATATTTTTAAAATGCTTTAATTTAAAAGTTCCATTTTTCTAAAATTATTTTGAAATTAATAGCTTAATCAACACACCTCACTTGTAAATGGTTCGTATTAGATCCCTGTTCTACACACTAAAACCTGTTGTTATTGATCAAAGATATTTTAGCCGCAAGCATCATATCTCATCCCCAAACGAGTTGAAGATGATGCTTTTCATTTTCGCTCAATTATTACCCAATTAACATGAAATATGCTCTATTATCCTAATTTCACTCCATCTGAGAAAGATATGAATATCGAGGATAGTAAAAATTATGCATCGATATAAATAAAAATATGGCTAAAAAATACAGTAAAAGTGTTGTGAATTAACATCTAAATCTGTGAATTTTCTACTTATACATAGCCCATCAACGCTTGTTCTGATTTGCAATATTGATATTGAGCAAACGTACCGATGCACCCTCTTTCACATGTAACTGATGGGCTTGTTCTACACTCAACGTCACTTGGTTTGAGTCTGGCTTGCTATAGGTCAAAATGGCGCGATAATTTTCATAATCATCATTGGCTACAATATAAGGTTCATCACCGAGCATAATGAGATCAGATTGTTCAATATGGACAGTTAACACATGGCTGTCTTTGATGGCTCTTAGATTCTCGATATCTGCCTGCAAGGTTGCACCCGCATCAAAGATATCGACATAGCCCTTATAACGTAACCCTTCTTCAATCAAAAGGTTATACGCGGGTTCTGTATTAGGATGAACTGCTCCAATCACCGCCTTCGCTTCATCAGGCAGCATATCGACATAGAGTGGATGCCGTGGCATGAGTTCCGCTATAAAGGCTTTTTTGCCTGTACCACTTAGATAATCTGCTTTGGTAAATTCCATATCAAAGAATTTATGACCGACCGCATCCCAAAATGGTGAATGGCCATTTTCATCAGAAAAACCCCGCATTTCAGCCACAATGGTTTCTTCAAAATACTGTCTAAACGCTGATAAAAACAAAAACCGAACCTTAGACAAAAACTTGCCATTCTTATTTAAACGATAATCGGGATCTAAAAATAAGGTACATAGCTCACTACAGTTAGTGTGGTTATTACTCAGATATAAGGTCGGCAATGATTTATAAACATTCAAGGGTTCGGAAGAATGAACTTGTGTGCCGATGTGAAAATTGTACCAAGGTTCTTTTAGACCTAAGGCAACCTCGATTCCGCATACACCAACTACTTTATGCAGTGAGGTATCTTCCAGCACAAATAAATAGCCCTGCTCCGACTTATCCAGTTTGCCTTCAACCGTTTTAATCGCCCGATCAATTCGTGCGGCCAGTATTTCCATATCTGGTTGTAAAGAGGTCAAACCAAAGCCTGCTTTTTGTGCCAAGTGGTAAAGATCATGAATATCTTTTTGTTTGATATAACGAATCATCATCATGTCTATTCCCCCTTATTTTCAATCAGAACAAACGAGACACAGGCGCTGATTGTACTCTTGAGTAAGACATCCAATTCATTTTTTCTATGCTGAACCATGCACAATCCCGACATGTGTTATTCCTTAATTCTTAAATTTTTCCCTAGCATCAGCTCATTGATGATCGAGCTGGCTTTATTTATCTAAGCCTTTTTTGTGACTTATTTCATCAAGCTGAAATCTAACTTGAATAATCTAAATTGATTAACAGCTAAGCTGATTACTCTATTATTCAAAAACTAATTGGCACAAAAAATTGAAAATTAAGCAAAAAATGAGCTGTTTTTTAGCATTTTATTGATTGACAGTGACAATATGAAAAAATTAGGAATGGGTCTAAAGTAAAATCAAGTATTCTTCAGTTCAAACCATTCTCGAATCATATCTAAAAATAGTTTCATGCCGATCGAATGAATGCTAATCGATTTATAAACAGCACATGCATGCCATGAAAAAGTAGGATTTTGATAATTTAAGACCGTGACATCCCGCTCCCCTTGTAATGACTGAAATAAATGGCTTGGCCCAGCCGTAATCGCATCACTATGCATGACATAATGAAGCAATAAGTCATAGTCGTTCACAGTTAAACTAATATGAGCTGATCGTCCTGCATGTGTTTGGGCTTTTAGCCATTGCTTTTTTTGCTTAGCAACTCTTGGTAAAGCAAATGGGTAATCAATTAAATGTTCAAACTTAAGATCTTCTATTTCCAACAAAGGATGTCCAGTTCGCACTACAAAAACGGTTGGATCTTGCAGCAATGGAATCGAGATAAACTCATCAGTAAGATCAACATACTCTGTACTTAATATCCCTAGATCTAGAATGCCATTTTCTATTTTCTCAATAATAGTTTTAGGATGATCAACATATAGATGTACTTCAATTTCAGGATATTGCTTTGAAAATAAAGGAATCACATCTTTCATCAATGCATGCATAATGACAGGCCCTGTTCCTATGTGTATTTCACCAACTTGACCACTTGAAAGGAGTTTAATCTCCTTATGTAAGGTATCTAACTGCTGCAAAATTTGAGGGGCTTGTTTTAGAATATGTTCGGTATATAAAGTCGGTTTAACGCCTTTACTGGTTCGCTCAAACAAGGTCACACCCAAGTCATGTTCTAATTTTTTAATACTGTTAGTTAACGATGGCTGGGTCATACAAAGTGCTTCAGCCGCTTGATTGATCGTTCCAATTTCAGTTAACACCATAATTTGCTGTAGATGTCTTGGCTTAATCATTTCTCATCCCTGAATATTTTATTGTGATTCATAAACATACTAAAAAAACATTTCCATTCGCCTTTGCCTAAAAATATACCTTAATTTTATTATTTTAGATGCTATTAGGTATATCTAAAAGCTATAACTTCCATACAAAAAATCCATTACACAATATAAGTCAAACTTCCTATGCTGCTTCTAGATTAAGCACCTTTAATCCGTTCTGTTTCGATTCAGAAATTAAAGTCATATGAGCAAGGATATAAAATGAAACACACTTTAATTCCGCTACTGATCAGCAGCGTCGTGATTTCCACCCCGTTTGCAACACAAGCACAAGAAACCATAGCCCAAGCAGCTCCTCAAACACTTGAGGCTATTCCAGGACCACGCTCCTGTTTTTGGGCTCGTGGTCCTGTCAGTGCTGATCCATATATCAATATCGCCTACCCAGACGCCAATGTTTATTATTGGGCAGGTACTTTCACCATCCCTCAAGGAGCAAGTCTTAAACTTAAAGGTGAATTTCCACGTTCACGTTATATGTCTTTTATTAGTTATGACGAAGCTGGGAAACCAGTTGAGTCCGTTGCAGACTATTTAATCAAGCCAAATAATAACTCTGGCAATCCCTTCGTTTATGGGCAACAACGGAGTCCATCACAACGTGAGTACAGCTTAAACGTATCTACCACCCCTGTGACAGCACAGCGCAAGGTTGGACAGCTCGGTCAAGCCCAGAGTGTTAACCAGCTATATGCTCCAGCCTATGGAAAACAACAACAAACCGTTTTATATCGAATCTACTTACCTGATCACGGACAAAGCGTCACAGGAGGTGTAAGTTTACCAACACCTCAATTAACGCTTGCAGATGGTCGTGTATTAGAGGGTGATCAAGCCTGCGCACAACTCAAAGCCAATCAGCCATTACAACTGACTTCTGCTGCAGTCAGTATTCCTTCCAATGAATATCGCCAGTTGATCCATCAGGCAGGAAAGCCAGATACATGGCCAGCACAGAATCCAGCACAATGGTTTATTCAACTTGATCGAGAAAGCCTTTTAGGGATCTTTACGGGCAAGATCAATGAACAAGCAAGACGCTCTGAAGGTGGCTTTTATCCAAATTTAGATAATCAATACATTAGAACAGTTGTGAATAGAAAATATGGCAAGGTCTTTGTCCTGCGTGGAAAAGCACCTACTGTTTCTAAGACCTTCAACAATAAAGGGCTTTTGACGCAGGGCGATTTGCGTTATTGGTCAATCTGTTCAAACCAAGGTTTTGCCAATACACGCGTCAATGATTGCTTATTTGATGAAGAAATTCCGGTTGATCAAAATGGTTATTACACTGTTGTCGTAAGTCGAGTCGCTGACCGTCCGCGTAATGCCAAACCAGAATGTGGTATCGGTTGGTTACCTATGGCAGAAGATGGAGACGGTGCTGCTGACCCAGATATGACTATTGTCCAGATCAGACACATGCTTGCATCAAGCAGTTTTAAACACACCATTGCCAATGTCGAACAGCAAAAAGATTTAGCTTCGGTGATGGGAGAATACCTGCCAAAAACCAACTACCTAATGCCAAATCAAGTCGAAATTTTTAATCCCTGCTTTAAATAATCAATAAAACCAATCCATACAACACCCAAGAACATAATAAAAACTTGTGTGTTGTATGCCCCAAAAGGAATTTGGAGGCTCCAATGTATTCACGCATCAAACATCACACCTTATCAGCTTTAGTCACAACACCATTTATCATCAGTACTGGGTACAGTGCAGGCCTTGATCGCTCTGGACAATCCATTACTGATTTTTTTCAAAATGGAACCTATGCATCCCTCTCTTATAATTATTCTATGCCAGATGTGAGTGGGCAGGATAAAGGACTGAGTAGCCAAGGCAATCCCAATGAAATTCCTAATATTAGTGCCAATAATAGTGCTTTACGTGGCAGCATAAAAACAGATTTAAATGAAAAAATAAGTCTAGGACTCATTTATGATCAACCTTTCAATATTAACCTTCAACATCGTGGGCACAGCGACTTTGTTTCTCAATTTGAAAATAAACCCGCTGAAGGTACTCAAGCCAAACTAGACAGCCATAATTTGACAGGGCTTATCGGTTTGAATATCAATAGAAATTTAAGTGTTTACGCAGGTCCTGCCTTAGAAGAAATTGAAGGTAACATCAAACTGCGTGGACAAATTTATAAAGGTAGCGCCAATTACAATGCCGAACTGCACTCTGATTATGCAATGGGTTGGGTAACAGGATTCAGCCTGAAAAAACCCGAAATTGGGCTAAAAGCAGCACTGACTTATCGCTCCGAAATAAAACATCAGACACGCACCACAGAGCAGTTTTCAGTATTAAGTAATGATCTTTACACGCTGCCTGTTACATTTACTTCACCCGAATCAGTAAATTTTGATTTTCAAACAGGCTTAAGTAAACAAACCTTACTCAGCGCCAATATTCGTTGGGTACCATGGAAAGACTTTGAGTTTAAACCCGCCAAATTGGCAGAGCGAACTGCTCCAGCCAGTCCAGATAAAACAGGACTTTCTCTGCTCAGTTATGAAGAAGATCAATGGTCAGCACAAATTGGAATCGCGCAGAAACTTACTGATAAATTTTCAGTCTCAACGTCTATCATTTGGGATTCAGGTCTTGGTGATCCTGCTAATGCGCTTGGGCCAGTCAATGGTTACTGGGGAGGCGGGCTCGGCTTCCAATATAATTTTCTACCGAACTGGGCAGTTTCACTGGGCGGAAGATACTTATGGCTAGGCGACGCTCAAGCAAAACGTCAGAATGGTGATTTAGTTGGAAGCTTTAGCGATAATCACAGTACGCTTCTAAGTTTAAAATTGGCATACCAAAAGAAATAGACCATAAAAAAGCCCTTGTTTTCACAAGGGCTTTTTTATTTATTTGGCAGAGGATCAAGGACTCGAACCTTGACGAACGGTTTTGGAGACCGTCATGCTACCATTACACCAATCCTCTAAACTGCACGATTAAATCATATTTGACTCAATCATAAGAAAGTAAGAAATGCTTACCTTCTTAAATATGGTGGGGGCGAAGAGACTCGAACTCTTACACCTTGCGGCGCTGGAACCTAAATCCAGTGCGTCTACCAATTTCGCCACGCCCCCGATGGGTGTGTATATTAGAGATAAACGTTTCTACTGACAAGCCCTTTTTATAAAAAAACTATGTTTATGAAAGCTAATGCTTTTTTAATATACAGATAGAAACAGCAGACACAAAAAAAGGAACTTTATATAAAGTTCCTTTGAATTTGGCAGAGGATCAAGGACTCGAACCTTGACGAACGGTTTTGGAGACCGTCATGCTACCATTACACCAATCCTCTATAACCACATGATTAAACTCTATTTCGTTTAATCATAAAAAAAGCAAGATACTCTTGCTTCTTAAATATGGTGGGGGCGAAGAGACTCGAACTCTTACACCTTGCGGCGCTGGAACCTAAATCCAGTGCGTCTACCAATTTCGCCACGCCCCCGATGGGTATGCATATTAGTGAGAAACATACTCTCTGACAAGTCTTTCTATTAAAAAAACCATTCAAATGAACAGATAATATTCAAATCACACATTTATGTTTACTTTTACAACATATTAAGTTGTTTTAAGAAATCTTTTGCCACTAAAACTGAATTAAAGCGTTGTTTAATATGCTTTTGCGTGAGGCCATTAAGTAAAGGAAAAAAGCATTGCAATGTAGATGGAAGTTGAATGTGTAGTTGCTGGCAATGTAATACTGCCCAATCGTGATAAGTACTCACTTTTAATCGAGATTGAGTGAGCCATTCATACACAATAATCCCCAAGGCATACAAATCACTTTGAATGCTTTTCCCTGCCCCCTGAAAAAGCTCTGGTGCCATATAATGTGGTGTTGCATCTAAAGTATGAATCGGATGCCCTATCCGAAAAGATTGCTCAAAATCAATCAGCCGACATGAGTTTTCATAGAAACGAAAATGTTCTGCTTTCAAATCACCATGCACCCACCCGAATTGGTGCAATGCATCCAGCGCATCTAAGGCCAAAAATATCTTTTGTTTGATCTGCTCAATATTTTCAAAAATAGGAGCTTCAGCAAAAAAATCATGCGAATCAACCGTGATCATCCCTATGCCATCCTCATCTAATCCATTGATAAGATGACGTAATGGAATCATTTGGAATGGTAATAAAAACGCTTGTTCATGCTGCTGACAGTGCTGATAAAAAGCTAACTCTCGTTGGAAAGCCTGTGCCAAAACAGGCTGATCGTTGGTGTTATGGAATTTCAGCCAGTAGCGCTGCTGATCAACTTGAAAGGTGTAGACACGCCGCCCAAAGGCATAACTTTGCGCTTTGGTCACTAAGTTAAGATCGTTAAGTTGAATCTTCGGATTAGAGATCCACGTAGTAAAACTCATTCTGCTGCTTTTCTTCCTGCTTCCGCAACGATATTAGACAATGCTCAATGGTTTTTCCAATTCGTGCATGTATTTCAATAGAAGCAATTTTCGGCCATGTGGCACGCTCACCTTCTTGCTGCAAGATTTTAAACAGTTTTGGGCGTGGATTTTTCAGCATATAGCTATAATGTCGGAGTCCATATTTGGCAATAATATTGACGTCACCATAATAACGTTGCCCCAAAATGCCATAGCCATGATCCAATACACGACGAATCGGGAAGAAACTGCCCATATGACTGCGTGTTAAATCCATGACTTCCATTGCAATAGCTTTGCCTTGACGGCGCACAATCCGTTCAGGCCAACTGAGTACATCTCTACGAAAACGTTCGGTGTCACTTTGCATAAACGGCACAATATGCGGATTGACCTGACTGGCAATGGTGTAATTAATATTATATAAACGAGCCATCTTTTCCTGCGGAAAATCACTGCGCATACTGCCATCCACCCACTTGGTATTGGCGAGATATGGCGTATGTTGCCCATCATATCGCTTACTGGTCAGATGCACAGGTGGAAATAACACAGGCACCGCACAAGAAGCCAATACTGCACTCCACACCAATACATTCGGTGCGGTCAGTGCATTCATAATACGTGGATTTTGGGCTGTGTTATAGGGTGCAATCACGATATTAATATGACGTTTAGATTGTTTATAGGCCTCGGCAAACGTGACATCGCCCAAGTTCTGCATCAGAAATTTTTTCAAATACATCACATCGGCAATACCACCATTCGCCCGCAATAATTCCGTTACTTTCCTAAATTTAAAGGCATCACTAAAAAAATGTTCCCCTTGCAGCAATTCATGAACTTGATCTGGCGTAGAAACACCTAACATGCCTGTCATGATTGCCCCTGCACTTGAACCCGATAAAACTTGAGGCATCAGATCTTGTTCTATTAATGCCTTACACACCCCTGTATGAAATAAACCTAGCGTCGCACCTCCAGAAAACATCACAGCGGGTTGACCATAGGCCTTTTGACATTCTTCAAAAAACTGAATTTTTTCTTTTAGTTGAAAGGTAATACATTCACTCGAAGCCAAGTAACGTAGGCAATCACTCATTTCCTCAACATAGTTTTCAATGATTTTTTTAGTACCAATATAGGTCTGTGCAAACAACATCGGATGCCCAATGTTGGCAAAGTCATAAGACAGGCCTTCTCTTAACACATAGATCAGATCTAAAGTCCGATGCTGCATACGATATTTTTTTAATAAGTTATAGCGTTTAGATAAAATTTCCGCATCATAATAAGGCGATTCATTGTCATATTTCCATGCTTCATGACCTGATTCTTCATCCAGTTTAAGTGCAATTTCTTTCCATTCGGCATAAGAACTGGCATGTCGTAAGCGTTCTTGCAACACATCAACTCTATGTGTCTGATATGTATTCTTTTTCTCTTGAACTCTATTGAACATTCGCGATCCTGATTTTCAGCTTATTTTTTATATTCTTGCACCTATACAATGCAAAAAGCAGCCACAACAATCAAGGGTAAAATCGATTTATTTCGATATTTCTGATGATATTTTCTTTATTTCGGTAATAGCAGTGATAGTATCCCTATTCATCATTGAGTTTGGTTTATATGTATGGCTATCCTTGATTTACCCGAATCTATTCTTCAATCGCTATCAAGTGTTTTAACACAGCTTCAGCAAGTTCTCCCTGCACCAAAGCAACCCACTGACTTTTCAGCAATCGCATTCCGTTGGGAAAATCAGCAGCTGGTCGCCATACAACAACCTAAGAAAATGCATTTGGAAGACTTAAAAGGCATTGAGCGCCAAAAAGACAAGATCATTCAAAATACCCTACAGTTCCTGAATGGCCTACCTGCCAATGATGTCTTACTGACAGGTTCTCGTGGTACTGGAAAATCATCGATTGTACGTGCGCTTCTCACCGAGTATTCAACTCAGGGTTTACGCTTGATTGAAATTGAGCGTGATGATTTATCTGATTTACCCAAAATTCAAAAGCTGATTGAACATCGTCCTGAAAAATTTATCGTTTATTGCGATGATCTGGCTTTCAATGCCGAAGATGAAAATTATCGTAGTTTAAAAAGCGTCTTAGATGGTTCACTGCAATCAGGCTCAAGCAATTTTATTATCTATGCAACCAGTAACCGTCGTCATTTACTGCCTGAGTTTATGCACGAAAACACACCGGTACGTAAGGTTGATGTACCGCAATATACAGAACTCCATCCACAGGAAGCCATCGAGGAAAAAATTTCGCTCTCGGATCGTTTTGGAATGTGGCTCTCCTTCTATCCAATGGATCAACAGTTGTATTTACAAATTGTAGAGCACTACATTGTGAAAGCTGGCTTGGAATATAACGATCTGGTTCGTGGTGAAAGTTTGAAATGGTGCCAAGCTCGTGGTCAGCGTTCTGGACGTGCAGCCTATCAGTTCTCAAAGCACTGGATTGGCTCACAAAATCTAGAAAAATTGTCGAACAAAGCCTCTGCGTAAATGTCCTGAAAAGCCGTAGCTTTGTCCTTATTTCCGCTTAGCATTGGCAATTGTTTCTCATAATCTAGCTGTCACAGCATGGATTGAGTTTAGGAAACAAGATGAAGAAACAATTGCCACCGACATCCCTGACCAGCAAAATTTTGGGTAAAAGCCTGTTATTGGCACAAGGTACGCTTGATAAAGCGGTAAAATATTCAACAACACCCTTTTCAGAACCAGACATCATTCGCCCACGCACTGATGGGATTTTTTATACCTGGACACATTATGGGATCTTCTTTCCTCTGCTGCCTGAGCCTCATCGTTATTTAAATATTATGATTTTATTGGGTACACCAGGGGCACTTGCATTTGACCATGATGATATTACCTTAGGTGACCCAAGAAAGACTGCAACGTTTTTCTCTAGTACTGCTGCGGTAGATGAGCATCTACTCAAAGCTTATATCATTCCAGAACAGACCAATATTCAAGACAATGGGACAACTATTGAGCTCGGTGAAGAAGTTTCGATCCAAGGAACTCTACCGAATATTCATCTCAAAGGTGCCTACCATGGACTCAGCTTTGAATTTGATTTAGATGTCACCAATCAAATCTCATGGTTTATCAAAACCCCGATTTATGATCATTTTAGTTTATTGGCAAACTTCAAAGGTCAGCTTGAGTATCAAGGTAAAATCACGCCTGCCGAAGGCTTATGTACCTATGAATATGCCCGCGCTACAGGTGCACACGGAGTCGTGAAAAAGCTACTCCCTGAACCGTATAAATTACCACTCGATTTCTTTACCTATCAAATTATCAATTTGACGGATAGCACCCAATTATTACTCACTAAAGCTGATATTTTGGGTCAACCAGCAGCCTATACATTGCATGTTCGACATACCGACATGCCTGCTGAAGTCTATACCAATGTCGAATTCAAGGTGATTGCACATCAAGTCGATGACTATGTTTCACCAAGTGGTAAGAAAATGCGCTTACCGCAATTGTTCTCTTGGTCCGTCAAGGATGATGCTGATCAGAAAGTTTTAGATATTACCGCAGAAATTGATAGTCCATTCCGTTATGGTCATGGCATTGGCTATGCCAGTGCTTATACCTTCACAGGTGAATATTTAAATACCCCTGTTCAAGGCCGTGGTTATATCGAATATGTGGATGTAGAAGATCAGAATGCATTTAAGGATTAAATAAACTGAACACGTTGATGAGTCTTTGCTAAAACGTCAAAGGCTCATCATTTCCCTTTGCAATCTAGTTGCTCTGAGGGTTCAAAGTATCAATCAATTGGTTAATTGAATCCTTGATCTCGGCTGCCACCTTTGCATCATAACCTTCGACCAAGAATCGGCTAATGAGCCCTTCAATCAGCGTATACGTCACTTCAACCAACATCTCTGTTTTTGAATAAGATTGCAAATATTCCGTAATCAAGTTTCTAATCCAAACTTTATGTTCTTTAGACACAGAGATGATGTCTTGATCACCCAAATGCGACTCAGCCACAGCTCTGACGAATAAACATCCTTTAAAGTTATCTTCTTGAAACCATAATAAGTGCCAATCGATCAACCTGTTCAATGCCTCTCGCCCTGTTGCCTCCGCCACATAATCCAATAGACGCTGCCTAAACTTTTCATCACGTGCTTCTAAGACTGACTTCACCAATTGATTTTTGTTTTTGAAATAGGTGTACATCGTGGTTTTTGAACAGCCAGATTCATCTCGAATAAGGTCGACCCCGACACCAACAAAACTATTTCCATAAAATAATTTTTCTGCGGTATGCAAAATTTTATCAGCAGACTTCGACATAAAGATTTACTCATTTAAAATAGTACAGATCTGTACTATTTATAATTTTAGTTCTATTATCGCCATAAAGCAACCCAGTCGTGAGATCACCATGTTATCTTTATTCAACGGTAGAGAACATCTTGCTCCCTTACCCCAATCCATTGATATTATAAGAAGTTTAATTGGCGGCACCTTAAGCATCTTGATCTTAATCCTGCTCAGTAAATTCACCCACAATCTATTTATCATGGCTCCTTTTGGCGCAACCTGTGTCATCTTATATGCCGTATCGCAATCGCCTTTGGCTCAACCTCGCAATGTAATTTTGGGACATTTTGTCTCAGCATTTATTGGCTTACTGTTTCTTAAAGTTTTTGGTACATCAGCTTTGAGCATTGCGCTTTCTGTCGGTTGTGCCATCGCAGCCATGCAACTTCTGCGTTGTGTTCATCCACCTGCTGGCGCAAATCCATTGGTGATCTTGCTAACAGCCAATACCATTCAATACCAATGGAGTTTCTTATTTTTCCCCGTGTTATTAGGCTCTATTGCACTCGTCATGGTGGCATGGTTGGTCAATAACCTTAAATCCGAGAAGAAATGGCCTGTGTATGGATTGGCTTTTATCCACAGTAAGAAAAATATTGAATAATCCATCTATCGATTAAAGCGTAATGTCAGCGTTTTAATCGATGCCATCCTGTTCATCTAAATTCAATGAAATTCCAATTTCCCCTTGCAAATAATTTACTTTTCAATAAAATTAGGTAGATCGGTATACATAAATAATTTTTTACTATGAACACTAAATCAGCAAAACAAAAAATCTTGGATGCAGCTTCTACATTGTTTTATAACGATGGCATTAGCAATACAGGCATCAATAGCATTACAGAGAAAGCCAATGTGGCAAAAATGTCGCTGTACAATAATTTTGCCACCAAATCAGATCTGATCACCTGCTACATCGAAGCTCGCCATCAAGAATGGCTGGATTTATATGAAAAGAGAAAAGCTCAAATCCAAACCCCGATTGACGGTATTTTGGCGGTTTTTGATGCTTATCAGGATCACGCAGAATTTGCTTATGAAAAAGGCTTTCGTGGTTGTGGCCTACTCAATGCAGCCGCAGAATTCCCTGCACATAGTCCTGAACGTTTGGCGGTTAAACAGCATAAAGATGAAATTGAAGCGATTTTAGCGGGTCATTTACAGCAGCTCAGCACCAACCCACAACGAGTCAAAGAACTGGCACTACTGATTTCATTTATCTTGGAGGGTTCGATTGCCCGTGCCGGTTTAGAAAGTTCAAGTGACAAAGTATTTGCTGCAAAACAAATAGTTCAGAGCCTATTAGCGCAAGAGGTTTCAAAGTGAGTAGCACCTCTTTTCGCCTCAGTGCTCATTCTGGTTTTATTGCCGTCCTCATTGCCTCTATTTTATGGGGAACGACAGGCACAGCCGCTTCTTATGCTCCAAATCTAAGTCCCTTAGCGATTGGCGCAATTGCAATGGGCGGCGGTGGTTTATTACAAGCTTTATTGGCCCATAAAAATATCCGCAGTCATTTACCTCAAATTCGCTCTTACTATCCATTATTGTTGATTGGCATGGTCTCGGTTGCGATTTATCCACTGGCTTTCTATTCGTCGATGCGTATGGCAGGGATTACCATTGGTACAGTAGTTTCAATCGGATCAGCCCCTTTATTTACGGCAATACTGGAGAAGTTCTTTGATAAAAAAGCACTGTCTGGCAAGTGGTTTATCAGCTTTATCTTTGGCGTCGCTGGTGTCTTGCTGCTCTCTCTAGGAGAGTCACACTCCCAAGCATCTGCACAAACGATTGCGGCAGACCAAAAAAGCATTGGCATTATTCTTGGACTGATCGCAGCCCTAACCTATTCGTTATATTCTTGGGCTGCAAAAAAGATGATTGATCGTGGTGTCGACTCAAAAGCATCTATGGGATTAATTTTTGGTTTTGGTGCTTTAATCTTACTACCGACATTATTTTTTACGGGTTCAAACCTGTTTGATGAACCTGTGAATTTGTATGTTGTGGGCTATATGATGCTGATCCCGATGTTTCTCGGTTATCTGTTATTTGGCTATGCTTTAAAGACCATTTCAGCCAGTACCGCGACCACACTGACCTTGTTTGAACCACTGGTTGCCGCTTTGTTTGCAGTATTATTAGTCGGTGAACAACTCGCCCCGATTGGTTGGATTGGAATGGCTTTGATTTTTGTTTGTCTGGCAGTATTGTCAAAAGCAGATCGTTCAAAACAAATCAGCTAAAAGATGTTCTAGACCATTAAAATAAAAAGTAGGAATATTGTACATACCAAGTTAAATGCAATCACTTTCCCGTTAAAGAACAATGCTGCTTTTGCTGATTCTTTAACGGGTTGCTCGCCATCCTTTGCTATCGCAGACAGTACCATGCCAATAAGATTACAAACAGTCGAGACCAACAGTACCAAAAAAAAGAATAAATGAATTGGGGGCATTTCACAGATTCGATCCGTTGTACATGGAATACTGAGAACATAGATTGAAAAGCCTGTAGCCGCAATAATAAGCAGAATACTTAACCATGCACAGCCATTGGCTGCTTTAACCACCCACATGATTCACTCCTTTTTATTTATATATTATTAAAAAAATACAATATAATTATTTGATAATTAAAATATTAATTATAAAAGATGCAGAGCAATAGATTTCCTCTGCATCCATTTCAAGATTTAAAGATCAATACTCTCTGGCTAATTTTTCCAATGTGGTGAGCATTTTTCTCACTACACTTCTTTTATGATGCAACATATTCTTAATGTTGCTTGGATTGAAACCTGTCAATTTTGCGACACCACGACTGGTCATGTATTCACCAGTTTTCGCAAAGTGTTTTTCACTTAACTCAGTTTTCGCATTTGAAAATCGAACTGCCAGCTTATAATCACTAAACTCAGACCATGCACCTGTCTTATATTCGTCTGCATCAAAGCTACTCTTCTGCTGAGTAGGTTTTTCTCGAAGAATATTGCTCAAGCGATTAATGACAATTTTTTCTTCACTTTTTTCAATTATTTGATAAAGTTCAGTTTCTTCAAAAGGACGCCCTAAAGCGATATCTTTTCTATATTGTTCAACGACTTTTTCTTTTGACTCGACCTTTTTCTCACCTTGTTGAGTGAGGCAGAGAATCTTAAATAAAGACTCTAATCGGCCACATGTAAAAATATAAGAAATTTTCAACTTTTGTACTCCACAATGAGTTTTAGCTCATCAAAAATAAATAATTTATCCAATACTCTAATACGATAGCGTCGACTTTAACTCTTTGCCATGTACATAAATCAAGAATTTGATTTTTAAATATAAGAATGGTCTAAATTGATCCATAATCTAAGGATCAATTTAGAAGAATGCGTTGCATTTAGGTTGGTTGTAACTCAGTCATTGGCCATCTTGGTGTTGTCGTCACCGCCAAACCATCATGTTGCCCTGCTTTTAAACGTTGATATCCAGCAAAGGCAATCATGGCGCCATTGTCTGTGCACAATGCGGGCTCGGCATAATAAACATGTGCCTTGATCTTTGCCAGTGAAGTTTCTAATTGTTCACGCAAACGCAGATTTGCACTGACACCGCCAGCAATCACCAAACGTTTTAAACCCGTTTGTTTTAAAGCTTTCACTGATTTTTTAGCGAGTGTATCTACAACTGCCTCTTGGAAAGATGCAGCCACATCCGCATCACGATTTTCTTCACCTAACTTTTTCAGTTGTACTGAAACTGCAGTTTTAAGACCACTAAAAGAAAAATCCAAACCTTGATGCAATATTGGTCTTGGGAATTCAAATGCTTTTGCATCACCTTGCAAGGCTAACTTCGCAATATTTGGACCGCCCGGATAAGGCAGCTTCATCATTTTTGCGACTTTATCAAAGGCTTCACCCGCTGCATCGTCAATCGATTCACCAAGCAATTCATATTGACCGATGCCATAGGCCGCCATTAATTGAGTATGCCCACCTGAAACCAATAAAGCCACAAACGGAAATTCCGGTGGAGTTTCCGAAAGTAATGGTGCAAGCATATGACCTTCCATATGATGCACACCAATCGCAGGTTTATTAAATGCAAATGCCAAACTGCGGCCAAATAAAGCACCTGTCATTAGTGCGCCCATCAGTCCAGGACCACGAGTATAGGCAACTGCATCAATTTCTTGTTTTTTGACACCACTTTGCTCAAGCAGTTGATTAATCAAAGGAATCATCTTGCGAACATGGTCACGTGAAGCCAATTCAGGAACGACGCCACCATATTCGGCATGCAATTTAATCTGGCTATATAGAACCTGTCCACGTAAGCCGAGCTCGCTATCATAGAGTGCTAACCCAGTTTCATCACACGAAGTTTCTAAGCCCAAAACAATCATTAAACTGCCTTTACAACGATCAAAAGTAATATCTGAGCTATTATAGACTTGTGATCTGAGTTGTAAATGAGTAAAATACTGACCTTCACTTGCGATCTAGTGCAATAGTGCGTTAGATCTTATCCATCATCTTAGAGGATTTTACATGCCACAAGTTAAGTTGAAAGAAGGCGAACCAGTAGACGTAGCTATCCGTCGTTTCAAACGTTCATGCGAAAAAGCGGGTGTTTTAGCTGACGTTCGTAAGCGCGAATTCTATGAGAAACCAACTCAAGAACGTAAGCGCAAAAAAGCTGCTGCAGTTAAGCGTTATCAAAAGAAATTGACTCGCGAATCTGTACGTACTACTCGCCTTTACTAATTAATTTGTGATTGACTGCTGAAGAGACTATGAATACTTTAAAAAACCAAATTACTGACGTGTTAAAAAATTCAATGCGTGCCAAAGATATGGCAACAGTAACGGTTATTCGTGGTGTACAAGCAGCAATTAAGCAAATCGAAGTCGATGAGCGCATTGAGCTTGACGATGCTCAGGTTCTTGCGGTCATTGAAAAGCAAATTAAACAACGTAAAGAATCGATCAAGGCCTTTTCTGGCGCTGGTCGAGATGATTTAGCTAGTAAGGAACAAGCCGAAGTTGAGGTTATTTCTCAATTTCTACCAGCAGCTATGACTGAGGAAGAACTTGATTCCATCATTGAGCAAACGATTGCTGCTCAAGAAGCTACTAGCATGAAAGATATGGGTAAGGTGATGAATTCTCTACGTCCGATCATAGCCGGGCGTGCCGATCCTGCACAAGTATCTGCTAAAATTAAAGCAAAATTAAGCTAAGCCAAAATTTTAATGCTTACTTTTGTGTTAGTTCCAAACACTTTTTTGTCTTACTAGATCTATTTATATTTACTTACAGATCAGCAAATTTAAGTAGACTGATAAATAAGATCTGAAGAATATGCGTATATTTCGCCTTCTTCTACGCTGTCCATACTATAATACAAAATTAAATTTCCCAATTCTGAAGATACGACTCCACTCGCTTTTTCTATATGACATTCACCTAAAGCTACATATATTCTGACAGTACTATATCCAAGTAGACAATTATTTTGGTAAACAATCGCTTCAATCTTAAAATCTATTTCATCTATACAACTCTTATTTGTGACTTTTTCGCCCACATCATCATAATTTAAAACGATAGTTTTCGCTTTTGATTCTTTTAAGAAACCCACCAAGTGGCCTCTTACATCTTTAAATACAATTTCTTCTGTAAAAATATTTTCAAGCTGTTCTGATATCACCATATTATTTAAAATCACACTGAACATTATATTTCGCAAGCATTTGCATTTCTTTTGATTCAACCACCTGCTTGATTAAATCCTGCTTGCTCATGTTGGCATATTGCGTTGGTAATGATGAACGATTTTGTTCAATCGCATCAGACATATCCTGAATATAACGCTGATTAATCTGACAGTACTTTGCTTGCTGCTCAGGCGTAAATTGTGACGTTTGTGGATTCAGACTCCGTAAAAAGCTGCGGATATCCTGTGCATATACACCACGAATTTTATCCACTGAGTTTGCATATTGCTCAATCGATGCTGCTGAGCTGATCCCCACACTGCTGATCGCAAAAATAAAAACTAAAATTTTCTTCATAAATGTTCTAACTTCTCAGCAATTGCTTACGCACGTCATCTTATCTTAATTCAATAAATTTTGGTTTATGCTCCAGAAAAAATTCTTCCTTCGGTGCGGGTATATTACCTTCTGTCACAGTGCCTAGGCGTAAACGAATTACATCAGGCAAATCCTTTCGATAAGAATAGAGCGGACTGGCACAATTTTGACAAAATACACGCGCCTTGTTAACTGTATGAAAATATTCTTTCAGTTGCTCTTGCCCAGAAATTAACTCAAATTTGCTTTGCTCAATCGGGCTGTTCCACCCTGCAATTGAACCTTGTGCCTGTTGGCAATGACTGCAATAACATAAAATGCTGTTTTCAATTTCTGCATGATATTGATACTGCACAGCACCACACAAACATTGCCCTTTGATCATAACAATTTTCCCCTCAGTTTTATAAATATAAGTCGTCTTTAAGTTTTATGGTTTGATATAAGTTAAATAAGGCTCTGCTTTAGTTCAAGTATTTCACCAGCAAGCCCATCATAATCTTTGAACGCTGTATGAATGAATCCCTGACTTGTTAAAATTTTACGTGATGCGATATTGTTAGGGTCAATAATCGCAAATATCCGATGAATTGAATTTTGCTTTTTGGCATCACTCAGTAGCTGTTGACTAACTTTACGAGCTATACCTTTTCCCCAATAACTTGGTAAAAGCATATACCCCAACTCAACCTCATTGTCATTCAAGTTTTTGATTTCCAATTTCGCTAAGCCTATATATTCATTAGTATTCACATCTAATATTTTAAAATGACCAAATTTCGGATGTAATCGATTATTGACGATAAGCAACTGAAAATCTTTCATCGCCTCTTCTTCAGGAATCGCTCTTTCTGTAATCATCGCCATAACTTTTTCATTTCCAACCAGTTGGTAATAAAGCTTAAAGTCATGCCTATGAAATTTTTCTAGTTTGATTTCCATATCGTTATTACTCTTTCTAAACTGAATACGTCTCAGTAAATATCAACTAAGGAAGTCGATTACAGTCGCATACGGCGTTCATCTTGCATCTGTTTTAAACGCGCATCAATCTTGGCTGACATGGCTAAATTCCCTTTCGCCAACCGTTGTGCGTGTAACATCGATTTAATTGCATTTTCTTCGTAACCCGACCAATACTCTGCCTCTGCACGATAACCCAATACATTGACTGCTTGTAATGGTGAACTCTTATCTAAATTGGTGGCTTGTTGCAGTAATTGCCAGCCTTCTATATCACGCTGGTTTTTGTGGATAAAGCGTTGTACCAAAGTTTGTGCCTGTGCAACTTGCCCTTGGCGAATCAAAACTTCCGCCAACTTATAGGACAAGGCTCTATTCTCCGGCATGGTCTTTTGAATCGGATTAATTGTGGCATAGGCCTGATCTAACTTATTTTGGCCCAAATAAATATCAGTTTGGATCAAAGGAATCAGCACATGATTCTTGAGTTTCGGCTTTACTAAATCCAAATTGGCCTGTGCTTGTGCGTAGTCACCTTGTTCAAGATAGAACTTGCTCAATGCCAATTGTGCAGCTGTATTTTTTTGATTTGCCATTGACTGTAATTGAAGTTCAGTGGCCTGACTTGAAACCACTAAGGTATAGAGTTTTAAAATTTCAAAATCGAGATCGTAAATTTTTGACTTCACTTTCGGTAATTGATTAGCACGTAAACGTGCTTCGCTCATCCGCTCAGTGGTTAAAGGATGGGTAAACCAGAAGTCTGGTAAAAAGCTAACACGACTGGTGGCACGATGCATGGTTTCAAAATAATCTGCCATACTCTGTGGGTTATAACCTGCAGCATACATAAACTGCATCCCGATACGATCCGCTTCACGTTCCTGATTACGACTATAACTCAACTGCTTATCCATCAATGCCGCTTGGGTCCCCATCATTACCGCTGCACCCGCATTGCCATCGGCTTGAGATGCAATGGCAGCCCCAACAAGAATCCCCGCCAATGCAAGCAAACCTTGCCCCTTAAATGCTTCTTGAGAGCGGCTATAGTGTCGCTGTGCAACGTGTGCAATCTCATGCGCCATAACCCCAGCAATCTCATCCAGATTTTTAGCTGAAGTAATCAAACCTGTATTCAATGCAAATAAACCACCAGGAACGGCAAAGGCATTAATTTGAGGATCTTTAATAATCACCAAGCCAATCGGTTGACCAAGTTGAGTCTGACTTAAAATACCTGAAAAGACCTGCAAGAACTGATCCTCCAACCATGCATCTTGCACCGTTGGCATTTGACGATGTACTTCACGATAGACTTTTTCGCCAATAAATTTTTCTTTTTGTTGATCGAGTAAACCTATACCGCTGCCAATTTCAGGCACTTCTGTTTGCCCAGCACTATGCGCAGGCAAAAAAACCTCAGTGTGACTCAGTTGAGTTGTGGCGAAAAGGCCACAGGCGAGCAGGAACGATCTCAAGTGGTTTCTCTATGATTTTAATAAAGAAATTTAATATAGCATTGAAAAAAGGAGAAATTTGCAACAAAGTGTTATAAAAGGCAGGAAAATCCCGCCTTACTTTATGATTTTTGAAATCGACTGAATTACTCTGCCGCGACGTAACGCTGATCTACACTAAATTTCTCTGGGAATTTCGCATTGATCGTGGCATAAAAAGACATGATCTCGGTCATATCCTTTTCATAATCCCCTGTAGGATAAACAATTTTTCCTACACCTGTTTTTTTCTTGGCATAGTCCATATACGCAAGTGCAATCGGTACACCCGCTGTTATTGCCAAATGATAAAAACCAGTTTTCCATTGCTCTTGTTTAGCACGCGTTCCTTCTGGAGTCACTAGCATGACTAACTTAGGGTGCGTCTTAAATAAATCACTCATCAGCTGAACCATACTTGGACGTTCTTGACCTTCATGCTTGGCACGACGATCAATACCGATCCCCCCCATTGCACGCACAAAAGGACCAAATGGCAATTTCATATAACTGTCTTTGATGGTCAGGCGCACATTAACACCCAAGGCTTTCAATGCTAAACGGGCATATAAAGCATCCCAATTGCTGGTATGCGGGGCCGCAATCATGACGCATTGGTCAATATTTAAATCCCAATGATTGTCAATTTCCCAGCCCATTAAACCCAAACTTTGTTCAGCTAATTTCTCGAACACCAGACACCCCAAGACGAAGTCACAAAGGGCGCAAGTGTACCAATATTAATCAATTTAAAAAGATGAGGCCGCACAATAATGCAGCAATCAAATGATCAGCATTGTAAGCAATTATTCAAACTTCGGATTCACTAAATAGCGAGGTGTACGATCTTCTAATGCATCAATCAAATTCTGATAGGCAAGGTTGACCATCTTCTGACGTGTTTCAGCAGTTGCCGAACCGATATGTGGTGCAGTCACGGCATTTGCTAGCTCAAATAATGGAGAACTTTGTAGTGGTTCCTTGGCATACACATCCAAACCTGCGGCAAAGATTTTATTTTGCTGTAATGCTTCAATCAATGCATGTTCATCCACCACCGAACCGCGAGCAATATTCACAAACACTGCATGTTTCTGCATTAAATCAAACTGTTCTGCACCAATCAGTGCTTTAGACTCAGTATTCAAATCAACGGCCACTACAATGAAATCAGATTGCTGCAATAACTGATCTAAATCACGATACTGTGCATTGAAGGCCTGAGCCACCTCAATCTTTTCACGGCGATTATGGTACAAAACATTCATATTGAAACCATAAAAACCACGACGGGCAATCGCGGCTCCAATATTACCCAAGCCAATAATACCAAGGGTTTTGCCGAAAACATCTACCCCAAATTGTTCCGTCGCAACGGTACGCTTCCACTGCCCTTGCTTAGTCCAAGCATCTAATTGTGGAATCTTACGTGCGGCACTCAGTAACAAGCTAAAGGCTAGATCGGCTGTGGTTTCCGTTAAAACGTGTGGCGTATTGGCAAGCCAAATTTTCTTTTGATTGAGATAGGCGACATCATAATTATCATAGCCAACCGACACGGTCGAAATAATTTTAAGTTTTTGTGCAGGTGCTAAGTTGCTTTCATTGAGTAAACGCCCTGCACCTATCATGGCATCGGCATCAACGACTTCGGCCCGAATCTGTTCATTGATATCACCAAGCTTAGGATTGAGCACCACCACCTGATAATCTTGCTGTAACTGCGCTATCACGTCCTGATCTATTTGGCTGAATACAACGACTTTCTTCATGATTCGATTTCCGTTCTTTATTGCATGAGCTGCCACAATCGTCTTTTCAAGACAGGTTGAGCCAGCATTTCTTCTAAACTCGCTAAATGTAATATATTAGAATGCTGAATAAAGTCCAGTTGACCTAAGCATAATATCTTTCTGCCGCTTGCAGTAGCATCCAGAAAGCCTTGAATATAGGATGGTAGTCCTCTGCTCTCTTGAAATGCAGCCAAGGGAAATGGCCATTTCAACTCTGCGTATTGACCCAATCGTGCCTTTTGAATATTTTGCCAGAGCTGCCTTTGTGCATCGCTGAGCTGACTGCTTTCCAACAAAATGGCACAGTTTTCTAAAACATACATTTGCAGTTCAAATGCCTGAATCTGCGTTGTAATAACAATCTGTTCTTTTTCAACAACAGCTTCTTTTACAACAGGCTTGGCAATAATTTCTGTAGGCTGAGGAATTTCTTTTTCAGTGATCGCTAATGTTGGTCGCGATGCAACTTGAATTTCTTTTGGCGTTGGTACGACATCTAATATCGGTGTCAACGGTTGCGAAGCTTCTTCAACAATTTGATCTCGCCATAGGTTCGGTGCAGTATTTTTTTGACATACCACTTCTCTAGGAATCCAAACATCTATTCCTAAAGTTGCCAATATGTTTCTTTGCTGCCCGATCATGCTACCTACTCGTTGTCTTGACTCACAGTGATTTACAACACTGTAACCTTGCATAGTCTAGCATAAACCAAGTCCTGCTAAATGACTTCCTTTTGCTCAATCACATCAATACACATTCAATTCTCGTTCGTTTAGGCAAATATTCAATAACAATAGGCAAGTTTTCATTCATCGACTTTTAGACAATATTTCATCATTTTGTCGCTTTTAGTTTTTATTAATATCGTATCGAATGCTCAAATGAAAAGGTTGACTCCATTTATGCTTATTCTTTTTGTTGCGATCGCCGTGGCCCTGCTTATTGCAGCGAGTGTTATATATGCACAACAACCCTTATTCGGTAGAATCCCTTCTGGTGAACGACTACAAGTCATTGAAAGCTCTCCCAACTATCGCCAAGGTCAATTTCGAAATTTAATTGAAAAATCAGGCATGAGCGAAGGCTCTAGTATTGCGGTTGAACTCTATAAAACCTTTATTAAAACCATTCCTCATCGTAATCCGATTGATCCCATTCCTTCCATTAAAACCAATCTACTTGCTCTTGATCCAAAACAAGATGTCATGATCTGGTTTGGACACTCATCGGTATTTATGCAGTTGCATGGTAAAACCTTTTTGATCGACCCTGTTATGAGTGGCAAAGCCTCTCCTTTCCCTTGGGGCACACGCGCCTATAAAGGGACTGATATCTATCGGGTTGAGGATTTACCTGAGATTGATTATTTGCTGATTTCGCATGATCACTATGACCATTTAGATTATGAAACGGCACTTAAACTCAAAGACAAAGTTAAATACGTGATTACTGGTCTAGGCGTCGGTGAACACTTTGAATACTGGGGTTATCCCAAAAATAAACTGATCGAGCGAGATTGGGGTGATCGAATCGAGTTTGATGATGGGATTAGCATTATCACTGAAACCACCCATCATGATTCACGACGTGCCTTTGATGGTGGTAAGAATTTATGGGTTTCTTTCGTGATTCAATCCCCGAATAAAAAGATTTTCTACACCGGTGATGGTGGTTATGACAAGCACTTTGTCGAGATTGGACAGAAATACGGTCCCTTTGATTGGGCATTAATGGAAAATGGGCAATATGACGCCGCTTGGCGTTCAGTACATTGCCATCCTGATGAGGTTGCCCAAGCCACTGAAGAACTGAATGCGCGTAATATGATTCCTGTACACCATTCAAAATTCAGTTTGGCCAAGCATGCTTGGTATGAACCGATTACCCGTATTGTTGAATATTCAAAAAGCAGAAAATATCGCCTTGCGACGCCGATGATTGGAGAATTGGTTGAGCTGGATAATGAACAGCAACCGTTTAAACAGTGGTGGAAGAATATTCGCTAATTCAATCATAATTGTTATATCAGCCTCATTTCGATGGGGCTTTTTTATGGATACTGCAAAAATCGACAAGCTCATCAAATTAGGCAAACAACTGAGCATTTCAGGTCAATCCTTTTCGTATTTTTAAGCTTAAATAAAATCATCAAAGATCAAGAAAATGACATTCACATGTGTTTTCTTGAATGAAAAAGTGAAATAAAGGTAGTTCAAAATGAAAAAAGTATTAATTCTTGGCGCATCAGGTCAAATTGCTCAATGGGTCATTAACATGTTAGCCAACGAGCCTGAACTGACTCAAACGCTATTACTCCGTGATGCAAAAAAATTAGGCACTGATTTGCCGAACAATGCAAAAGTCATTGAAGCGGATGTTTTAGATCTGGAAAAATTAAAACAGATCGTCCAAGGTCAAGATATTGTTTATGCCAACCTTGCTGGTGAATTAGAACAGCAAACACAGAATATCATTGAAGCTATGCACGGCGCAGGCGTTAAACGTATTATTCTGATCAACTCCTTAGGCATTTATGATGAAGTCAAAGGTAAATTTGGTGAATGGAATCGCAATGAAATCGGCAAATACCTTGGCCCATATCGTAAAGCAGCAGATTTATTAGAAGCCTCTGATCTGGATTATAGTATTTTGCGTGCGGCGTGACTCATGGATGAAGATGAAATTGACTATGAAACAACGGAACGCCATGAGCATTTTAAAGGCACGGTCATCTCACGTAAAAGTGTCGCTGCCTTCGTGGTGAAAATTATTCAAACGCCAGCATTAGCCTCTAGAAAAAACTTAGGGCTCAATAAACCACACTCAGATGCCGATCAACCTTATTTCATCTAAATATGAAAAAATCGGACAAACAGGCACCCTGCGTGTCCGATCCTACCAAGTCTCGGTAGTAAGGGGTATTTTTTTAAACAGCAACCTGTTGGGCTTTTAGATGTGCATCTTTTAATGCATCCACCTTTAAAGCAGGAATATCCAGACCTTCCGCATAAACGAAGCTCACTTCATGAATCCCCATTAAGCCTAAAACAGACTGTAGATAAGGCGTTACTGCATCCGTCACTTGCCCAAGGTGAATACCACCACGGCTGCTCATCACGATTGCCTTGACACCTTCAACCAGACCTTGAGGATAAGTTTCGGTATATCTAAAAGTATGGCGGGCACGCGCCACCAAATCGAACCAGTTTTTCAACTGTGTTGGCACATTCAAGTTGTACATCGGCGCGCCGATCAACAATAGATCCGTTGCTTTAAGTTCTGCAATCAACTCATCCGATAACTGGACAATCTTTTGTATCGGCGCTGCAACGTGTTCTGCACCACGCAGTGCATGGAAAATTTCAGCATCCAGTACAGGTAAGTTAAGCGTGGTTAAATCACGAATGATTACTTCATCCTGTACGCCTGCTTCTGCACGTTGTTTTAAAAATGCATCGATCAAACGGCTCGTCTGTGATTGATCACCCATAATGCTTGATTTCAATACCAACACTTTCGCCATGTTTGTTCTCCATATCTTGATGGAGCTATCTTACTATTACATTTTAATCGCCAGTAGTGATACTATTTCAGTGAATTGATTCCAAAAATTCTACAATCATGCAAACTGAGCTGAGTACGATTTCAATCTTTGTGACGGTGGTCGAGGCAGGAAGCTTTAGCAATGCTGCTGAACAACTACATCTGACCCGCTCGGCTGTGAGTAAAAGCATTGCGCGTTTAGAACAACGTTTGGGCGTGACTTTATTTAAGCGTACTACTCGAACCCTCAGCTTAACAGCCGAAGGTACGCTGTTTTATGAGCACAGTCAGCGTGCTATTGCAGAAATCCATGCCGCTGAAAGCTTGTTGGATCAGGGTAAAATCAGTGCAACGGGCTTATTAAGAATTTCGGCCCCAGTTCTGTTTGGACAACTCTATGTTGCCCCAATGATGATTGAACTGGCGCAACAGCATGCTGATTTGCAGGTAGAACTCTCTTTTAATGACCGAACTGTCGATTTGGTCGAAGATGGTTTTGATTTAGCTATTCGTATCGGCGCTTTACCAGATAGCCATCATTTGATTGCGAGAAAGCTAGGCGATCATCGGATGCTACTCTGTGCCACACCCAAATATCTACAGCAATCAGGCACAGTGAAGGACTTGGATGATCTACAACAGCACACGGCCATTGCTTATCCTTATTCTGGGTCCCCACCGAAATGGCATCTTCAAGATAAAAACAAACAACTGTATGCCATCAAACCCAAAGCAAAATTGCTGTTAAATGATATGCAGGCGATTAAAAATACAGTGTTATTAGATCAAGGAATTGCATGGCTTCCTGACTGGCTGATTCATAAAGAACTACAGGATGGCAGTTTAGTTCAGGTATTGGCAGAGTTTTCCAGTGTCGATTTCCCGATTCATGTGGTTTGGCCTGCTTTAAGCTATATGCCACTTAAAACGCGTTTAGCCATTGATCTGTTGGTCGCGGTATTCCCATCTCAGCTCAGTGCCAATTAACCACCCATCTATACAAAAATCATTATCCAATCTTTAAAACTTGATCCCAATTAGTCAAATAACTTGGTGATTTATGATTTTGCGTCATACGCCATGCCCTCCCATGAGGGGTGATTAAACGCCCCAACGTCATGGTGTCCCGTCCGAACTTTTCATTAATTCCATCGAAAGTTGTAGAGAGGTTACGACGAGCAATCAGTTCATCGGTATCATGAAATAAATCCACAGCATGGCTATGTTGCGGAATGATGTCTAACAAGATCACTTGCGCTTTTTTATAACGATGCCCAGCTTGAAAAATGCGATCAAGCCCCTGCTGTACCGCTTTGATAATCTCTAAACGATCATCACTGTAGTCAGGCAAATAGACGACCGTATAAGGTCGATAATACTGATCCTTATTAAAGCGGTTAGTACGAATACTTACCCCAACCGCCTTACATAATAGTTTCTGATGGCGTAAGCGCTCTATGGCACGTAAACTAAATTCAGTCAGTGCGCCACTTAAATCACTTTTCTCCTGAATCGGCTGTCCAAATGAACGACTACTCAACACCTGTTGACGGTCTGTCACAACATCCTCAAGTTCTAAGCAAGCCATACCTTGTAATTCTTTGACGGTATTTTCCATCAGCACTGAAAAATACTTTCCCATCATTTTTGCATCTGCTTGCAGCAAATCCATCACCGAGTAGACATTCATTTTTTCCAAACGTTGTCGAATCTTACGACCCACACCCCACACTTCCCCTACGGGCATATGCTGCAACAAATCTTCAATCACGCAGGGATCTTCAGCAACGATATTACAGACACTATTAAAACAGGCATGGGTTTTGGCGAGATTATTGGCGAGTTTTGCTTGAGTTTTGGAATAACCAATCCCGATACAGCACGGCAAGCCTAACCAATTTTTGACGGTATCTAAAATCTGATGCGCATAAGCAGTAAGATCATAACTTTGTTGATAGGCGGTTAACTCTAGAAAACATTCATCTATTGAATACACTTCCTGCTCGCATGGATCGACAAAGCTGCCCAATATATTCATGAAACGGCGCGACATTTCCGCATACAAGGCATAATTACTTGAAAAAACTTCGACTTGATGCCGTTGAATAATCTCTTCAATCTGAAAAAAAGGCACAGCCATCCGAATACCGAGCTGTTTCGCCTCATAAGAACGGGAAACCACACAACCATCGTTATTGGACAACACCACCACAGGACGATTTTCCAGCTTTGGATTAAACACGCGCTCACAACTAACATAGCAGTTATTTACATCAATCAAAGCAAAAATACGTTGTGGCAGACTCATGGGCTTATCTCATCGGTTTCAGGTTATAGGTCACAACACCCCAGATCAGTAACTCTTGTCCCTCGCTAATATAAATATTCTGGTAGTCAGGATTCTCAGCTTTTAACCACACTTTAGGTGGGCTGAAATGGTGATCAACCATTAAACGCTTCACGGTAAAATCATTGTCAATCAAGGCAATTACAATATCCCCAGATTTGGCAGGAAGACTACGATCTACCACCAAAGGATCATCGATATCAATGCCTGCATCTAACATTGAAAGTGAATTTGCTTTCACAATGAAAGTAGAATTTTCGTTACGAATTAAAAATTCATTTAAATCTAAAGCTTGTTCAACATGGTCTTGGACAGGCGACGGAAAACCGGCGGCAACACGTTCCGTTGCCAATGGAATGTGATAAAGTCGATCATTCTTAGCTTGGACATTCTGTATTTTCATTGATGTCGTCAAATCAGTTTGAGTACCAGTTTTGACATTATTCAGTAACCAATTTTTGATGAAATCAACTTGAGATTCGGGAACACGGATGACTTTGGTCGGCTCAGTGAACTGTGCCTTCCGCCCAGCATTGCTTCTTGCCCCTCCATGCTCAAATTCAGTTTTTTTGGACATAACTTCCCCCTACCCAAGCTTAAAATACTTTCAAATAATTTAACTTGAAAAAGTTACAAATTCAAGTTGACGTACAATTAATTTTGCATAACAATGAATCCATAGATCAGATTTTAGCTTGTTTAACTTAGACAAGGATGTATAAGACAAACTAAAATTAATGTTTTAAATGAATGACTTATCTTATTTTTACTCAGCTCAAAAATGTTAAGCCATTGATCTAATTCATTAATCTATTTGATCTCTCAGCAGTTAAGTTTTATTCAAATATTTTTGATGTGGAGACATGAAAAATGAACAATCGACGTGATGCTATTCTTGGTTATGCTGACGAACAACATGCTTTCTTTATTCGCCTGATCGAGAACAATACTGTGTTAGGTGATAGCTACGGACTATTTTGTGACAACCAAAATAGTGAAGCCGCAGAAAGTATTATGACCACACTTTTTTTAAAGAAATCTTTTTGGTTAAATGGTTCAGAGTTTAATGACATTGTTAAAGGTCTTAACCCCATTCATTGATAAAAACATATCGATTCAATATGACCTTGCGCTATAAAAAGAGCTTGTACCATGATCTCACTCAACAAGCTCTTTATTTTCAACTTAAATACGCTTCAACTTGTACATTATTTTAATACTCTCAAATAAAAACCCACAGATTGCAATCGCATCAGTGGGCCTTTTTATAAGGTTGAATCATCGGTTTAAATTCAGATAAATCTTTTGTCATTCACAGGTGCAACCAACTTATAAATTTTACCGTCAGTATCACTTTCAAAAAGTAAGTCAATATTCGGAAAAATGATATTTCCTTCTACTTCAATATGTTCAACCCGTTTAAAAAAAGGAATATCACGATCTTCTAAATCATTCAGCTGTGCAACGACAATCGATTCGTTTTCTTCTTGGTCCTTGACGATGACTGTAATCTTATCCATAACAGTTCTCCCAATATCTATAGGTTCATAGGACTATGGGAAATTTTCGATAACTTGTCGATAAAATCGTTGTAACAAGAGTTATAAGTATTATCTTTTTATTGTTTAAACCGCTAAGCCATTGAAATTAACTTTTAATTTATAAATTCCGTTAATATTTAATTAACCATCGAGTTACATTTACGTTTAAAACGTTTCAAAATAATTCACCTCTCGTCATCATTTAAATGAGCGGTAGATCTTTTAAAATATTAGTTTCTGAATTGCCAGATCGTATTGAGAAATTTTTGCTCTGTGCCCCAAGGGGTAATATGTAGCTCTATCTCGTGATGTAGCAATATAAAATCCTTGTCCAGTTTGTGACTCAACTTAGCCAAACTATAACGCTCTACCGTTAAGCCACTACATTGTGTTGGCCCATCTTCAGCAAAAGTAGACAAAATCAGATATCCGCTTGGCTTTAATGTTTGACGTAGATTGTGTAGATATTGTTCCTGTTGTATCTCTGTCAGCATAAAATGAAATACCGCACGATCATGCCACACATCAAAAAATTGAGACGCAAGTGCAACCGTACACACATCTGCAACTAACCAATGCACATGGCGACTGTCTAAGCTCTTTGCAGTTAACCTTGCACGGGTTATATCTAATGCAGTTTCGGATAAATCAAGCACATATAAAGATTGATATCCAGCTTCAAGCAGATGATCAATCAAGAGAGAGGCGCCACTGCCCACATCAATCAGCTTGGCATGCAACGGCACATCCAGAGATTGCATCAACTCAATTGTTTTACTTGGGTGTTGCTGATACCAACTCACTTGGTCAGCTTGTTTGGATTGATACACTTCTTCCCAATAATTTCTGCTCATTTGAGTTCCTTCTCAGCGCTAATCGGACACTCCAGCATCAGCGAAATGAAAAATTATCTGGTGATTATGGCACTGGCGTGAACAGCTTGATAGCTACAGAATTAATTTGTCCCCAGACATCAAATAAAATCTACTTCTGTGTCATCACATTGGATATTTCTTTCTGATTTTTGGTTTTATCATCGGGCTGTTCACGGCTCTCTTCTATTTCATTTTTTAACTCAAGGTATTGTCTAGCATCTTCTCGACGATGAATCCCACCTAATTTCAAAGCCTGAGTATCAACTTCTTCATCAATATCTGCTTTTTTCGTAGACTGTTTAATCAGAGAATCCTTGCTTTTTTGTAATGCTGAATGAATAGGAGCAACTCGCTCACCCTGCTGTTCCACTGGTAGTTCAGTTGCAAAAATCCCCGTTGATGCGATCAGAACAGACATCAAACCTAATGTTCTTCTCATGCTCAAGCCCTAGCTTGTTTTTAATTTTGATGCTTTATCTTAACATGTGTGCTTACGCTTATTGCTTTAAATCTTATCCCCCAATTTGCAGCATTTGAGCTTTTTTCTTAAAAGAGCAAGTCCAATCTTTGCCATGCTAACTGGCTAGAAGTATCGCTCTTTCACAATTTTTGCGAAATAATTCACTTCTTTCAAATGACGCTGATCAGCATAAATAATGCCTACATTAACACTAACATTAAAATCTTCGAGCGCCACAATTTCAAGGTCAGAGTTAAATGCCGAGTGCTGATCTATAAACGGCTTTGGAAAAATCCCCAAACCATCTCCATTTAAAATACTGTGTAACTGCGGTTCTATCCCGAAGATTTCTTTATTGGCATATAGGAACAACTTTCGTTCCTTTAGTTCTTTATTTAAGCATTCTCTAAAGCAACATCCTTCAGGGTGGATCACCCAACCTTTCTTACTGCATCGCTCCAAACTGGTATGTTCTTTCACGCCAGTTCTGGCCGAAACCACGACTAAAGGTAAAGTCCCAATGTTCAAGAAAGATAAATGGTTCGCAAGATTAAGATTGGAAGGAATCATCACAATGGCAAGCGGTAACTCACTCTCAGCGACTCGCTGAATTAGACTTCGCCCCCAACCACTTTGTATCTCAACACCTGTCAAATAATGGTCGTGCTTATACCTTTCATAAATATATTCAGAGAGATCATCCACCAAGGTAATTGGAACACCGATGCTCACTTTTTCTTGATTTGGAAGAACCTCTTGCTGATGAAAATACTCTAATTGTTCCATTTGCTCGAGGATATAACGACCTTTAAAGTATACCTGCTCTCCCAAATGCGTAAGCTGCAAAGGTCGGCTTTTACGATTGAATAGCTTTCCTTTTAGTTTTTTCTCAATATTATTGATGCGTTTGGTTACCGTAGATTGATCAATACCTAGCTTTTCTGAAGTTACAGTTAAAGAAGAGTTTTCAACAGCATATATAAACGTTTCTAAATCTTTAATTTCTAACACTTTAACACTCATTCATCTGTTGTTCAGACGCGTTCCAAATCAATTCCATCACTGGTTTTACATTTCAGCATAATGCATCACATGAATTTGCCTATTCAGACCAAATCATCAGACTCGATACAAACTCCTGCTTCAACAGAAAAGCCCTTATTTTATCTGACCATATGGCTACCAGTTCCCCCGACGATGATTGGCTACCCAACGATACATGCCTTGAATATTCGGTATTTTCATCGTACTGAAACCGATCCAGTCCTGAACTTCGGGGCTAACTTTGACATTACGATAGAGCTGATCCCACGACTGTCCTGCACGAACCAAATCCAAAACTTGTTGATGCAAGTCGACAATATAATGACGCAATGCGATCTGATCTTCACGTGTGGCAGGGCTATAATGTCCAACATCAATAAAATCGACATCTTGCTTGATCACCCAATCCAGGCTATCAATCCAGCCTGTGTAATAAAAATCTAAAAAATCATTGTATGGCATGCTTTTACTTTCACACACATCGGTACATTGCAGTGCTTTATATTTTGGAAACAGTACCATGACCATACTGTCTGAATGGCTCGGTGCAACGTAATGTAATAAAACCTCCTCGCCCCCTAAACTAATTTTCATGTCCTGATCAAAAACGCGATCTGGTAATGCTGTGGCTAACTTCTCCCCCACGATCGGTTCAAGACTACGTTGATTAGCAACAATAGTTGCACCATCTGCTTTAAAGATTTGCCCACCACTGATATGGTCCGCATGTGCATGGGTATAAACCACATATTTTACAGGCACATCAAAACGTTTCTTGATTTCATCTTTTAGCCATGTCGATGTGCAGGTCATCGCTGGATCAATCACCAAAGCACCTTCTTTAGTGATCAAAACTAAACCGCTATGTACGGCTAAGCCTGCACCCGTAGTATGTCGGTACAGATTACCTCTGACTTGCGTTAAGCTTCTTGGATTATCTGGACAGGATGCCGCGGTAAAATCCGCTAACACAGCACGATTCCGATAGATAGATTGATCTACGGCAATCCCATTATCTTTCGCAAAAACAGGGCTTAGAGGCAATGACAGCAATAATGCTACAAAAAATTTATAGCTCAAAAATACCCTAATTATTTGATTTTTAAACGTGCTCACCGACAAACCCTGCATAGATTTCACGGAGATCAATCTAACAAGTTCAGGCCTCTGACAAAACCCACAAAATCCACAATATACTGTCCTAAAATTAGCAACAATAATGGATTGGGCCGCCATGCAAAAACTGGATGATCTCTTATTATTCGTTGAGGTGGTCGAGCATGCTGGATTTTCAGCTGCGGCACGTGATTTAGGCGTACAGCGCTCTAAACTCAGTCGACATATTGCAGAACTGGAAAATAGAATTGGTGTCCGTTTATTACATCGCAATACCCGAAATGTTGTTCTGACGCCAGCAGGTGAAGAAGTCTATATTCATGCAAAAGCATTAAAACAAGCTGCACAAAATGCTTTTGCGGTTGCAACAGACCTTGCTGGCGACCCTAAAGGGACATTAAGAATCGGATGTTCCTCAACATTTGCACAAGAAGCATTGCTGCCTATTCTTGATTTGTTCTTACAAAAATATCCTAAGATACGCCTGATCATCAACACATCAGATCACAATATTGATTTGATCAGTGCACAAGTCGATCTGGTTTTTCGAATCTCTTCCAAACTCCTCAATGACTCGAGTTTAATTATTCGCCCTGTCTGTGATTTACCGATGATACTGGTTGCCAGTCAGGATTATATGAGTGATAAAGAAAAAATTGAGCTTCCAGAACAACTCAAACAGTTAAATTTCATTGCTTTAGGCGTGCAAAAGAACCTAACTTCTCAGATATTCACCAGTCAAAATAATGACTTAAATACAGTATTGCTCGAGCCTTATATCAGTTGTGGCAATATGTCAGTACTTAAATCGGCTGTGCAACAAGGCATGGGAGCTGCTGTTCTGCCCTGGTATTTATGTGCTCATGAATTGAATTCTGGCCAATTTGTAAATGTCTTTAAACCTGATTCGCCATGGTCACCTCAAGCATCTTTAGTGAATGCACTTATACCAACACGAGAAAATATTTTATTGGCAACAAAACTCTTTTTAGATTTTTCAATTCCGCGATTACGGCACACACTACATCCAGCATTAAGCGACTAAGTAGTTCCTTTTTTGATCCCAGTCATCCCCAATAATGTTATTTAATATCAAAATGCTATTATTCTTATTAGTCATGGAGGGAACAGCTACATTTTCCGAACATATTATAAATAAAATCAACAGGTGCATCGATCGGATATACATCCCGATCAAGTAAGTAAAAAATTTCTCCTTCATCCAATATGGTTAAAATTTTGTTTTTCCGTTTTAAGATAATGCCGTGTTTTATTATTTTCTGAATTTCTTCTGCATCAATTTTAAACTGATAAAAGAAAACAATTTGGCCTGTTTTCAAATTATCTGGGTCAATTTTTTTGTACTTTCCACAGGTCAAGCAAATCCATTTTTTCATTATCAATGCTCTGCAAAAAGCTCCCTTTATTGTATAAAAAGCATTCACTGAAAAATTAACATCAAAGCATTAAAAAATTATCATTTAGTGAAAATTTAAATATTTAATCATATTAGGACATTGTTATATTCTAAATGAAAAGTACAGATGCTTAGATACTCCTTCACATCTGTACCCGCTGGATAAATGCTAAAATTCACGCTAAATACGACTCTTTACGACCACTAGAATCGCTGTGAAATACTGAGCTTATAATCACGACCTGTACCGGTCATATATTCACCTAAATACATTTTATAGTCTCGATTAAATAGATTGTCGATTGAGAAATTTAAAGTAGGCCCTTTTTCTCCAACAGGTTGCCAATCCGCATAAATACCATGCAGTGAATATCCTTTAGTTTTGGGTAATGAAAAAGAGGATGCTGCAATCGATTTATCATTATCAGACAGGCTACGATCCTGTTTAGCAACAAATATCCCTCGCCAGCCCATTGTTAAATGATGCTCAGGCACATTCACACCTAAGGTTGCTGTTGCTTTTTTCGGAGGGATATCCGTCATCCATGTTTTTTGTTCAAACCATGGGTTTACAGGTGAATTATCACGTTGACCACGGATATAAGAATAGGTTAAACCTGTGAACCAAGTCGGCTGATTGTAGAAAATCTCGGCCTCATAGGCTTTGATGGTATAGTCAGTGACATTACGGTAAAAGCCATGCTTATAGTTTCCATTACAGTCATTAATGCTGCCATTTCCACCATTGGCATTATTTTCCGCTTGTGCCTTACAAAAGGTTGATCGATTGCGGAAAATTTCATCGCCCCCCCGATTATGGTGATAAGTCAACCGGACTTGCAGATGGTCTTGTTCTGAAAAAATATCATCAAAATTCATTTCATTGCCCAGACGGATCGCCAACATCTTTTCAGGCAATAAATAGCGACTGGTTGATGGCACAGAGGTCATTGCCGATTGCACATAATATTGCTCATCAACACGAGGGGCGCGCCATGTTTTACTGATATTGGCAAACCAAGTGAGATAATCTGCTTGCTTCCACGCCAAGGCCAAACGTGGTGACCAGCCTGTATAGGTCTTGCTGGAATAATCATGCCCTGCACTTGGGTCATTATAACGTGATGCTCGGTTTGGATGACCTGTATTGGTAATATGATCATAGCGAAGCGATGGGGTAATCGTGAAATTATCAATCTGGTATTGATCTTCTACAAATGTACTCAACATTTGCTGTTTGCCTGAAGGCATATAATTTGGCTCATAATAACCAAAATTATAGTCTGGTTTTTTGGCGTTGTTCTTATCATAGATGAGTGAGTTCTGCTCCATCTTTTGATATTGTGCCCCAACTTTTAATTTATGTGTGCCATAGTCAGTTGTAATATCACTGATATTACTAAGCTTAAACGCTGTATTGGTATAAGTTACCCAGCTTTCATTGCCCAGTGTAGCCGCCGATCCAGTCACGCTCGGTAATCTTTGATCATGTTGATCGGTCTTTGAATACGATGCTGTTGCTTTTAAATTTACATAAGGATTTGATTCAGGATTTAATTCATATCCAACTGAATAGCTGCTATCGTTTTGATCGCGATAGACCAAACGACGTTTCCATGCCTCCTCATATCCATATTTTTTAATATCCGCTTCTGTTGGAACGGCATCTTGATCACGCATTGCTGCAAAAGGTTCCCAGCCCTTATGCCCACTTTGCATCGCATTCAAACTAATTTTTTGGCTGTCTGTCGGATGAAAATTGAGTTTGGCCAAATACGTATCCTGCTGCTGCGCAGAATACAAAAACTTGCTGCCATCAGGGCGTTGAACATCGCCACTATCTCGATTGGTATAGTAGAACATCCCATCCATGACACCATTTTCACTCTTTCCATACACAGCACCTGTATAGGTATTTTGTGAATTATTGGAGAATCGCGAATATTTCAAAAAAGCACCGATATTTTTATCATCAACCAATAAATCAGCGGCATCCTTGGTTTCTAAGGTGACTTTCCCTCCAAAACCACCATTTCCAACTTCAACATTATGTGGACCTTTATCGACCGTAATTTTCTTTAACAGTTCGGGTTCAATAAACACTGAGCCTTGTCGATATTTATCGAAACTTTTAACCGAGTCATCCAAGGTAATCGGAACATCCTCAACCCCGCCCATACCAAGGATATTAATGGTTTGCCCACCTGGTCGCGGTGAACCTGCCGAACCCACACTTGGCATATGGTCCAGCAATTGTGCAACATTGTTGGCTTGATAACGGTCAATGGCCTTTTGATTTAACACACTCTGACCAAACTGGATGGTATCTTCCTTATCCGCCTGTACAACAATTGGCGTCATTTGATAAATTTGATTCTGAGCATTGCTCTTAGACAATGTGTCTTGTACGGTCGGTACTTTTGTGACGGTGTTTGCCAGAACAACCTTGGTATTATCTGCATAAACAGGTATGGTCGAGGCATACATAGATAAAGCAATAGCCAGTACAAGAGGCTTAATCACCTTTGTTTGAGAGGGAGATTGGGACATAAACTTCACCAGAAGATAAAAATCATCAGCAACCTAAACGAGGTCCTAAAATAATCGACGTCTTAACGATATAAAAAATAATAAAAATTAAGCTTCAATAAAGCGCTTGCAGCAAACGCCAAATCATTCAGACTGCAAACCTAATTGACTAGCGTCTGACAGCAGTATGACGTCGCTCTGTGGAGAACGACGATGAATCAACTGCTGTCGAGGAGGATTGAGGGAAGGTATCTCATTCAATTCAATAAAACGACACAAACAATATTGATTATCACTTGCATTTAAATAAATGTAAATGGATCGATAGAATTTTTAAGACATCTAAAATGCTCTCATCCGTTGTACTGCAATTGTTTTTGTTTCAATCATTGAAGTAGAGATTAACTATTTTCAGAATTTGATTTGTGCCCCACTTATGATGCTTTTGATATATAGCCAATAAGTGATGATTAGGACAAGTATTGGCTAGATGGCCTAAAGTTGAACCTCCTACACAGCAACATTGCAGTAGGAACATGCCAGAATCAAGAACGATGATTTAAAATTTTTTTCTTCCGATATTGTAACGGACTCATCCCAGTCCATGACTTAAATGCCCGGATAAAAGAGGTCTGTTCTTGGTAGGCCAATAACATTGAAATGTCCAGAATGCTCAAATTGAGATCGGCAAGATAATCAAAAGCCAAATCTCTACGAACCTGATTCAATCTTTCTTTGAAGGTATATCCTTGCTGCTTTAATTTCAGTTGAAATATCCGAGCTGGTAAGCCCAATTTATTTGCAACCTCCTCCACGCTGATATTCCCCTTACTTATAGCTTGAATAATTGTTTTCTGTATTAACTCATCAAAAAGATCAAGCTTAGGACGTTTTGACAACAATACATTTGCCTGCTTAATTAAAATATCATTTAACACAGGATCAGCATTAAAAACCTCTAAATCAAGGCTGGTCATGGAAATATATATTTCAACATCTTCACTTTCAAACTCGATAGGACAGCCAAAAAAATTTTCGTAGTTATAAAAAAATTTGGTTTTCTCTGTACTAAAACTGACTTTTTTCACTTCTATTCTATTCGGATGTACTAATTGATCTAAAAGTTTATAAAAAACCCCCATTAATAATTCATCTACCAAATGATTATTTTTAAGATAAGGGTCAAATCCCCACCGAATGACAATAAACTGATCGGAAATAGACATCTTTGCAGGCTTAGCCTCACAAAAGAGCCTTTGGTATTTTATAAATACATTTAATACATCTAATATATTTTCACATGATGAAGCAATATATCCTAAAATACCAAGATGTTTAGGTTGAGTATATTTTTATATTTCTAGTCCAAGTGTTGGTTTAGTCTGTTTTTGATTAATTTCCTCTAATAGTTCAATCCATTCCCCGATTGGAATCAGTTCACTTGTTTTATAATCACTCAAATATTTTACATTTTTAAGATTATTTTTTACACAAAAATTAATCAACAAATTAAGCATCGAACTTGATATTAATTTAACCTGATTAGGATGACTCAAAACCATTGCTCCCCACTCATATCATATCTAAAAGCCCACCTCAGAGAAGGAATCAAAAAACCAGTTACACAAGTACATTATTTAATCGACCTTAAAAATTAACGATAATCCAGTTTTCCATTTTTCATACTAATGCGGCAAAAAATCCATTTTTTGTGATATCAATCACAGATAATGCTCAAAATCTACTTTAAAATTCAATAAAAAAATTATCATTTCTATAAAAAAACTTATCATTTAAAGGAAAGTTTCAAGATTGCAAAAGTCTCTTCACGAAAGGGAGAGTTAAAAGTGATTTTTTATTCAACAATTAGATTTTTATATTTTTTATATTTCATTTTTATCATCTACATTATTTCATATTTATGAATACTGACTATTTTCAAAAAATTTTTAATTATTTTAAAGCGCTAAAATGACGACACACCGCCTCAATTTGGTGCAAAAATTTATAACATATCAAGACCGATTAAAGTCCTGTTTATTCCCCTATACGATAAATTCAAAATTATTTTGACGAAAAAAAAAGCTCAACAATAAACATTAAAAAGGAAATAGAAACAATCAAGCCAAAGCTAAATAACAAAGAAAATCCAACCAAAAAGTAGTAATCACTCATTTTCTCAAAAATATAATTCACAAAATACAAAAACAGAAAAACATAGCCAATATTTGAATTCCACAAGCACATGACCAGTAAAAAAAACAAATTATAATTCAGATATTTTTTACTTACTTTAACTTCACTTCCTTTATTTATCTTCCGATAATCGGATACTGTAATTTTTTTATATACCACATTTACACCTTGGCTATATAATATAAAAGTTAAAATAACGCCTTTGCTCATAAAATAATTAGCATTTAATACACAAAAGTTATCATTTTTTCAAAAAACAGTTTACCAACGTCTTTAGCAAAATAATATTTATTATATAAATTCAATTAGATACAAAAACAACTATTGAGAAAAGTCTTCAACAAAGCCCATCAAAGTAGCTAACTTTTTGAAAATAAAATTTATAAAAAAACTTAAATAAATATAAAATACAAATATTTAAAGTGTTAAAGGCAGTTAAATTAAAAATAGAATAGGTTTATTTTTTGTAATTATAATGCAAAAGCAAAGTTAATTTATATTTATGATTTTCGTCGGCTCAATACTTCATCTAGAGCAAACATGTACATGTCAAATAAATGATACAATCACATGATTTTACTTAAAAATATATTTATTAAAACTTAACTATATATCTTAAATATTATTATTTAACTTATTTTCCCACTCAGTTATTCATATTTTTTGTTCAATCTACACGACTCAAATACAAAACATAAAATACACAAACGCATGGACAGAAAAAACATAAAAGCCCTGTGAAAATCTAGATCTTGAAAACCAATGAATAAATAAAATACTGATTAATATATATTTATTTAAATAAAACCAATCAACATTGCCGTACACAAGCAAAACAATATGTGATTTAAATCACATATTAAAATAAAAAAGATAATTAACATACGCTTTAAACACTTTATGCAAAATTTTCACACTCTCTTTCCAGCCAGCCTGTTATTTTTTTTTATGTCTAATATTTCACATGCACATCCATCTGATTTTTTAAGAGAAAAAGCAGTTTCGCAAATTAAGAATGGACAACCTATACAAGGGTTAACAGCACTTGAATCTTTATTGCGGCAGTACCCAGATCAACAGTACATCCTAGCTGACTACTTATTATCTGCCTCACGCATTCAAGCTCTGCCACAAGTGACCCTAACTGATTTAACCCAACGTATTCAGCCAAGGCACTTCCCAGAATATGCTCAACTCGCAACAGTTAAACTTTTACGGGATCAAAAGCAATTTGCTGCAGCATTGGCACTATTAGATAAATTTGAACCTTATCAAATACATAACAGCATGCAGGTCACAATTCTTAAAGCGGCGCTATTTGCAGAAAATAAACAACCGACTGAAGCAGCACAGCAATTAAAGAATCTTGATACAACGCAAATGAATGCTGAACAGTTGGTCTTAGCCGCTTATGTTTATCGGTTATTGCAACAATACACTTATGCATTACAAGCCATTCAGTTGGCCTATACCCAACAACCGAATAATGAAGCCATTCAACATGAGTATTTGAATATTTTGGTGGCACTGGGGAGCTATGAAATGACAGCTGCTTTTTCTGCAAAGCACCACCTATCTGATAAAAACCAGAATTTTATTTGGCAGAATAAAATCGGAGGCTTTTCACAGCATGTGAATGAAGCGATTAAACAACAGAAATATTTATCCTCCCGTGCGGAAAGTGACCGTAAAAGCTTTGCCCAACTCGATCAAGTCTTGAAGCAGTCAGAACAAATCGCGCAACAGATTCCAGCTGATCAAGCCATGTTTAATCGCTTCTATTATGACTATCTCTACGCCTTAAGTTATCGAGGCAAAACACAACAGCTTTTGAGCCTATTAAATCAAGTCACCGTACCACCAGTTGAACAAATGCCTGCCTATACACGGCATGCGATTGCAAATACATACCTTGCAAATCAACAACCTGCCGAAGCCGAGAGAATCTACCGCAGCTTGCTCACGGAGAAAAACTATCCCGATATCAGCCTGTATACATCACTTTATTATGCATTAATCGAACAAGAAAAATATAAAGATGCAAATACCTTGATTCACGTCATTGATGACCTGATTCCCACATATGAATACAGTGAAGCGAAAGGTGTCGACAAAAGTGTACATGCAGATCGAAATGAATATTTGTCTTTGCTGGCTTTAAATATGGCTTATCGCAACCGCCTGGATTTATCAGAACAATATCTAAATAACACCGTAGCCAAAGCTCCGAATAATGCGCAATTTTTAAATGACCTGGCCAAAATCCAACGTTGGCGCGAAAAACCTCGTCAAGCTCAACAAACGATTGAGCGTTTAAATGGTTTACAACCTCAATCAAAATACACACGCATTAATGTCATGCAAAACACTCAAGCACTTGGCGATATCCAAGCTTGGCAGCAACAAACTCAAGCACTTATTGAAGACTACCCAAACGATAGCAGCGTCATAAAAAGTCGTAAAGAATTGAATGATCGTAATCACGCCAGTATGAGCCATGAAAGCCGCTTTTCACGTAGCCGCTCTGAGCAAAACCAATTACTCCAATCACTCAAAGGAACGGGTGATCGTGAATCCAACACCACCTTATATTCACCTTGGCTCACAGACAATTATCGCCTCTTGGTTGAGCATCAAGATATTTGGGGAAAATACGCCGATGGTGATTTACAAGAACAACGCTTTGGTTTAGGCCTGCAATGGCAAGACAAAGGTAAAAATTTGGTGCTGCTTGCCTCTCAAAATACTGAGGGTCAGCGTCAAGGCCTAAGAGCAGATTGGTCACACCAACTCAATGATTATTGGCAGTACGCATTATCCATCAACACCCAAGCCAATATTCCGTTACAAGCCATTGAACAAGACGAAAATGGCCAGTCTTACGGCGCAGCAATTCGATGGCAACAACATGAATCCCGGCAAGTCGATGCAGGATATAGCTATACCAAGATCAGTGACGGCAACACACGCCAAGACTTTTTTGCAAACTACCAGCAACGTATTTTCCAAGCTGCTCATCACACCACACAAGCAGGCTTTTCTGCATTTCTAGGAAAAAATCGTTTAGATAATGTTGCTTATTTTAGCCCTAAACAAAGTTATAGCCTTGCGATTAACATGAGTCATGACTGGTTAACTTGGCGAAGTTATGAACGTCATTTTAATCAAAATATTTCTATTGATGCAGGACTGTTCCAGCAGCAGGATTACGCTGCCAAACCGATTTTTGATGTGCAATATCGACATGAATGGCAATTGTCACGGATCTGGGCATTGCATTATGGCGTTGGTTGGAAACTACATCCCTATGATGGCATCAATGAAAAACAAAGTTATGCCCTATTCGGTTTTGGAGGGCGATTCTAATGAATTTTTTGAATATTTTTAAAATACTCTCCGCTTGTGCAGTTCTGCTTCCAGTTCATCTTGTTGCAGCGGAACCTGCTAAATTCGACGCTCATCATTTTGTCAGTTTGACCTTTCATGATGTGCGTGATGATGTTTTGAAGAATGGCGACCGAGATGTCTATGCAATTAATACCCAAAACTTAGTGCAGTTTTTTGAATGGCTGAAACGTTCTGAATGGACTCCAATTACCCTCAAACAAATTATGGCATCTCGGGAACATGGTGTTCCATTACCGAAAAATGCAGTTTTAATTAGTTTTGATGATGGTGCCCTAAGCGGATACAGCCATGTTTATCCTTTAGTAAAACAATATCAAATCCCTGTGGTCTTTGCTTTGGTGACCAGTTGGACCGAAGGCAATACTCAAGCAGCTTATGAAGCCTATGGTCAAAATAATTTGATGAGTTGGAAACAACTCCAAGATATCCAAAAATCAGGTTTAGTTGAGTTTGCCAGCCATAGCCATGATTTGCATAAAGGCCTATTGGCCAATATGCAGAAAAATGAAAAGCCTGCCGCCTTGACTCGACAATACGATCCGATTCAAAAACGCTATGAAACTGAGTCAGAATATAGCCAACGGATCTACACTGATCTGGTGAAATCCAAGCAGGTGTTACAGCAAAAATTAGGAATAGATCCGCTTGCAATCATTTGGCCCTATGGTGCGGTCAATCAACAAGTCACTAAAATTGCCAATCAAGCAGGTTTTCCTCTGTCTTTTAGTTTAGGGACGGAAAAGTTAAATGACAGCAATGACGCAACCTTTCAACGCGGTATTATCTCAAATAACCCAACAGCTGAAAATCTACGTGAACAACTCACTGGTTTTATGGAATACGCTCAACTACAAGATTATGAACCTATTCGAGCTGTACAATTTGACCTAGCTCAATTCTCACAAGACAATACACAGTTTAATCAGCAGTTAGGCAGTTTATTAAATAATTTAAGTGCCTTAAAAACCAATACTTTAATCGTTAATGCATTCACTGATCAAAAGAATGCTGCATATGCTCAGAGCTACTTTCCAACAACTCATCTAAAACTGGCTCAAGATATATTAAGCCGCACCCAATGGCAGACACGAACACGGGTTTTTCATCGAGTTTATACCCAGATGCCGATTGCCCCAGACCCAGAACAAGCGCATTTAGTTATCGATTTAAGCAAAGATCTGATTCGAAATAATCCCAATCTGGATGGCATTATTTTAAAAACAGACCAGCAACTGGCTTGTCGTTATAGCTCTGTTGTGAATACAGCTTGTCTGGAAAAAGAGGCTCAAATCGTAGAATTAACACAACAACTAAAAGTGGCTGTCGCACCTTATCTCAATCAAAGTAATACCTTCCAGTTAATCTTACAGCTCTCTCTGACTGATTTAGCAGATCAGGGACTAAAGCAAATTGTTAACACCTATCTACCCTTCGTATCTTTATTGAATATTGAAATTGATAGTCTAGACAATATCAATAGCTATCAAAAATTTATACAACAAGTGGGTCATTTAACTGCTTCACAAAAAGCCAGACTGATGGTGACTTTAGTGAATCACAATCCATCTTCGCCAAAGCAACTACAACGCTTGCAGCAACACTATTTAAATTTACAAAGACATGGAATTCAAAAATTGGTTTTAAGCAATTACCGTTTTGATAATGCAAAAGCGGTACATGAACAACTATTTACACCACTCAGTTTAAATGACAGTCCAATGAGTTATCGCAATCCATTTATCCAGCAGCACGTAAATGGAGAACAACCATGACCTTAATGGAAATTCTTTTCCTATTTGCCTTTATCTATCCCTTAGTCATGGCATGGACATGGATGGTTGGTGGTTTATGGTTCTACTTTAAACGCGAATATAAGCAAAACCAATTACCCGAGATTTCAGAACAAGGATGCAGCATTATCATTCCTTGTTTTAATGAACAAGCTCAAGTTCGAGAAACCATACGGTTTGCACTACAAACACAATATCCAAAATTTGAAGTTATTGCCGTCAATGATGGCAGTTCAGACGATACCGCAAAAATTTTAGATGAGTTGGCGCTTGAACATCCAGATTTACGGGTTGTGCATCTGGCAGAAAATCAAGGCAAAGCTTTTGCCTTACGTTCAGGCATGATGGTCAGCCAATATGAATACTTGATTTGTATTGATGGAGATGCCTTGCTGCATCCCCATGCTGCGATTTGGATGATGCATCAACTCACAGCTTTTAATCAGGTCGGCGCCGTGACTGGTAATCCTCGGATTTTAAATCGCTCCAGTATTTTAGGAAAACTACAGGTCGGTGAGTTTTCATCCATTATTGGTTTAATTAAACGTGCCCAACGGACTTATGGACGTATTTTTACAGTCTCAGGTGTGATTGCAGGCTTTAGAAAAACGGCACTCATGCAAGTAGGATTATGGTCAGAAGATAAGATCACTGAAGACATTGATATCTCATGGAAACTTCAGCTCGCTGAATGGGATATTCACTATGTTCCCAATGCGCTGTGCTACATCTATATGCCTGAAACATTTAAGGGGCTGTGGAAACAAAGATTGCGCTGGGCTCAAGGTGGTGTCGAAGTCATTAAAACCTATTTTCCCAAACTCTTTAAGATTTCAGCACTCAAAATGTGGCCTGTCGCGCTTGAAGCGATCATCAGCATGGTCTGGGCCTATGTCATTTTGCTGATCATTGTCCTGTTTTTCCTTGGGTTGTTTGTTCCGCTATCCGCAGAATGGCACATCAAATCATTATTTCCACAGTGGTACGGCGTAATTCTAGCCATTACCTGTCTGATTCAATTTTTTGTGAGCTTGTTCATTGACAAACGATATGACGGAAACCGTTTCCTTAGAAATTACTTTTGGGTGATTTGGTATCCCCTGTTTTTTTGGATGCTCGGTGCAGCAACAACTGTGTTTGCTGTTCCCAAAGCTTTATTTACACGTAACAAAAGAGCGAGATGGGTCAGCCCAGATCGTGGTTTTAAAGGTGAGGCCGAATGAACAAATCACATTTAAATATCATTGAGGATGTTTCACAGCTAGATATTCCTGAATATATCGACCAACATCGGTATGTAAAAAACAAAGGCGCGCATTATTTGCTGCAAGGGATCGGTTGGGCACTCTGGACACTGCTATTTTTACCGTTATTGGCGATATTTTTATGGCTATACCAAGGTAAACTGATCAAAAACTATATTTTTGCAGAACAGATGAGCGTACAGATCCACAATTTCTTTTGGCTCGCCTTGATGGTGATGATCTGTTGTGCCTCTTTGTTGTTATGGGCGAGCTATAACTGGTTGCGATACCGAAACACGGAAAAAACGACAGTGGTTAACGTGAGCCATTCCATTCTTGCTGAGGGATTTTTGATTCCAAAGGATGAACTATCCAAAATTCAACGCTCAAAAAACATTGTACTGCACTATAACCAGGAAGGTATTTTAGCTGACTATGAACTGAGATAAATATTCACGAACGAAAATGAAAAGAGGCAATCAATTGCCTCTTTTCATCGCTTCAATTTCAAGCATACCGACTGGTGTCGAGTATCATTCGATCATGCCAATAATCGATTCTACCTGATAACTGTTTCCCTGTTCTGCCACGATTTGAATGACCCCACTTCGATGTGCAAGCACAGGCACTTCCATTTTCATGGCTTCCATAATTGCGACAACCTGACCTTCGGTCACCTGCTCACCCTGTGTAACTTTCCATGCACTCATCACACCATTAATCGGTGCCAGTAAATGCTCTGCACTCACTTCAAGCTCGGCAGTTTGTGCTTGGATTGCGGTTGCTGGGCCTTGTGCAAACATGCCCGCAGGTAGACCTAAACGGTGTAACTTGCCATCAATTTCAATATAGCTCAGCAACATGGGTTGTTGATGGTTTGGAATACCACGTTTAGTTGGCTTTAAATCTTGTTTAAAGTCATTTTCGATCCAACGCGTGTGTACATTAAATTCATCGGTAAAGTCAGGTTCATTGAGTACAGCACGGTGGAAGTCTAAAACCGAAGCTACACCTTCAATTCTAAATTGCTTTAACGCACGTTTAGCACGGGCAATTGCCACTTCACGGGTTGGGCCCGTCACAATCAGTTTTGCCATCAGTGAGTCAAAATGACTGGAGACCAATGACCCAGTTCGGACCCCTGTATCGACGCGTACACCATGACCAAACGGCGCTTCAAATAAGCTCAGCACACCAAATGCAGGAATGAACCCACGTGCTGGGTCTTCGGCATTGATACGAAACTCAATCGCATGGCCTTGTGCTTTTGGAGTTTCTTGAATCGACAAGGTATGCCCTTGTGCGACACGGATTTGTTCTACCACCAAATCAAATTTTGCTGTTTCTTCAGTAACAGGATGCTCGACTTGCAAACGGGTGTTTACTTCTAAGAATGAAAGCTTGCCGTCACGACTCAGTAAGTATTCAACTGTTCCTGCACCCACATAGTTTGCAGCCTGACAAATGTTTTTTGCCGAGCTTAAAATTTGCTGATAAATCTCATCGCTAATAAATGGCGCTGGCGCTTCTTCGACTAACTTTTGGTTACGACGTTGCAACGAGCAATCACGCGTTCCAAGTACCACAATATTGCCATGTTGGTCAGCTATCACCTGTGCTTCGACATGGCGCGGTTGATCTAGATATTGCTCAACAAAACATTCACCACGACCAAAGGCAGCTTTTGCTTCCCTTACTGCCGACTCATAAAGCTCTTGAACTTCTTCGAGTTTCCATGCCACTTTTAAGCCACGGCCACCACCACCAAATGCCGCTTTGATGGCAATTGGTAAACCAAACTGTTTAGCAAAATCCAAAGCTTCTTCTGCATTATTGAGTGGGTCTTGGGTCCCCTGCACCAACGGTGCGCCCACTGAAGCCGCAATTTTACGCGCTTCGATTTTATCGCCTAATTTTTCAATGGCACTCGGTGATGGCCCGACCCATTTTAAACCTGCCTCAATCACGGCTTGGGCAAACTCAGCACGTTCAGATAAAAAACCATAACCGGGATGCACCATGGTTGCCTTGGATTTCTTTGCAATCTCGATAATGGCAGCAATATTTAAATAGGTTTCACTGGCGTTAGCACCAGCCAAACCCCATGCTTCATCTGCAAGTTCCACATGCATATTGCCAATGTCGTCATCAGCATATAACGCGACCGATGCAATTCCCATATCACGGCAAGCATGGATAATACGAACGGCAATTTCACCACGATTGGCAATCAGTAATTTTTCATTTTTCATCTTTCATTCTCAAAATCTGTAAATTCGGCAATTTTTTTAAATTTGATGTGACAACCTGCTGGAATCTGTGCCACCAAGTCCCAATGGTGTTTAGCAACAGAGCCAATAACAGGATATCCGCCCGTTAAAGGATGATCATTCATAAACAAAACAGGTTGGCCACTCGGTGGAATCTGCAAAGCACCAATACATGTGCCTTCACTTTCCAGTTCATGTGTAATTTTGCGAGTTAGAGACTGCTCACCTGACAATCTGAGCCCAACTCGGTTGCTTTCGTTCGTTACCAACCATTCTTGCTGACAGAGCAGTTCAATACTATCTTGTTCAAACCAGTCAGTACGCGGCCCCATCACAATATCTAGCTCAACCACTTCGCCAGCTTTGGGCAAATCGCTTTTGCCTACTTCATTGACACTAATGTTGGCTGCCTTTATCTGTCCTTGGTAAATGGTATCTCCGAGCTTTAACGGCTCTGGCCCTAATACCGCTAAACTGTCAAATGAAGCACTATTCAGTACAGGCTGAACATCGATACCACCACGAACTGCCAGATAGTTTCGTAAGCCTGCTGTCGGTGGCTGAATTTGAAACTCATCGCCTGCGTCCAGATCAATCGGTTGATCGCTTGCAAAATCTGCGCTTTGACCATCGGCAAATTTCACACGAATATTTGAAATAGCACCTGCAATTGCAATAACACCCGCAGACTGCATTTTGGCTTTTAAGCCACCATTTAAAACTTCAATAACGGGTGTATCGGTTGGATTCCCCACAATACGGTTAGCACTGTGCATGGCAGATAAATCCATTGCACCTGCCATTCCAACACCAATCTTGGTCTGATTTAAGCGCCCTTCATCTTGAATCAGCATCTGTAAACTTGGTGCAGTGATCGTAAACAGCGGTATCGATTGTTGAGGTTCAACTGTATGGGTGATTTGCTGTGGTACAGTCACTGTGGTTGGACGATGCGTGACATCTTCAAAATGTACGGTCATACCTGGTAACAGCAAAGCAGGGTTTTTACGCTCTAAATCCCACATTTTTTCCGATGTGCTCCCAATCAACTGCCAGCCACCTGGGCTGTCTTTGGGGTAAATACCAGAGTATTTTCCAGCCAAACCCAAAGAGCCTGAGGGTATTTTTTTACGCGGAACCGTTAAGCGTGGGATATCGGTAAATGGTTGATCGGGACTGCTCATATAGGCAAAGCCCGGCGCAAAACCAATAAAAGCCACATTCCAGATGCTTTGCTGATGCGTTCTAATCACATCCGAGATCGATAACCCTTGCAACTCTGCCACCTGAGCAAGGTCTTCGCCATCGTAGCGAATCGGCACAATCACTTCTTGGTTGTTACGCTCAAATCCAACATCAATTTTGAGGTTCTGAATTGAAGCAACCAGCGTTTTAAAATTAGTTTCGATCTCATTAAAGAAAACCAAAATTGTTTTTGCAGCAGGGACTAAGTCTTTAATTCCATTCAATGGCGTATGTTGCAATTTATTGTACAACGCCAATGTTTCTTCGAGGCTCGCAAGCTCAATCAGAAAACAATCGGCGTTTACCGATAAAAAACGCATTTGCTTATCCTTTTTAAAGGTTCTTTAGCCCAATTAGCCCATCCAAGCACGGTCAGGGATGTCGGTAATCAACATATGACCTGGTGCATGACTAATCGCAAAAGGAATTTTCGAGTTCATAACAGCGGCTTGCGGTGTTACCCCACATGCCCAAAACACAGGAATCTCACCTGCTTCGATACGAGAGGCATCGCCAAAGTCAGGCTGATTTACATCTAAAATTCCTAAGCTTTCAGGATGCCCAATATGTACAGGTGCGCCATGCACGCTTGGCATACGTGATGTAATTTTTACCGCTTCACTAATTTGATGCGATGGAATTGGTCGCATGGAAACCACCATATTGCCTGAAATACGCCCTGCTGGTTGGCATGGAATATTACTGAGATACATCGGCACATTGGTGTTGTCATGAATATGACGAACTTCAATCCCCGCTTCTTGCAAAGCGGTTTCAAACGAAAAACTGCAACCAATCAGGAAAGTCACCAAATCAGGATGGGCATTATAAATCTCGCTGGCATCAGTCACTTCTTCAACCATTTCACCCTCTTTCCAAATGCGATAGCGCGGGAAATCAGTTCGAATGTCTGAGTCTGCTGCAAGCTGAGTTGCATAGATACCTTCTTCGAGCACATCAAGTACTGGGCAGCTTTGCGGGTTACGATGCGCATAGAGTAAAAAGTCATAGGCCCACGCTTTTGGCACTGAAATCATATTCACCTGTGTCATGCCCGCGGCCATCCCTGCTGTCGGTTTATCGAAACCTGCACGGACTTTTAAACGCGCATCTAAAGCGGCTTCAAGCTGAACTGGATCGACTTTAATATCCTTATACATGGTGCTCATCCTTATGCTTTGTTTACAAATGGGCGAATTTCAATCTTGTTTTTCACAAGCTCAGCTTTAATGGCTGCCGACATTTCTAGTGCACCGTCGGTGTCACCATGTAGGCAAATCGTGTCGGCTTGAATTGGGGTAAAGACACCGTCAATTGACTCGACCCCACCATTTTTAAGCATTGAAACTACACGACTGGCAACAAATGCCGAGTCATGTAAAACCGCCCCTTCTAGACGACGAGATACCAATGAGCCATCGCTGTTATATGCACGATCTGCAAATGCTTCAGACACCACGTTTAAACCAGCAGCACGTGCCTGCTCGACCAAGTTCGACCCCGCCAAAGCCACTAAAACCAGTTCAGGATTGTACATTTTAATCGCATCAATCACTGCGGCTGCCTGAGCTTGGTCATGGGCAATGGTGTTGTAGAGTGCACCATGCGGTTTTACATATTGCACTTTTGAGCCTGCCACTTTTGCCAAACCATCCAGTGCAGAAATTTGATACAGCACATCGGCAATCAGTTCGTCACGTGACACATCCATATTACGGCGGCCAAAACCAACCAGATCGGGATAAGACACATGCGCCCCAATCTTGACGCCCAATTCAACGGCTTTACCAACCGTTTTTAAAATCCCCAAAGGATCGCCTGCATGAAAACCACATGCGATATTAGCACTGGTCACCACAGGTAAAATCTGGTCATCATTGCCCATTTTCCATGAGCCAAAGCTTTCGCCCAAATCACTGTTTAAATCTACAAACATGGCATCATTCCTTTTTCGCTGTACGATTATCTGGCTTAAAGTTTGGTCAAATAGTTAAACACGGTCGTAAATGACATATAGCCCATCCACCACGTCAATACACAGGTGAGTGCACCTAAAACAATTAACCATTTTGGATAATTATAATTGCCCATCAAGTCTCTACGGCAAGCTGCAACATACACAAAAATTGTAAGGCCAATCGGCAACACTAAACCATTAAAACCACCGACAAAAATGAGTAGACCTGCTGGCGTTGCCCCCAATACCACATAGAGTAATAAGGCTAAGGCAATAAAAGTGATGGTGGTATAGTTGCTTTGTTTTGGGGTTAAATTCTTTTTAAATGCACTAAAGAATGAAACCGAGGTATAGGCTGCACCAATGGTGCTACTAATACCCGCTGCCCAAAAGATCAGGCCAAATAATTTATAACCAAATGTGCCCGCAGCATACTGGAATGCTTGTGCCGCTGGATTGGCATTATGACTAGCGAGATCTATGCTTGCACCGCTCACCACCACACCCAAGAAGGCTAAAAATAAGACATAGCGCATGATCCCAACCACGACAATGCCCTTGGTCGCAGCTTTTGCTACTTCATCAATATTTTCAGGGCCAACTGCACCTTTATCGAGTAGACGATGCGCGCCTGCATAGCAGATATAGCCCCCCACCGTGCCACCAACAATGGTGGTAATAATGGCAAAGTCAATCTGATCTGGCGCAAAGGTTTGCTGTACCGCTTGTCCAACAGGCGGCATCACAATCACAGCCACAATGATGATCAGGATGATTTTCAACAATCCCAATACGATCATGCTTTTATCCATCGCAAGCGTGGCTTTTCTGGAAGCGAAAATCAAAATCGCCAATGCACCACTGAGGATACCGCCCCATTTGATATCCAGACCAAACAATGCATTCAAACCTAATGCAGCACCTGCAATATTTCCGATACTAAAGAAGAAACCGCCTAGAATCACCAGAAATGCAAGTAAATAGCCACTGCCTGGTAAGGCCTTATTGGCAATATCGGATGCACGCATTTGCGTCAGTGTCACTACACGCCAAATATTCTGCTGTACCACATAATCAATCAAAATTGAAACTAAAATGGCAAAACCAAATGCAGCCCCTAGTTTCACTGTAAATACAGCAGTTTGGGTTAAAAACCCGGGTCCCATGGCAGAGGTTGCCATCATAAAGATCGAGGCGACAATGGCCCATTGGCGATCTGATAGCAAAGAAGATTTCAGTAAAGACATATTGATGCGTTCCTCATCCATTTGAGCTCAATAACGCGATTTTTGACTTGATCCAAGAGCATCATTTTGTTTATAAACGATCTTCTTTAACCCTTTTTAAATCACAAAGATTCCCTGTTCTCCCACTCAGCGATGGGTAATCAAATCTTCTCGTTCAAATAAAAACATATGCAAGCCAACTGAACAATACGACTTTTTAGATATAAAATTATAACCAATCCATTGAATTTAATTACTTTTTATTTATGATTAGTTCGAAGATAAATTTTACTTATCACTCCTGATAAGCTGCTTTTATAATTTTTTAACTCAGCAGCTGTTGGATTCCCACATACACGGCTCTTACAGAAGCTTACTTTAAGTACCTCAAATTTTTATTTTCTCATTCAAGCTTTTCATCGCGCTCTCAGAAACCATCACGGCGACATCGGTTAATTTTTCTTTCAATGCAGCATCATTGCCTTGAATATAAATCGAGGTAAAGTGAAAGGTCTTTAACTTGATTGGCGTATTTAATATTTCTAATCGGCCATCGGTAATTTCTTTTAAAGCGGTTAAAGTCGGCACCACAGCGATCCCCAAGCCTTGCTCGGCAAGACGTAATAAGGTTGCCAAAGAATAACTGGTGATCGAAAGCGGCTCATCCAGTCCTTGTTCCTTCATTTTGGCTTTCAGCTCTTTATAGGGGTAGGTAATTTTTGGATAGGTCAAAATGGTATGAGACATTAATGTCTTAAATGACATTTGAGCAATCCCTCCTTTAAATGAAGGTGAAGCCAAGAAGCTAAGTTCAAAATCACACAGTGCCTGTTCAATACATTCAAAAGCCAGCGTTGGTCCGAGTAAAAAGGCCATATCGAGATCACCTGTGCGGACGCCTTCTTGTAAATTTGGGGTTAGATCAACCACGATTTCTACAGAAACTTTAGGGAATTCTTGCTGAACTTTCTCGATATATTCCACCAACCATGTGTAGACAATGGTTTCCGAAACGCCCAAACGAATTGTGCCAGTCAAATGCTGATTTTCAGTTAATTCTGCGATCAGTTCTGTTTCTAAACGCATCAACTTTTCAGCATATTTAAATAAGGTCATCCCCTTGTGCGTCGGTTTCAGTTGGCGAAAACTTCGATCTAAAACTTTAAATCCAAGGTCATTTTCAATCGCGGTGATTTTCTGTGATACCGCTGGCTGAGTAGTTTGTAATTTTGTCGCTGCCTTATTAAAACTATTCAGCGTCACCACCCAGTAAAATGCTTCTAGATTCTTTAAATTCACTTTAAACCAAAGCTCGCTATCCTTTTCTCACTATATAGTATGGGAGTGATCCGCCTGATTAAGCTACCTATTTATTGATTTTTGTTGCAGTCATTTGCAAACCGACTTATTTCACACTCACAAAGATGATATCTAAATCCTGTTTGGGAACGAAGTTGCGCTTGGTCATCTGAAATTGCGTTGGACTAATTTTTTCGACTTTGCCATTCCAACAAAATGAGACCAATTCATTCTTATCACGCTCAATCGTCAATTTAAAATTTTCAATCGGTTTAGCCCAGTTTGCCCCCGTGGTCAGAATATAGCTTAAAGCATTAAACGGTGAATTCTCTGCTTTGGCTTTTTTTAAGCCCTGTTTAAATTGCGCATCCATACAAAAGTTTTGATTATATTCATCAGGATATAGAGCAACCGCGCCACCCACCAAAGGTTGATATTGATGCTGAATTTTGGTCAGAGCATTGGCTTTAAAGGTTTGCTTCCAACTATAAATCACTTGAGACGACCATGGAATTTCATCATCTTTTTTAAAGTTCGCCAATATCTTCTGCATTTGTGGCTGCTTACATTGCTTTAATTTATCGACAAAATAGCGATCGTCATCATTGTTACGCATCCAAGGATTAAGCATGTCGGTTTGACTAAAACCACATTGTTTAAATAGATCTGTTGCATCAATCAACGGCGACTTTTCATCCTTTTGGATAAAAGTACGCACATGCATTTCTGGCTGAATATTTTGACCATCAACAATAATTTTAAAGCTTTTTAGCAATGCTTCGGTATGGGCAAAATCCGCTTCAAAGAAGTTATCGATACGTGGTAAGGGAAACAAAATGGTTTCCGTCACATCTTTATTGCTTAAGTTTTTATAAAGATAATTCACTTTAATCAGTTTTTTGCTAATAAATAAGTCTTCACTTTGCATCGCAACATGCTCATTTTTAAGATAGGCCACTCCGCCCGTTCCCACATAGCCTGTTGAATCATTAGCTAGGCTATAGGTCGGTATTTGCAGCAAAATAGAACATGCCAAGATGATTTTTTTCATTTTTAAGTGTCCAATTTAAGACTGTCATTATCAGGATCAATCATAGCGGCTTAAAGGCGCATATGTTTACTTTTTTACTTATTGTACATTTAAAAAAGGAGCAGTCTGTTGATCACAAACTACTCCCCTGATTCAAACTTTTATATTCAAGTTCAAAATTTTATCAAACCCTGAACGCTGCTTTTAGCAAGATGATTTACTTTAATCGAATCATTACCGTTTTAATCCGATTGCTCTCCATCTCGACCACTTCAAATTGTAAGTCTTGATAGTCCAGCATTGAGCCAACTTCCACTAGGCCGTTACTTTTATCGAGAATAAGTCCCGACACGGTAATATAAGCGGTCTCTTCATCGACTAAATCGACGCCTAACTGTAATTCAAGTTGATACAAATCTAACGTGCCTGCAGCTTTCCAAGTACGTTGATCAACTTGAATCAAATCAAGCTGCTCATCTGCATCTGGAAACTCACCGGCAATGGCTTCAAAAACATCCAACGGTGAAATTAATCCCTGCACATTTCCAAATTCATCATTAACCAGTACCAATGAGCCTTTAGAAGTCCGCAATGTATTGATCACATCAATCACTTTCATTTTTTCAAAAATAAAGATCGGACGTTGTGCTTTGATCAAAGATTTTAATTGCGCTTCATCATCCAGTACATCCAAGATTTCCTTGGCGCGAACCACACTTAATACTTTATCCAAACTGCCACGACATACAGGAAATAAACTATGCGGTACAGATAAAATCTGTTCGCGTATTTTTTCAGGCGTTTCGTTGATGTTAATCCAAGAAATTTGACTACGTGGCGTCATAATTGAAGCCACAGATCGTTCTGCCAGTGTTAATACGCCCCCGATCATATAACGTTCTTGGTCATCAAATGTTTGTTGTGCTTGCAAATGTTGCAGCGGATTGGTCGCAGTGGTTTCGGCCTTGCCACCCATAAGCTTTAAAATCGTATCCGCAGTTCGATTACGTAGCGGAATCTTCGACTCATGCTTTGAACGGTTACGTTGCGTAAACTGGTTGAATGCCTCAATCACAATCGCAACACCAATACCCGAGTAGATATAGCCTTTAGGAATATGGAAACCAAAGCCTTCAGCAATCAAGCTAATACCAATTAACAGTAAGAAACTTAAGCAGAGAATGATAACGGTTGGATGTCGATTGACGAACTCTGTTAAGGGTTTAGAAGCCAGCAACATCACCAACATGGCCACAACCATTGCCACCATCATGACGTAGATATTATCCACCATACCAATGGCGGTAATCACCGAGTCTAATGAGAATACGGCATCCAATACCACAATCTGGGCGACAACTGCAGTAAAGCTTGCATAGACCACATTGGTGGTAATTTTGACTTCTGCTTTGCCTTCCATCCGTTCATGTAATTCACTTACCGCTTTATACAGTAAGAATAAACCACCGAATAAAAGAATCAGATCTCGGCCCGAAAAAGACCAGTCAAAAATAAAAATAAGCGGTTTGGTTAAGGTGACTAACCAAGAAATGGCGAACAGTAAGCCCAAGCGCATAATCAAGGCGAGCGATAAACCAATGACTCTGGCTTTATCACGTTGGGAAGGAGGAAGTTTATCTGCCAAAATGGCAATAAAGACGAGATTATCAATCCCTAAAACAATCTCTAAAACGATCAGAGTAAGCAAACCTACCCAAATCCCTGGATCTAATAAAAATTCCATTATTTACTCCTTACATAAAAACAAGGAGTCATGAAATTGTATTTTAACTTTGTACCCGGCGAGGGATCCATTTATGTTAACCTTTTTGACAATAGTTGCTCTGATTATGCCTAATCTTTCAGAATTGAGTTTATTTTTTTAAAAATCATATACAAGCTAAACAAATATGAACAAATCAATTAAATATCAATATGATATATAGAATTAAAGCTCATATTTTAATTATATTTTGAATAATTTGTTACATATTTTAAGCAATGAGATTCACAATAAAACCCATTAAACCAAACAATTAAGGACATTATTTTTCAGATTTAAAAGAGACCTAAGCAAATAATCTAAGCTATTTTTGCTTACCAATTTTAATGCTATAGCGACACTTGGCCGATTGCTCTAGTTCATCGAGTACCATTCTTTTGCTGTTTATTTCTTCACACATCGCGGATTCCTTTTTGTGAATCTTTCTCAATTTGTTAAGATGAGCGACTGAGGAAGTCATTTAATTTCTCATACCCTGTTGACTTAATTTTGACAGAAAAGAAGGCCTTTCAAAGGTATACTTTCTTGGCAATTAAGTCGAATTTTACAGTGGTTGTTAGAATTGGCGAGACAGCCAAACGTTCAAACTAAACTTATTTATTATTTAAATTTAAGGATTTAACATACATGAATAGCGCTGAAATCATGGCTGACCTTTCATCTCATACGCCGATGATGCATAAGTACCTTTATACTGATTTGTAAAATAATTTTTTATTAAATTCTTAAAACCTACACAATAACCTACACTTTTTCAAAATCATTAAAACAACCTATACCACCTTTTTTTATGTCTATCTAATAAGCGATCAGATTTAATAATCAGGATGAGTTGATTCAAAGATTTATTTGACTCATTTAGTGAGTCGAATATAGACTACAATCTACTCACTTCTCCATGTTCTCTAAAGGAATGACCATCATGTATGATGACTGGATTTGGAAACAGCCTAACTGGACAACCTTTATATGGAAAGATGAAAACATTCTTCCACTCACTAGACACATTCATCAGAAAATTGGAATCCTGCTTGGGCAAAGCCAGCATACCCCTGAAAAAGAATACCTTACCCTAGACAACCTAATTGCCAATCTTGTCTCATCATCAGCTATCGAAAATGAAACTCTCAATGTTTATTCGCTTCGTTCATCTCTGGCAAAACGTCTAGGTGTATCACTGGAGCAACCCTATCCAAGCTCAGAACGCTCAGATGGTCTAGCCAACATCATGCTCGATGCCTTAAATAATTTTGAGCAGGACTTAACTGTTGAAAGGTTGTTTCAATGGCATCAATGGTTGTTCAATGAAACTGACTGGACGATGCAGCGTATTCGTATTGGACAATTACGTGGACATGAACCCATGCAGGTTGTTTCAGGTCGCATGGACTATCCTACCGTGCATTTTGAAGCCCCCCCAAGAGATGGACTGGAGCAACGCTTAAATGATTTTATCCAGTGGTTTAATCAGAGTAAAACCGATAACTTACTTGACCCGTTAATCCGAGCTGGTATTACTCACCTATGGTTTGTGACACTACATCCTTTTGATGATGGTAATGGACGTATTACACGTACACTGACAGACTTAGCTTTAGCTCAAATGGATCAGCAAAGTATTCGTCTATATGCGATGTCACCTATAATTTTAAATAAGCGTAAGAGCTATTATGAAATTCTTGAAGCTACTCAAAAAGGCGGTTCTGATATTACGGATTGGTTGCTTTGGTTTTTACACGCACTCTATGAAAGCCTTGAGCAGACATTAGAGCGTATTGAAAGGACTCTTTTAAAAAGTAAATTTTGGCAGTTTTTTTCAGAATTGGATTTGCATGAAGGACAGCGCAAGGTTTTAAATCGGCTGCTTGATGGTGGGGAGAATGATTTTGAGCATGGGATAAGTGCATCCCAGTATCAGAAAGTAGCGAAAGTCAGTCGAGCGACAGCAACTCGCCATCTCACTGATTTATTAGAAAAAGGCTGTATTGTGAAACTTGATGGTGGTGGAAGGAATACGCGGTATCAAATTAAAATTTATAAACTCAAGTATATTTCTTTATAAATATTAAAATTATCTCTTTCTTAATAGTATATATTACAAAATAACAAACACATTCTATAGTAAACCTATAGAATGTGTAAAAAATAAAATTTAATTCAATTGTTTCAATGCTTGATTACTTGTAGCCCTGAGTTGATCGGCAACCTTAACATTGATGTTGTCCTGAATCCATTGTTTTTCTCTATAATCAACATTATGAAGATATAGATGACCAACAACTAACTGTTTTAACAATGAATATACTAATGGATTATTTTCATTCTCTTTTTTAATCTTCTTAATCAAAGATTTGGGCAATTCTTTCTGAATTATTAGTCGTGAATATAAGTCAACAAGAAAATAAGCTGGTGTATCTCTTTGTTCTGTTAATTTTTCTGATATTTCCAATAATTGGCTATGTGCAGTAGACTTGGAAATAAGTTGTATAATATACATACAAATACTAAAACAAATTTGATGTATAATTTTCTCTGCAACTTTTTTTGCTTCTTCAGTAGATATTTCTCCTTTATCTGAAACAATTGACTTAATAAACTCTTTTAGATCATTTTCTGTATCTTTAAATATATTCAAATAGAAATTCAAAACTTTAAGGCCATTATCATAGGCAACCATTAGTATGTCACTTAAATCATTTCTATTAATTGAAGAGTGTCTATTTTTTGCTATCTGACCAAGAACTTCAATGCTTCTAATAGATGAAGTTGCTTGTTGAAATAAACTAAAATCTACTTTTGCTTCAAGCTCACTTTTTTTAATATCTAATTCTTTCTCATCAACAGAAAGATCGAACAAGTCAGAATTTTCATTCGAATCCTCTATTTTTTCTTTATTCCTATAATAAAGTTCTCTTTGTTCCTCAGAGTTCTTATCTTCATAAACAACTTTATGGATTTCTTCTCCTAATAGTCCTTTAAACTCCTTACATTGCTCAAGGTTCATATTAAAAACAGAAATACCATCCATTAAACATATGGCATGATTAAGAATTTCTTGTAAAATATTAGTTGATCTTAAATGATGAACCAAAAAAATTAATATATTAGCTTTATTTTCATTATGCATATTTTTACAAAGCAGAGTAATTTCATCAGCTAATTCAATAGCATTATCAGCTAAGTGTTTAGCACAACAAAAATAATATAAATACTTTTGTGAGAAACGCATTGAATCATCATCTGGAGTGACAAAAACACCTGAATTTAATAAAACTTTTTTAATATCTCTTGGGGCAATATATTTACTAGAATACTCAACTATAATTTGATTTAACTCTTCATCACAAATTTCCTCTAGATTATGAGCATACAAATAATAAGCTAAAAATGACAAGAAATTTAAGAAACCATCTAGATCATTCGTTAAAGATATATTTGCTTTTTTAAGCATCCCTGTTAGCAATACATAATAGCATTGCCCATAAGAGGTTAGCTGATAATTATTATTTGTACTCATATTTTCTAATGTTTGAATGATAGTTAGAATATAAATCGGCCTAGAATCCATTATATTCTTCTTCATTAAGATGTCAAAGTGATTTGCCAGTGTATCTATTTTACCATACATTTCATTATCAGTTTTTAAAACTTCTATATCCTCACCAACACTATACCATTTTTTATAAAGCTCATTCCTCTTCGCATATCCAAAGTTTAATATTTCAACCTCTTTAAATTTATATTTTAAATATTTATTACTATTCATAAAAAAATTATTCTTATCAACAAAAATAAAAACTTTAAAGAACTTTTCGGTAATTTTACTTAAAAATTTATCTAAAACATTATCTTTTAAACGTTGTTTTGAAAAGTTATCAATCAGTAAAATTGTTTTGCTTGAATCCATGGAAAAACTCAAACCGAATCTTTCATTAAAATCCTGTAATATTTGTTTTTCGTCTATGTTTTTAAGATTCTCTGCATTAACAACAATTGGACTATATCCTTGACATAGATAATCTTTAGCCAATCTTTTCATTAATGTTGTTTTTCCAGACTCTTCACTACCTAAAAAATAAATATAATTATATTTATCTAAAACTTCACCAACTGTCCACTTATATTTTTTAATTGTTAAATTATCATCAACACATTTAATATCAGGATAAACAAAAATATCATCTATCGTTATAAAATCTTTCTTAGAGTGTTTTATTGTAACCCCTAAATCATTCAAATATTTATCAAAAGAGATCAACCCACTCGAAGAGCAACTAGATATTGTTAATTCACTTTTTTTTTAACATTATTAGTAGTCAAACTTTTTAAAACCTTTGCTAGTTCATCAGAAATTTCTGTATAAACATCATCTTCATCGTCCCACTTAATTACTGGCTTCGCATCTTTCGGTTGACATTTCAAATCAGAAAAAATCGTATGAGTCCAGTTACATTTTCTTAAAACTACTGGGAATATATTTGCCTTACCAATTTTTTGCTTATCAAGTGCATATTCTAATTCTTTGTCAATACAATAATCTGAAGCTAAATAATCCGAGCTAATTAAGCAAATAAATATTGTACTTTGTTCAAGAGCCTCTTGAATTGAATCTTCTAAAGACTGTCCTGTCAAAATATTTCCATCATGCCAAAGTGAAGCGTTAAACCCTTTCAAGACCGGTTTCAAATATTTCAGTAATTTTAACTTGAATTGTTCATCTTCATGACAATAGCTAAGAAAGACATTCAAATTTGACACGTTATCCTCATTTTAATAAATTTTAAATTCCATCTTTTATACACTTACTAGCAATAAAAAAAAAGGAACTTATTGCGAATACCACTAATTTTTCAGCATAAATTGAATTATTTCAACGAATACCCTATTAAATATAAAACCACCAACAGAATTTGCGACATAAACTGACGTACTCAACCAAAAATATCGATAGAGCTTTTCAATCAATGATAGACTACTCAAAACTGCATCGACACTTATACTCATTTCATGAATAGCGTACTTGCGAATATTGATCAGATTCGACAATCATACTCCACACAGACTACTTCCCAGCATAAAGCAAACTTGGGACAGTATTTTACGCCCACTGACATTGCTGTCTTCATGGCATCACTATTCGAGCTTAAAGACAAAGAACAGTACGAAATTTTAGATGCAGGTGCAGGTATCGGTTGTCTAAGTAGTGCTTTACTCCAAAGAATTCAGGACACCTACCCTAACCGCTCTTGTAATGTAACCGCAGTGGAGTTAGATAAACAACTCGTTGCTACACTTCAGCATAATTTAGAAATGTTTGAACCAGCAAAACTTGAAGTTTGTAATGAAAATTTTATAGATTTTGCTTTTCTAAACCTTTTAGAAAAAAGACAGCGTTATGATCTAATTATCCTTAACCCGCCCTATAAAAAAATCAATGCCCAATCTAAAGAGCGTTTATTATTACGGAAATTAGGCATTGAGGTCGTCAATCTCTATGCTGCTTTTGTTGCCTTGTCTTTGGAATTGCTGGCAGAGCAAGGTGAACTTGTTGTCATTTTACCCCGTAGCTTTTGTAATGGAACATACTTTAGACCCTTTAGAGAATTCATTTTAGAACGTTCCGCAATTAAAGCCATTCATACATTTGAATCTCGACAAGATGTTTTCCAAGATGAGAGTATCTTGCAAGAAAATATCATTCTGCATTTACAAAAAGGATCTGGTCAAAATATTGACGTGTGCATAAGCCATTCTACTAATTCCAGTTTTAAAAACTTAAAGAAAGAATCTTATCCATTTTCTAAAATTATATACCCTGATGATAAGGATAAATTTATTCATATCCCCACCACAGCCCAACCTGATACTCAACTCAACCAGCTATTTTCTTCCAGTTTGGAAGAATTAGGTTTACAGGTCTCTACAGGTCCAGTTGTAGATTTCAGGGTTAAAGAGGAGTTATGTTTCGATCTTCCTAAGGATCAGCATGTACCCCTATTTTACCCTAGCCACTTTGATGGTATTTCATCTCTGGTCTGGATATATCCTCAGCATAAAAAACCGAACGCACTTAGACTCAATGAGCAAACAATGAAAATGGTTTACCAAGCTGGTGACTATTGTATTGTTAGACGTTTTTCACCAAAGGAACAAAAGCATCGTATTGTTGCTCATTTCCTTGATCAAAACCTCTTAACAGATTATTCACATTTCGCTTTTGAAAACCACCTCAACGTGTTTCATATCAAGAAATCGGGCTTAAATGCTAAAATTGCCCTAGGTCTAACTATTTACCTAAACAGCAATATCGTAGACCAATATTTCCGCCAGTTTAGCGGACATACACAAATTAATGTCGGTGACCTAAAAAAACTTCCCTATCCTAATCTTGAACAGTTAAAAACATTGGGATTGTGGGCACAAGAATACAAGCAGATACAGCAAGATCAAATTGATCAGAAAGTCATGGAGTTAGTTCAAAATGTCTGAAAGCCACCAATATATTTCTGATGCAATTTCCATTTTAAAACAATTGGGCTTTCCACCTAAACAGCAGCAAGAGCGTTCAGCTTTAACGCTCTTGGCTCTTTTAGATTTACAACCAGATGGAAAATGGCATGATTTAAAAGCTCCATTGATGGGTGTCACGCCTATCATGGACTGGATGAATTTGAACTATCAAAAGCAGTACGCACCTAATTCTAGGGAAACAGTAAGAAGACAAACTTTACATCAGTTCGTTAGTGCTGGATTAATTCTTTATAATCCAGATGAGCCTAATCGCCCTGTTAATAGTGGAAAAACAGTTTATCAAATTGAGCCTAGTGCCAAAGCCTTATTGCAAAACTTTGGTACAGATCAGTGGGAAAACAACCTTGAAAAATATTTGGCAGATCGAGATACATTGGTTTCTAAATACGCAAAGGAAAGAGAACATTTATTAGTTCCTGTACAGATTGACAGCAGCACTGAAATTCTTCTTACACCTGGTGCTCATAGTGAGTTAATAAAAAACATTATTGAGGATTTTGCACCTCGCTTTGCACCTAACTCAACGCTGATCTATGCTGGTGATACAGGCTCAAAAGTCGGGCATTTTAATGAAGCCTTATTAGCAGAGCTAGGAGTAACAATCAACAAACATGGTAAAATGCCAGATGTCGTTCTATATTTTTCTGAAAAAGATTGGTTAATTCTCATTGAGTCAGTTACCAGTCATGGTCCTGTAGATGGCAAACGTCATGAGGAACTCGCTCAGTTATTTGCAAATTCATCTGCTGGTTTAGTGTATGTCACTGCCTTCCCTGACCGTGCTATTATGCGTAAATATTTAGGTGATATTGCGTGGGAAACGGAAGTCTGGGTTGCAGATGCCCCAACTCATTTGATTCATTTTAATGGTGTAAGGTTTTTAGGGCCTTATTAAATGAGCCTCTCAAAAACAGAATTTAAGCTCAGTTTCTTAAAATTTTTATTTATTTTTCAATATGGGACATCACCTGTCCTACTGACTCTGCATCATAACTCCATAAAAAAACAAAACATACTTGTTCAACGTGGAGTCAAACATGAAAGGTACAATTTTAGATTTTTCAGTTCAAACCAATACTGGGGTTATTTCAGGGGATGATGCTGCTCGATATCATTTCCTCGGTAGTGAGTGGAAAGAATCAGCATTACCTCAACGTGGTATGAAAGTAGATTTCGATGTCAACAGTTTGAATCAAGCTACTGCCATTTATAAAGCTTTGGGAACAAATAACCCCACTAATTTAAGCACGTCTTACTCAGAAAAATCTGAAGAATGTTTTAATCTTTTTGACTGGTTTATAAAGTGTTTAAAAAATTATGCCAATTTTAATGGTCGTGCGAGACGAAAAGAATTTTGGTTTTTTTATCTGGGTTTGGTGATATGTAATGTTCTATCAATGATCATTGATGCTATTTTAGGAACAGAAATTTTATTTTATGTCATTACAACCCTAGCATTAACTATTCCATTTTTAGCCGTTTCTGCTCGTAGACTCCATGACACAAACCGCTCTGGATGGTGGTATCTTATTAGTCTAACAATTATTGGAATCATTCCTTTAATCATTTGGTGGGCTCAATCTGGGGAAAGCAATAATAATCAATATGGTGAACCAACAAAATAATCACAAATAACGCCAATTCTTTTCTATCAAGAGATATTGGCGTAAGGGCTATATCTTAAAGGTGAATCTATGGCTTTTATCATTTTATTGTTCTTTTCAGCACTGATTGCTTTGTATGCCAATAGTCAAGGTCGATCTTTTTTATTCTGGTTTTTGGTATCAGCAATATTTACACCTTTTATTGGTTTTATCGCCCTTTTAATCATTTCACGATTAGCCCCGTTACCTTTACGGCAACATAACAAACGTGTCATTAGAACCATTCACCCTCCAAAAAACTAAATATTTACCAATGACATATCACGATATTTTAAATGATATAGGTCATTTTAATGGAATCCTACATGAAGCCTTTAATTTTTACTCTGGTGCTACTCAGCAGCGCAACGCTCTTAACAGCATGTGACAATATTAAAAAAGTTCTGCCACAAGCTGAAAATGAACAATCAGTTAAAGTTCAAGCAGAAATGGCTATTCAGAATAAGTCCCCTCTTCAAGGCATTGAAACTTTGGTTGACAATAAGGTTACTGAATCTATCAAATTCCTAAATGAAGAATCCCGACGTTCTGCTTCTGACGATGATTATTATAAATATGCCTTAAATTCAAAAAATATTATCAAGTCTGATCTCAATCAGGATGGAAAGATTGATTACGTTGTTGAGGCTAGTTTCTGTGAGGAAACAAACTGCCATTCGACAACCATGACCTACGAAGTTTTTATTTTTACCACGAACCAACAAGATCAGATTAATTTTATTACTGATCTCAATCTGGGTTTGGATGCCAAAGTAACTAACATTAGTAAAGATGGTATTATTACGATTGAGAATCATGAATATGCAGAGGATGATCCCTCTTGCTGTCCATCAATTATTAATACCCAATCCTATGCCTTGGTTGGCAAAAAGCTAGCTTTACTTGCCAATCCATAATTAAAAAAAAGGGGGAATGCCAATATTGGTATTTCCCCCTTTTTTATCTTTTGAATGTCCAGTTACCTAAATTTGTATTAATCTGAATTTCAATGATTTTATCCAAGCTACAGTTATTGATATAGCCTCGATAAGTATGACCAAAACTCAAAGTAACAGGCATTTTAATTGAATTATCAATTGCACTACACTGTCCCCGATTGAGAATAACTTTCTCAATCATCACCTGATCGGTTGTGGACTGCACATCAATCATACCCAAACCATATTCAGCCCATACAGGGTTTAATTGTAAGTCGATTCGTACAGGTGCTTCTTCGGGAATTTGTGGTGTTTCCATTTCCTCTACACTTTCATTTTCATAACGGGTTAAGCCGTCTGCACTATATTGATCATCGGTATCATTAACAGGTTGTGTTTCCTGAATCACTTCAGCTTTTTCAGTGGATTCTACATTTGGCTTATTGTTTGAGGCATCCTGACACCCAGCGATAAGCAACAGACTCCCGATAAGATAGTACAATCTCATTGGATCACCTTTTATTTTTAAAGAGAATTAGAGTTCTTATTTCGAGAAAATGAAATAAGAACTCATAGAAAAATTAAACAGGAATTACATTTCAGGACGAAGTTTGATGCCCTGAATTTTACTGGTTACTTTTTTATTGGCTGCACATTCTACTGTAGCGAGCAATTTGTCATTATTGCTGACCTCAACACCAGCCGTATATTCTCTCGTCATTTTATCAAGACTTTCATTTACCCGATAGATGGTTTTTCCATTCGGGATATTAATCGCATAATTTTCATAGCGCCCAATACCCTGCCATTGAAAAGTGGTGACTTTATTGCGAGGAACTGTGATCGCCAACTCAGGTTTAGTATTTGCTTTACCAAATGAATAGCTGATCGTATTGCCCGCATCACAGACCTGAATCACTTTGTTATTGGTCGTTGCACAGTTGAATACCATTTTGCTCTGGCTTGGACAAGCTGCGAATAATGAATGGCTACAGACAGCAACAGTAAATCCGATGATTAATTTTTTCATTTTTAAAGTCCTTTTAGCCATTTATCGATAGTGGCAATATTTTTGTTCACCAAATGGTTCATCATCACCCAAGCTCAGTGCTGATACTTTCTGGCTTTTTAATTGCTTGGTTGTGATATCTCCACCCCAAGTATTAAAAATCAAATTGATTGAACCCTCTGGACCACTTCTCACTACATAGTCTGCAATTGCACCTTCACCCCATCCCTCATGATAGCAACCATACTTAAGTTTTTTCTCAATGCTGTTGATGCTTTCTTTATTGAGGAAAACCTTAATGCCATCCGTATATAAATAATCAGTAGACACTTTTCCACTTAATGTTGCATTGCTTAGACCATATTGGTCAAAACTAGCTGCAACTTTATTACCATTTTTTAGTTTCCAGATAATCAACCCTGCTGCTTTCTCTGAAGGTTTCCCTAGTTTGCTTGTAACTGTTTTTAGTGAATCACCTACTGTAAGCTTCACCCCATTGGCAGAAATAAAGTCATCTGCAAAAACAGATGTAGTTGCAGCAAGTAAACTTGCGAACAAGACAGATTTTGATATTTTCATTGAATAAGCCCCTTATTGAATTATCATTTTGATAAGGCTTTATTATTGAATATGGAATGGACAGGTTGTGTCCCTTTATAAAAAATAAGTAATGAATTTCAATTCATTACTTATATTGCATTTAGAAATCAATTTCTGAAAATGGTTTTAATCGTTCTTGTAACTCTACTTTCTTTTGTTTTTCGAGTTCAGCCTGAACGCCCTCCGTAGAATAAGAAATAAAACGCTCAGCCCAAGCTCCGTTACGGAAAGTCTTTACCTCAAATTCACTATTACCACTTCCACTAATATAATAATCCGTATCCAAAATAACAGTACCATCATCTAATGTTATATCAATCCACTCATTGTAACTGCGAGCATCCTTAACTTTGAGGTTAATCGTACATTTCTCCCACTTTTTTGTAGCTTCATTCATGTCTACATAACTTCCTTCCTCTATCCAATTTTTATTAATTGGTCGCCCATCCATTGCAATAATTCGAGCCGCATCGTGCACTTTACGTGCTAGTACTTTAGCTTCAGCTTTTGCTTGTTCAAATTCTTCATTTGACATATTTAACTCCATAAAAAATTTTAAAGTATAAAATCCGTACTATCCATCATGAAATCATCAAACTTTTTTTCATTTTTAAATGGTATGGACTTTCCTAGATATTGATATAGCTCTTGATTGATGTGTGCTTCTTCCCAATAAGTTAATCTCTGTTGCACTTCATCTGACAATCTAATTAATATAAAAGTTAAAAATCAATATTTGAAAATGGCTCTAATTGCACCTGTAGCTCTGCTTTCTTTTTTCAAGTTAAGACTCAATACTTTTCAGTGGTTTAAGACTGATATAAGTATCCTTGGCTATTAAAATGATCAATCAATTTAGTCCGCTCGTTATAACGGATATAAACCGCACTTAATTTTTAGCAACCACACTAAACTGAATTTCGACTCGCCGATTTCGCCCATCAGTGGAATCCACTCCTTGCAAAGGATGTGAATCTCCAAATCCAGCAACGATTAGCTTTCTTGACTGAGTCTCATCAAGCTGTGAAATTAACAATTTCCGTGCCTCTCTTGCCCTTGCGGCTGATAAAGTAAAGTTATCATCATAAACTGTACAAAAGCGAGCAAAGTCAGTTACTGGACGAGATACTGGAAGACTATCTGTATGTCCTTCAACATAAATTGCAGCATAAGGATTTTCTTTTAAAAATGTTGATATTTTTACATCAATATTCTTAAAAGCTTGTGCCGCTAAAGGGGTAATACAAGCACTGCCTTTTTCAAAAATGTTATCTTTCAAAGTTATGCGACCATCTGCAATATCAAATAAAATTAGATTGCTAGCACCATTTTCTTCAACAGATTTTTTGAGTTCATTTAACATTTCAGCAATACGTTTTTGTTGTGCTGCCCCACCCTGCTCAAGTTCTTGTTTGTGCTTTAACTCAGCATACGACTTTTGAAGCACCGACATAACGAGCAGTAACATCACTACTGCCATCACTCCAGCCATCAAATCGGATATAGAAATCCATTCATTAGGCTTATCCTTCACCATTTTCTCCTTTTATACCAAATAAGCTTTTAGTTATATTAGTAGAACGGTTAGATTTGTTTAAGGATTTATTTTTCTGATTAGCTAACGTTGAAAGAGCTGTATTATTGCCTAATCGTTGTAATACATCTTTTTGTATTTCTAGACTTTTCGCCAAATTATCCAAAGTTGGTTTTAATTCTGCAAGTACCTCAATACTTTCTATAGACTCTAAAATACTATCTGTTTTCTTTGCTAGACTAATCATATTACGATTACTTTCAGACACTGCTTTTAACCCGCCAGTAATATCACCTGAGAGTCTCTCAACAAGCTGAGTCATGCCAATTACATTTTCATTTAAATGCTCACTAGTTTCAATAAAAGTTGCATATGATTTTTTCTGAATATCCATCGATGTATTAATTGTGCTAGTTACATCCATCATAGTTTTATCAACACTAACCGACAAACTATCAACTGCCATTGAAATATCTTTAGTTGCTGTACTTAGCCCATTTGACATCTCCGCCATGTTTTTACTAAAACTCGTATTCATGCCTGCAATAGTTGCATTTAGGTCTTTTTTCATTAGGTCAACTACATCTTCCATATTAGTACGGAAAGAACTAATCACATCCTGTAGATGTGTTGCAGAAACGCCCATGTCTGATGCTGCCTTAGACATACCTGATGCTGCCAATCCCAACTTATCAACAGTCAATTCATTTTTTTCAATAAATCCCACCATAGCATCTCGAGTATCTTTACCTTGTTGAACTAAATCCTTAAAAAAGCATTTATTTTCGTGATGTTGTAAATCTATACTTTTAATCATTTGATCATATTTTTCAGATAAACTATTTAGAATTTTTTCAAATGATAATGCTTGATATTTAATAAGCTTAATATGTTCAATCTGATTGCTCTGAGTCTGATTAAGTAATTTTGATTGATCTTCATGGCTTAATCGAATAGCCGAAACAGTATCTTGGCTAAACTGTGATAACTGTTTCAGTTGCTCTTTATTGGAATCCTGATTAATTTCCACCGTTTTTTCAAATTGCATAGCAAGTGTTTGCATACAATCAATAATTTTTTGATTATTTGCCCTATCTTCTTGTACTTTTTGCTCACGAACAACGTCTAGTTCGCTTTTAACTTTTTCAATTGACCAGCGCAATCTGCGCTCTTCATAGCCATTTTTAGATAAGATGACTTTTAATAAAATAAAAGCTAACAGCCCCCATGTTGATGTTTTAAATTTTGTTCCCAGGCCTTCAAGCATACCCATCAGCTGTGCCATTGATGCATCCATATTACTAATGGCATTAGCATTTGTTAAAATTGAAGATGCCTTATCAAGGGCTAAACCTAGGCCTAAAAAAGTTCCAAGCAAACCAATAATTAAAATCATACCAGGCATAATATCAGCCAATTTTTCTGAAGAAGTCGCTACTGCTTCACTGATTTCCATTACCGAACTATGTTCAGCATCTAGTTTTTTCCCTTTATCACCTTTATTTCCGCCATACCAGTTATTTTCCCAGTTCTCAGGTTTAGCCTTTTTATAGACATGGAATACGGTCCAAATAAACAAAGACCAAATTATGATAAAAAATAAAATAGGTAAAGTTTCTACTTTTATTGGTGATACATGAATTGGTAATAAAAAATTTAAAATACTTAGAATATCCATTACGCAACCTCAGCTTCTATCAAATCTTGATTACGTTTTTTACTATCTTCTGCAAAAATATTAGCATAATCAGTAATTAGCATTTGCTCATCTTCTGTTAATTCATCCCACTGTTTATTATTTTGAGCACAGTCGATTAATAATTTACCTACCTCTGCAACATCTTCAACAATGTAATCCCTTCCTTCAGCTTCAAATTCCTCTACTGATTTTTCTAAGACTTGTAAAAACCCTTCAGCAGCATGCACATAGCTTTGCATAGCACGGTTTTCTTGGGCTTGATACTTTAAATTATTGTTTGCTATTGCAAGATCATTTTTAAAGTCAGTTAATTTAATTTCCTCTTCAGAAGTCAACGGTTCAATTTTCAGTTTTACTTCCAATTGTTTCATTTCTCGTTTTAAAGCCGCTGTATCCCTATTAAGTTTCTCCCATTTGGCTTCCATGTTTTGATATTTGGTTTCCCATGCACGGATTAACTCCTCAAAGACAAAAGGAATTAATGACTTACCATTAAAACGTCGCTTAATAATCTTGTCTAGGCGTTCGGCATTTGCATCCGATAATTGTGGATTATCTGCTAGCAGATCTGCCCCAACAGTTAGTAAAAATGAATCATCAGCTGTAATTTCACTTAAATTTTGTGCAGTACTTAAAGTTTTTTCCGCTGCTTTAAGTAATTTTTGGGTTGCACGTAACCGTAGATAATGTTCAAAATCACTAATTCCATCTTGAGCTAAAATACCCTGAATGCGCGTTTGGACTAAAATATAATCATTAATGACCGCAGCAAACCGAATAGACTGTCGTTGCTCTTCGTTAGTCATTGCATCCATTGCTTCTTGCATGTCACGTTTACGTTGTTCTGCTTCTTCAACTTCTTCTTTAACTAAGAATTTCTCACGAAAATTTTGAGCGGCCTTAGATGCCCATATGATCGCTTGTTCGACTTTTTTTAGAATTGGGCTATTTTCTAAAGCTAGTAAATCTTGAATGCCTTTTTCGACAGCCTTTGCAACTCCTTCAGCCCAAGGAAAAGGTAATAAGGCAATCCCTTTAGCAATATAAGGCGCTAGCATTTCGACCCAAGGTTTTGCAGTTTTCCAGATATCTTTAACTGTACCAACGAAATTCTCAGCTTTATCAGCGAGCCAACCTACCGCACTACTAGCAGCACTTTTGGCTGTATCCCAAACCTTACTTGCAACTGATGTTATACCCCGTCCTACAGACGAAACTGCTGAACTAACACTTGAAGCAACCGAAGAAAATGCTGAACCAATAGAACTAAAGAACCCCATAATTACCCCCTTCTATTTCTATAAAATTAATTTTTAATACCTAGTAACGATTTTGCTGACCGTACTTCATCACCACTTATTGCATTATTTTTACTTGCAACTTCTGACTTAGCATGATTAACACGATGGATGACTTCTTTTAACTGTCCCAGCTTTAACCTAGGCTCTTCTTGTCCAAGCTCTGCTTCTAACAGTGCTTTTGGTAATACCAATCGCATACAAGTACGAATCTCACGACCAGAAAAACCTTCTGATAATTCAGCTGCCCAACTAATAAGTTCTTCTCGTGTTCCATCTAATGGAATTTGTTCCACTAGCATTTTTGACCATAAATGTTTACGTGCATCTAAATCAGGTAAATCAAAATGTATATGATGACTAATTCTACTTCTGAAAGCTTCATCATAATTTTTAGCAAAGTTAGTAGCAAAAATAGCGATTCCGTTAAATTTCTCCAATTCAATTAATAAAGTTGAACGCATAGCATTCACCTCATTGTCAATCCCTTGCGTTACCGCAGATAACCGCTTTCCTAATAACGTATCAGCTTCATCAAAAAATAGAACCGCATTTGCTTCTGTTGCAGCCTTGAAAACAGCTTGAATATTTTTTGAAGTTTCGCCCATAAACTTACTTTCGAGTTCAGCTATTCCCAACTTAATAATATTTTGCTTTAAACTTCCAGCAAAGGCTTCTGCTGTTAGAGTTTTTCCTGTCCCTGGCGCACCAAAAAAGTTTAAAATAACACTGCGGCCTTGCTTATCAACTGAACCAAAGTTCCATTCTTCATATATAGTTTTATGAAATTTTAATTTAGCAATACCCTCATCCAACTGAACACGAGTTGTAGCCGATAAAATCACGTCATTATCTAAGGTTACAGTAGGTTCTGTTATTGCAAAAAAGTCTTGAATTTTATCTTCTGAGACAACATTTTCTATATTTTGATCCACCTTTTGCTCACGTTCAGATTGAAACTGTTTTAAACGCTGTCTAGCTTTTTCCAAATCTGTTTGTTCATCAACAACAGTCAATAGCTCAACTTTATTATTGCTCATTTTCCAGAATCCTTTAAAAAATCTGATCTTCATTAAAATCATCTCTTTATATTTTTAAATATGTCTAAAATATCCATAAATCCATCAACTTACATCTTTACATCACACTTTTTACATATTGGAAAATATAGAATGTCATCCCTCTTGGTACAAAAACAAAACTTCGGTCTATCAGAATCGCCGTAACACTTTCATCGTTTGTGGTCGTGCAGGCTTATTCTTCTAATATTTAATATCTAAATATTCTTTGAGCCCCATTTCTATCTCATCCTGCAAACCCTCTGGATTTACAATTTTAAGATGAGGAATCCAATAACGAACTAATGGCAAAATTTGGGTAATATGCGTAATCCGACTAGACAACAATAATCCACCATCATCCAGTTTTTTAATGATCTGCTGTTCAGGCAAAAGTTGCCTTTGCTGAAAGTGCAAAGCGACATCGACATGAACAGTTAAAATAATTTCCTGCTTCTCCTGACCAAACCAAATACTTTCTTCATCTTCTAGTTGAGTCAAAATTTTTGCATTAGGTTCAAAGCCTAAAAGATCATGTGGATGTGCTGATAATTCAATGCGACTTAAACGATAGGCACGCAAAATATCTTTACGCACTGCTGCCAGATACCAACAACCGTGATGATGAACTAATTTATAAGGTTCAACGACACGAGGTTCACCTTTATAAATAAAACCTATTTGTTGATGCTTACGAATAGCTTCACCAAATACTTTAAATAAGGTTTTAAACTGTGAGGCATCTTCAACAAAATAACCTTTGGCATCATAAACACGACTATCCAAAAGCTCACGTATAAACGAAACATCAAGCTTAGGATATAGATGTCGAATCCCAGATATACGAGCAAATGACTGAATATCTTTTAATTTCAACTTACCTAAATAAGTCGGGTCTAAATAAAAATATTTGCCCTCTTTTTGGATAGGTAAATTACAGCTTTCTAGGCGAACCAGATCACGTCGAATCGTTTTAGGATGCGCATCATAGCTTTCTGCCAACATATTGATGGTCAGTTTTTCCCCTGAGTTTAGCCTTGTAAGAATATCGATCAAACGGTTGGCTAAAGTCTCATTTTTATTTTGCATGATTACTTGCATATATAAATCTATCTTTTCCTATCTTTTAATCATTATGTTGATCAAATAGACAGGTTATGTCCCTTTTTCATTTCAAAGTCTATTTTTTAGTTATTTGTATAACTGCACACAAATTAACATAAAATGAACATTTTACAAACACAACAAAAACAATACATCAATGTACCCAATTTGAGTACAAAGGTCAATGTATCATAAATAGGTACAATGACTAAAAGCATTCATACAGACGAAATGATTGCTTTACGAGACTGGCTCAAAAGCCAGCGTAAAGCGCAGAACCTAACAATGCGTAGCCTTGCTCACCGCATTAAAAAACCACATTCATTTATTCAACGGATTGAAGATGGTGAACGTCGATTAGATGTTGTTGAATTTGTCTGGTATTGCACTGAACTCGGCATTGATCCCCATTTAGGTATTGATTTAATTCTTAAACATTCTCTTGCTAACCAATCTCAAAAAAATTAGATTCCGCGATATCCTAACCCCTACTAGGGACAGGTCGTGTCCCTATTTCAAAATAACTTTAAAAATAATGCTTTTTCTCAACACTTAATAATTATAGATCAACTCAATGATTCAAGTACGTCAAACTATGACCTACTCAACACGTTATCCTATTAATCTTATTTAAAAAAATAATTACACTTAGTAAAAACTATTTGAGCAAATCATGAGCCAACAATCATCAAAGGTCATCACTCGGCAATGGAAAATTATTCAATTCCTATTAAGTAATACCTATGTCACTACTACCGAAGTTGAAGAACATTTATATCAACAAGGGATAGAAACTACACAACGTACTGTCCAACGTGATCTAAATTTACTAGAAAAATTATTTCCTTTAGAGTGCCGCCGTGACTGTATGCCACATAACTGGCGTTGGAAAAAAGTTGAAACCACCATAAAAGGTCTAAGCCTTCCCCAAGCAGTTATTCTACATCTGGTCAATAAAGAGCTTCGAGATGTCTTGCCAGAACATATACTGACTGAATTAAATCCTTTATTTGAAAAAGCAAAATTGATCACTGCCAATAAAACTATGCAGAACCCAGAAAAAAGTATTTTAGATATTTTCAATTCAGACGGTCATTTGGGCGCAATGCGTCCTTCAATTGTTGGGCAACTTATCAATCATATTGGTGATAGCGTCAATGAAATATATCGAGATGCGTTTAATCTAGATGAAAAAGAAGCACAATCTGTGTTGGAACAACTTGCTGTAATTTTAGAATCCCATGAATTGCCTGAACTTGCTCGAGCACTAAAAAACCAGAAACAATAACCATCGTGACTGACTATCTTTAAGTTGAGTGAGTATCATGCAAAAAATAAGGGGATCATTTTCCCCTTACTTTTCTCGCTGAGCGATTTTCAGCTCCAACCAATCGTAAATTTCCTGCGAAATCCAACCAATCCGATTCTGGGTCAAATGGAGAGGTTTAGGAAAACTTGGATCGTAATATTTGGATTTAGGATTGATCAGCTCATAAATCGTTGAACGACTTAAATCAATAATTTTACTCACTGTTTCGATCTTAAAAATCTGATATGGGTATTTATTGGATGACATTATTTTGTTACTCCCAGTTTGTGATTGAGAGGTCGTTCTCTCAATACAAACTTGAGTTCTGTATTTTTCTACCAATGACTCAGAGCTAATTTACTGCCCGTACACTTTGTCTAAGCCCTTGTTTTATATCATTGGCAGTTTGAGCAATTGAGACGGTCGATTCCACATTGGGCTGTACCTCAACCGCATTTTGCTGATCATTATAAAACTCCTCAACAATATCCAATCCCTCTTCTCCACCTACTTCAAAACTCGCATTACCATAACCCTGCCGCGCGACATGATCTAAAGCTTCTTGATAAAACCCTGCTGCCTTGCTTTGCTGATCAATCTGATGGGCTGAGGTAATGGCATCCTGTAAATTCACACCATCCCGTAAAGTTAAGTCCACGTAGTAGATAGGAGTTCGATAACTTTGTGTGGTGCTCTTGCCTCTCAAAGTGAGTTGCATTGGCAGACATGAAAGTAGATCACCCGAAGCTGCATGGTAATAACGTAGTCGTGCCGCCAAAGTACGAATACTATTAAAACCTGTGGTTCTAAAGATAAATGTGCCAAATTCATCGGATTCATCTAAGTTGACGTAGAGTCTGCCATAGGGTTTACATAGTCCGCCGTGTGCCAGTGGACATAAGTCAGGAGATGGGCATGGATGTTGCTCAATACCATTCTGCCCAAGTCGCTGACAAGTTTCACCGTTGCCTGTACACAATGGTCGTCCTGTCTGTCGGTCAAATAAAGTGTATTCTGCTCTTAGATTTAGATCGGGATCATTAAAGATCATGCGTACTGGAATGGTCCTCAATTTCTGGTTTTGATTGGGAGCTTTGGCACGAAGTTGTTCATCGAGAGGGTGTTTAACCCAACCATCCTTATTTTGGATTTGGCTGGTAATGGTAAATTGGTCATCCTTTTCAGGGAGCCGTTTGCCATTCTTTTCAACGATCTTGCCGATACTGATACGTCCAAGTACAGGCGGAGTGATTGCTAGGCCTTTAATCATGGGATGAATCCTTGTTTTGTTAAATATTTACGAAGTCACGGTATTTACCGTAAAGCACCGCCTCTTCACCTATTTCTGTTCAGCCTGATCAATCACCTATCGTTATTCTTCGGTCATAAGAGATTGAGTGCATCAAAGATTTACGCAAAGCTGCTCCAACGCCCTTTCTCTGTTACATGGAGGGAGGGCAAGTGGGGTGGCTTTGCGCTTTTTTAGGTTTAAGGGGTTTTACTAGGGATGTTCAGGGACGTGGATTAATGTTAAATCTGCGGCTACCAATACGAGATTGGGGGTACTGTTGTAGTAATTCGGGCTGCGCTTGGAGCAATGCTTTTTGGTCTAAGACCACACTATCCTTGGATTTCTTCCATGTCACACTGCCCTGACTAAATATGGCTTTTTCTGCATCCTTCATTAATATCTGAATACGATGTTTGAGATAGTCATATTTGGTTTGATGATGTGCCAGATGCTTTTCCTCAGTGAGTAGATCAGTAAATAGTTGATCTGCTCCTGACAATGTAGACAGATCCACAGTTTGTAAAGGGATATGCTGCGGATATAAAAGCTGCAAGGCTTTTGCTGCTGATTCACTGGCATCGACATGCGGTGGTATATCGTTTTCTACACAGGACCAGAAGATTTTCTCTGAAGCAATCAGTCGATTGATCACAATTTCATTACGTTCAACTTTAAATATTTTTGCTTCATGTCCGCAGACTAAGGCACAGACATGTGCTGCTTGTTTACCTGTCACTGCCAATTGATGCTGTACCTGAATAATCACGTATAAAGGTACGCCTTCACGCCAATGTTTGGTTCCCCACTCTCCTACAGATTTACATTCCAGAAGCTGTACTTCATCACTGCCTACGACCGCATAATCCAGATTGGCTAACATAAAGGCTTTGTCTTCATCAGGATGCTGTAATACAGCATTGACCCGACGAACTTTATTACCTGTGCGCTGCCGATAGTAGTCTGCAATCAGTGGTTCAAGCTTATTCCCCCAATACAGCGGTGAATAACGGTTCTTAAGCGGTTGATCTGGAGGGACTTGCATCCGACCTGTTTTAATCATCCACAGTTCTAGCATCGACATATGAGGATTTAAACCACATGCTGCTGCGGCATCACTACTTCCAATGCCTTGTTTTCTTATCTGTAACCATTGTTCTCGATTCATACCTTTGGTTTTAGCCAAACGTTTAGCTGAATTTTGCTGTGATCTAGCAGTCAAAGCTGTTTGTGGTGGATTTAGGGTTAAAGGTAAATGAGTGACTGCATGACTTGACGGGGTTTGTGTATTTGGATTCATCATATTCTCCATATCTGTAAAAAATTAAAATTTGGGCATAAAAAAAGCCGCACCTGGGGGAGGTACGGCAAAAGGAAAAACGACTCATTAAAATTGATTAATTTAGGAAAGTTCAACTTAGGCTATTTATTCACTTAACCTCCCCCTTACTTATGCTGAGTTGAATTTAAGCTACCATTCTTAACGCTTGTTCCAAGCCTCGTTGCTTAATTGCTGCCCCTATACCAAACCAAGCGGAATCCAGTCGATGGTCGGTACTCATCGCTCGTCGTTCGTGGTCACAGAACTCCGTAATGGCACAAAGTAAACCGTAAGCTGTATCTTTAGCTGAACTGAGTTCTGCCCCACGCCCATGTCCGTTAAACATGGTCATGACTTTAGACATGGCTCGTCCGTTTGGTTCAGTTTTATTGTCTGATCGAGATGAGTTAGTTTGATTGGGAACTGCAACATTGCGATAAAACTGAATGATGTTTTCATCCTGTTCAGCAATACTCAGACTGGTATTATTAAACACCGCATCAAAGTAAGCTGCGGCCTCCTGCTGCGTCACTTTCCGTTGACTGAGCTGCTTCATCTCGTACATGTGCTCATCCCATGTACGAACTGAAATACCCAGTTGCTGCTTCACTTTTTCTGCATCGAATCGGGTGCTATGTGGAACTTTCACTACTCCAGCATTGCTTTGTTGTCCTTTCAGTGCAATCGCTAAGGTGTTATTACAGACCACTCGAATTGAAGTGAATTGAGCCGTTGTAGCAAGTGTTCCGTCACAAGCCGTTGCTAATAGGATATAACCATTACTGACATCCTTGCCCTTTAAAGCTGTAGTTTGCCCTGTTCGAGCCAATGCCCAGAATTTCTTACCACCTTTGAGTACACCAGCAGTTTCCAGCTCAAAGCCTGATTGTTCTGTTAAATCTCTATAGAATTCCAAGATAGAACTCGGTTGTACTTCCTGAAAGCGTTGGCTAACCACAGATAACGGTGCATGGGTATCTGATCGATACAAAACCCGTTGCTCTTCAAAAGGCATAATAATACTCTGACCTTTTTCATTCTGTGCCATGTAACTGACATCAGATGATTCAATTCGCCAGTCCATGCCTGCCTGCTGTGCCCAAACTTCAATAGGTTGATGTGGACTCAGTTGATTGCCTAGACCATGCCAAGGGGTTTGTCCTACAAATGCCATTTGTTCAAGTTGATGTGCCATGATGATTTCTCCTGTCCCTAGTTGAATTTGCACTGACAATTGTTGCAATGGAAATAGCCAGTGGGCTGCTGTGGTTGAGATGGTTGAACCAGACTATCTAGCAATTCACCCAATACTGCACCTGCCAATCCACCCAACAATGGTGAAAATGGTGTAGGCAAACTTTTAGCAATGCTTGCACCAATGCCTGCACCTGCCATAGATGAAAAATTGTTATTGCCAGATGGTTGTGTGCTTGCACGGCTGACATTGTCTGAATAGCAATATGGACATGTAATATTCATAAGATCATCCTCATTAAATGAAAAAAGGCTTATCGATTAATAAGCCTATGTTTTTGAATGTAAGGAAAAAAGAAAACATTCAATCTTCATGTTAATGATGTATATCTATGATTTTTTGGGATCAGTGTTTGGATTTATGGCGAGCGGATGGTTTGAACAGTGCTTTGCTAAACGCTCTCATCTTGTTCAGACGTACTCGTAGATATTGATGATTCTTTTCTGGCTCTGCCAAGTATCGAATGGCTTTCAGGGCATTAGTCAAGCGAACATTCCCTAGACCCTCTGCATCCTTGCGCTCAAGCTTGCCAATGCCCAACTTACCCTGTGATTTATAATATTTCTTGTGCGATTCTTGATTACCATTATAAAAATAACCACAACCCTGTGTAATGTGATCCTGCCATAATTCACCAATCGCCTGCCCATAATAACTATCCCGACGACGAATAGAACCATTATAAATAACCAATAAATGGCAATGATATCCTTTGCTCTTGCCACCTTGCTCCAATCGATAGGCATAGCCAACTTGATCTTTAAAAATAGTATCTTTATTTTGGATACGATTGATCAGCTTTTTGATATCCCGATCAAACTCCCGAATAGATGGACTATGTTCAAATAAATAGTATAAATCTACCCGCACCAGTAATAGCTTACAATGTTTCTGAAACAGTTGATCAAAATAGGACGAGAACTGAGCTAAATTATCCTCAACCTTATCTGTAAAATCATTGAGGAAATATTGCTGACGCATTCTAAGACTACCCTGAAAACTCTTGAAGGTACAACGATCATCAAAAATATCCTGATTACACCAATCTATCCGCTCAGGCATCAGATCAAAATAGGCTTGAATCAAAGGGCTATATTCAAGCTCATCATCATAAACAAACCGTGCATCATCTAGCCACTGTCCATAATCAGATGCAAAGTCTTTCCAGTGATAATTTCTTCTGCTTACTGATAACATGAAGTTTTCAATATCAAGTAAAGTTTGTGCTTCGTTCATGTGAGTACTCCTATGGTAACGTTCATAAGAGTTTTGGTTCTGTATTTTTATAATTCAGATCAATTCATAGGTTATTCTTTTCATGATAATCCATCATCATCTTGGGTATGATGATGGTGTATATAGATTTAAGTATTTAATAAATAATATATTATAAATTATTCCTAGTAAAAACCAGCTTACAAAACATCCATCACCATGCCTAAAAATCAGTAATCTCTACTTCTATAGCAAATGGGTAAAATCACACTGATCCGCATGATTTTATAGAGGAAAATGGAAGCTAAAGTTAAGTTATTTTTATTGCTGATTTTCTTGCTTTCGGTTTATTGGCTGTACCAGTTTTCTTGATTAACCATTTTGGCAATTGTTGATAAATCTCATCATCCAACAAATCTTGATAAACCATAAAGTTTGAGAAATGATGAATAATGTCTTTTACTAATTTCTTATCAGTTGTCTCAGCAAACAACTGCTCACAATTCAACCCCTCAATCGAATAGGCTAAAATATGCGGTTCTACATTCCCAACAATAGATTCCAATAAATTTGAGTCTCGTTCGTACTGTCTACAAGCAGTTCTCCAAGCATTAGCTATTTCACTTAATATGTCAGGGAAATCAATTAATACTTGAGCCTTAAACATGAACATGACATTTGCAGCGTAGTCTTTAATATGGTTACCATCAGAAGTTCTTCTGGCTCCCTCCCAGTAGCCTAAATAGGCAGTTATGGAAGAAAATGGCGCATTCTTTTTATTGGATTGCAGCATACTTGAGAAAATTCGACTAATTTCTCCATGTTCCAAAGTTTTAGAGGAATCACAAGAAAATATACAGCGTAGGATGACTACATCTGTTTTCATGGCATTTTTAAGCATCATTTGAACTTTTGTAAGCCGACTGCCATGACGTTGCATATGAATTAGTCTATAACCTTGATCATCAAAATTTCTAAGTGTTTCTTTTTTTTCAGGTAACTTAACAATATTCTGTTTATCCAATTGCTCAACAAATGAATCATCCTGATTTTCAATATTTAGCTTTTCTTCTGTAACATCTATCACTTGGTCAGATGAAATTCTTTCCAATACCTCACTTGATAAGTGAGTATCTTGAAACACATCCATTGGCATTCTTTGATTTTTAGTTGTAAGTTTTTGTTTAAAAATATCGGAACCATAAAATATCGGTTCTTTAAATTTATATTCCCCTACAAGCTTATCTAATTTACCTCTAAATCTTTCATTTTCAATATCTTGCCCAAGAAATAAATCTAGCGTTCCTGAAACACGATAATCCAGTTTTTGGCTTTGATAAATCCTAAGAAAGAAGTTCAGTGTTCGAGTTAAAGTGTGATTTTTCAGTCCCTGCTGTAAATTATCTAAGTCTATTCGATTTTTGAATATCTCACAAAATTGTAAAAGTTGGCGTGTAACTGTTCGTTCAAAATCTATCACCTGCCTAGCTCTTTTCCGTGTCACCTCAAGCATTGGGCTGAAAGCATCATAAGGGCTTTCTCGTAAAGACATGATAAAAATTTCAATTTGAATCGCCAAATCACAATAATATTCCGCACCCCACACAGCAAACAGCTCTCGATATATCATTGCGACATGTTGAATATAGGCTTGAGCTTGTAAAGACAAATGGTCTATCTTCCAGATATGCTTTATTCTGATTGTTAGATCCAAAGATAAGAGTGTTTGAAACCTATCATTCTTTGAGTCCAAAATATATGTTATTTCTGAAGAATTGCTTTTTGAACAACTTGGATCAACGTACAACTCAGCAAACTTTGTAGGGGATATATGTTGATTTGATAAACATCCAAATCTTACTAATTGATATAGGAAATCAAAGAACCATTTTTTTACAATTTCATTTGAATCATACAAAGCATTCACAAGAATAAAATGCCTTTCTTTGAATGATGTTAAGGTGGTTTGTCGAAATCTTTCATTTAAATTTTGACAGTCTACACCTAGCATCAAATTCCTTTTTCCAAGTAGCACAACCGCTTTTTCTAAGTCACTTTTTATTTGTCTTATAAAATATTCTTCATCAAGCGGTATTGGTGATTGAACCAAAAAAATCACAAAATATTCTGAATGACCATTTGCATTGTAGAATGGTAAGTAGCGTATCTGAACAATACTTTCTATATTTGCCAAATTTCCTATCAAAATATTTATAACTTCACTAAGCATCTTAAATTTTTCAGGATCACCTGTTAAATCTTTAAAGCTAACTTTGACAGCTACAACATAAAGCATGCCTGTAGCGGTAAGTAGTGAAGCAGTATCTTGCTCAAATCTAAGTTGTAGTTTTTCAATCTCCTCATCCTGTTTATCACGAAGTCTTTTTCTATTGCTGGATGAATTTGATCCTTTAAGATGATTTTTATACCGCTCAGAAATATATGCTTTTAAAAATTCTTTTGCATAGTTTCCTTCCGAAAAATTCCAACACTCCTTTGTTCCATCAAATAAAAGAATATTACCATTCGCTACTTTTAGAGTTTTCTTAGAACGCACTTGAGAGGCGAATTCTAAAAAAGTTTTATATTCATAGAAATAATTTTGATTGATCTTATACAAATTCGTATTTGGGAAGATTTTTACATTTTTTATAGCACTGATCAGCTTTTCTACTCGCTCATCTTCAAAACATTTCTCCAGGCTCTCATCACTTCCATCATAACTCGAAACCAGTACAGGCATAGTTATATCCAATAACTGATAAACATTCAGAGCGTCATGAAAATTAAAAAATTGCTCACCATTGCTACTTAGTATATTAGTACCTACATAGAGATTTTTTAGTTGTTCAATAAAATTAGAATGTTCAATTCCTGTATTTTTATTAGATCCCATAACAAAAACTCAAATAAGTAATTGATTTAAATATATTACAATTATTTTTAAATACAAGTTTAGAACTTAAAATTTTTCCAAAAAAATCAAATTTAAAACATCTTTTTTATCCAATATTTAACAAATTAAAATGATCAATATTTTCCAAATTCATGCAAATTTATATAGCTTATTTTTAGACAAAAAAAGCCCTTGTACAAACAAGGGCTCTGATAAATCTTTTGTGATTGGTGATAGTTAAACTGTAGTGAATAGCTTCCTCTCAACAATTATTATTCATAATTCCATCCAAATAATCTGCCCACTTCTGCAACCACTCTGCACATTCCGCTTCATAATTATGCAGGTTGTATGTCCCCTCAATCCCTTTTTTAGAATGCCCCAAAACTGCTTCGGCAATATCTGTAGGACAACCTAATCTGGATAAACCTGTTCTAACCGTCCGCCGTAAATCATGTGGATTCCAGTCATCCATGTTTTCCAACCAAAGTTGCTCAGGACGATATTTGGTTTGAACTTTATCTGGATTTTTCAGTTGCCATTTCATTTCACTTAAAGACTTTTGCTGAATAGGCAGCCCTGTCCGATTTGAAGCAAACAAATATTCCTGATCTGTTTTATATAGATTCCGTAAAAAATTGACACACTGCCTTGATAATTGAACATAACGCTCAGTGCTATTTTTTGAAGCTTTCAAATGCCATGTTCCTTGATCCAAATCAAAATCCCTCCATTGAGCATCGCACAATTCTCCCGTACGGCAACCTGTCCATAACGTTAAATAAAGGATATGTTTTTGATGTGTTGTAAATCCTGATGTTGGCAACCAAGCCAATACACGTTTTAATTCCTGATCATTTAAAACTCGTGTGCCTTTTTTACAGGTTACTTTCAGCCTTGACTGCTTAATACTCATTTTGGCTAATAAGGCAGGATTGGCAAAATTGGCAGGGAATCGCTCTAGACCAATGGCGTATTCATAAGCCAATGTCAACTCGGACAATACCCGTCCAGCCTGCACATTAGAACCTCGATCAATAATTTCCTTGGTTAAAGCCACCACATCTTTTCTGGTCACTTCCAAAGCAATACGATTTCCCAAAACCCGTACCGCATCGCCATACAGGGTTCGTCGTGTTTCAGATTGACCTTTGGGCTTACGCATACCCAAGACCTTTTTCCTTTCCCCTGTTCGAGGGTCAGTAATCCAGTGATCTTCAATCACTTCGGTCAAGTACATCTCAATCATGTCTTGTACAGTAAGTTGAGAAATATCTTTTTGTGCAAGCTCTTGCTCAATCTGTTGATGAAGCTTTTCCTGCTCTTTTTTATGTTTTGGACAAATCCCCTGATTTCTTTCAGCCTTTAAACGAGTGAGTTCTATCCTTGCCTCTGCCAATGTAACTTGGGGAAAATTTCCAATCTTATATTGTTTAATGGAATCATCCACAGGACTACGATAACGGTAGAAAAAAGTCTTCATTCCAGTTTTGCCACAATGTACCCGTAGCCCCACATATTCCCCAATATCTGCCTTGTCAGGATCACCCACTTTCATCTTCTCAATAGCTTTTGCTGAAAGTGCTTTTTTTATTGTCGTTTGTTGATCTATTGAACGAACCACTTTAAACCTCACAAGAAGATTGAATTATTTGTTATCCTTTCAAGCTGTCCATTTTCCAATATTGATAAGGAATGATGACTAGTTTAAACTAAAACAACCTACACTAAAACCTATACTAATGTTTTGGCTTAGGTCGTATTTGCTTAGATTCCATCCAACACCCTCGGATACTCTGTTTATGTTACACACTATCAAACACATTGAAAGTAAAGGATTTAACACCAATGAAAGATAATAATAGCATAGCAGACTTTTCCAACCACACCCCTATGATGCAGCAGTATCTCAAAGTCAAAACAGACTATCAGCATGCATTGCTGTTCTACCGTATGGGTGACTTTTACGAGCTATTCTTTGAAGATGCGCATCTAGCAGCCAAACTTTTAGGTATTACCCTGACTCATCGTGGCAAAGCCAGTGGTCAACCTATTCCTATGGCTGGCGTTCCTTATCATGCAGCAGAAGGTTATCTCGCGCGTTTAGTCAAAGCTGGGCGAACTGTCGCGATCTGTGAACAAGTCGGTGAAGTCACAGGCAAAGGTCCTGTAGAACGTAAAGTTGTCCGTATTTTAACGCCAGGAACCTTAACCGATGATGCCTTACTTGGCAGCTATCAATCGTCAAATCTAGTCGCACTGTGTATTCAACAAAATCAAATTGGTTTTGCTTTGCTCGACTTGAGCGCAGGTATTTTTAAAGTTCAGCAACAAGACTATAAACCAGAGCAACTTGCAATTGAGCTGGCGCGTTTAATGCCAAGCGAAATCCTCATTGACGAAGATCTTATTGATAAGAATATTATTGAACAGATTAAAAAAAATCTGGACTGTCCAATCACCAAACGTCCAAACGTTGATTTTAATTTGAATAATGCACAAAAAACATTGTGCGATCAGTTGAGTGTTTCAACGTTATCTGGGTTTGGATTAGATCCGATTCCACTCGCGAAAGCTGCTGCCGCAGCGTTGATTCACTATGCGAAAGAAACCCAAAAAACAGCTTTACCCCATATTCGTTCAATTCAAATTGAACAAAGCACAGACTTCATTGCACTTGATCCAATCACGCGTCGTAATTTAGAAATTATTGAACCGTTGTTTGATCATGGTACATCGCTGTTCCAATTGATTAATGACTGCCAAACTGCCATGGGTGGACGCTTACTAAGCCGCACGTTAATGCAGCCTATTCGTGACACGGCAGTTTTAGATGCACGTCTTGATGCAACCGAACAACTGTTAAAGGGCTATCATGAATCGCCACTTCGTCTAGTTTTAAAAGAGATTGGCGATATTGAACGTGTGCTAAGTCGTGTTGCACTCGGCAGTGCTCGTCCACGAGATTTAGTACAACTGCGTCAAGCTTGTGCACAAATCCCTTACCTACGCCACGCCTTAGATCCTGTTTTAAAGACCCAGCAATCTAAGTTATTAATTCAATTAGATGAAGAGCTTGGTGACTTTAAGAGTCTGCATCAACATTTGATGGCTGCAATTGTTGAAAGTCCACCCGTATTACTACGTGATGGCAATGTAATTGCAGAAGGTTATGATGATGAACTGGATGAGTTACGTAAAATCCGTGATCATGCTGGACAATTCCTGATTGACTTGGAAATAAAAGAGCGCGAACGTACTGGGATCAATACCCTTAAAATCGGATACAATCGTGTCAGCGGTTATTATATTGAACTCACCCGTGCGCAGGCAGAACAAGCTCCAGCGGACTATATTCGTCGTCAAACCCTCAAAAATGCAGAGCGTTATATCACACCTGAACTGAAAGGTTTTGAAGATAAGGTTCTTTCTAGCGAATCACGTGCCCTCGCTCGTGAAAAGCTTTTGTTTGAATCATTACTCGATGAATTGCGTCAAAATATTGCACATTTACAGATGATGAGTGCTGCAATTGCCTATATTGATGTGCTAGCAAACTTTGCACATCAAGCTCGACTCAACAATTGGGCTAGACCTGAATATACGCCTGAAACCAGTATCAAAATTCAGGCAGGTCGCCACCCTGTTGTTGAAGCTTTAAATAAAGCCCCATTCACCCCAAATGACACCTTCCTAGATAGCCAACATCGTATGGCGATTATTACAGGACCAAACATGGGGGGGAAATCGACCTTTATGCGTCAGACCGCCTTGATTAGTCTGCTTGCCTATTGCGGTAGTTTTGTACCAGCTAAATCAGCAAAACTGGGTTCGATTGACCGTATCTTTACTCGTATTGGTTCTGCTGATGATTTATCGACAGGTAAATCGACCTTCATGGTGGAAATGACCGAAACCTCTCAGATCCTGCACCATGCCACCAGTCAGTCTTTAGTGCTGATGGATGAGGTTGGTCGTGGTACCAGTACTTATGACGGTCTTTCTTTGGCCTGGGCATGTGTGGTTGATTTAACCAAACGGGTGAAATGCCTGTGCCTATTCGCAACACATTATTTTGAATTAACAGAATTAGGTGGTGAAGCGGGCATTGATAACTATCATGTTACCGCACAAGAACTCAATGGCAATTTGATTTTGCTGCATAAAGTTCAACATGGCCCGGCTAGCCAAAGTCATGGTTTACAGGTTGCCAAATTAGCTGGTATCCCTGCCAACGTGATTAAAGAAGCACAAAAACGTTTGAAGATCTTGGAAAAACAACAGCATCAACATTTGCAAAGTAGCGTGCAGAATGATTTGTTTAGTGCAGTTGAACATGAGATCGAAACTCAAGTCATTGAGCGAGTTATTGAGGTTGAAAAACCATCACCTGCTTTAGAATTATTACATCAAATCGATGTCGATGATTTAACACCACGTCAGGCATTAGAGCAGCTTTATTCTCTAAAAGCTGCTCTGAAATCTTAAATGTACTTTCTGGAACAAGTTGATCATTACAGCTTGTTCCAGAACCATTTTCTGTTTATTTTTGACTGATATCACTCAACCTAAAAAGACTGAATAGATTTTTGTTCAGTATCCAACTAAGGGAAAGCACAATTAATATTCTGTTTAAGCCACTCGAACACTCAGAAATTGATTTAATCTGGCAACAGATTAGTCGGCGTGAACTGATCACTCAAATGTATATACAGCAGAGTTTAAATTTACAATTAATTGATTGTTTTTATGATGAGCAAAATTGGGATGCCTATCATTTGGAAAATGATCCCCCTTTACTCAAAAATTTACATCAACAAGGAGCTTTATGCGTAGGTGGATTTGACGAATCTAATCGACTGATTGCTGTACAGGTCGTTTCCAATCAGCACATTGCTGATTATCCTGAAGCAAAGTTACTGCAATATTTTTATGTGGATGCCGATCACCAAGGTTTAGGTATCGGTACTCAGTTGATGCAAGCTGCTATCGCATCTGCAAAGCAACTCAATGCAAAACAACTCTATATTTCGGCTACCCCAAGTAAGCGCACTGTAGACTTTTATCTTAAACAAAGTGCCCAACTTTTAGCACAACCTGATCAGCAGTTGTTTGAACGAGAACCAGAAGACATTCACTTGCTCTACACGCTTTAAGTGCTAACCAAGCAGAAATGAAAGCATGAAGATGGCTCAACCTCGTTAATTAGCTGTTTTAACTGAGAATAAAAATAAGATTCAGTTGCAATGATTAGGTCAATTGAGCTGACCATCACTTTATTTTTTAGTCAAAAAATCTTAGCACCCGATAATATTTTCTTTATTATCAATATATTAATTCATTTTTCATATGTATAAATAAACAATATCAATAAAAGCAATTGTTTGTTTACCCCTTTTTTGCCTACAATACCTCATTCCAAACAAAAAACCGTATTTTTAGGTAGCTGTCGCCATGACCTTTGTTGTCACTGAAAATTGTATTAAATGTAAATATCAAGATTGTGTTGAAGTTTGCCCTGTAGACTGTTTCTACGAAGGTCCTAACTTCCTTGTTATCAATCCAGATGAATGTATCGACTGTGCTCTATGTGAACCAGAATGCCCAGCAAATGCAATTTTCTCTGAAGATGAATTACCAGAAGGTCAAGAAGTCTTTATCGAACTCAATGCTGAATTATCAGAAAAATGGGCGGGTAATAACATCACGCAAATTGGTGAACAGCCAGCAGACCGTGAAGAATGGAATGGTAAGCCAGACAAGCTACAATATTTAGAAAAATAATTCAAAAGGCCAGTTTTACTGGTCTTTTTTATACCTGAACCACACATTTCTTTGCAATTACATCATTATTCATGCGCTATTTTGCATTAAAATAGTACGCCTACAGATTTTGAACTGCCTTTTTATGATGCGAAATAAATTACAGGGTCTATTATCATTATTTATCATCCCTGTGATGATGGCGGGCTGTACCAGCTCAACGACAAAAGTAAATCAGCAGCAAGGTAAAAGAATTTACATTCCCCAAGAACAAGTCACTTTTACCCGCCCCATCCCAAACAAAGTTGAACCTGCCTCTTATCGCCAATGGCTGAATCAAGGTGAAAACTATGCACGTGTTCGAGAATATGAACAATTTCTAACCCGTAATAATGTGGCACATATTATTCCAAGTTTTGAATTATTACGTACTGCTCGGGACTGGCAAAAATGCGGTCGTACTGAATATATGGTGCCTAACCGTGAATTGTGGAACAACTCCCTTTCGACCTTACGTGTCTTTAAATACTTAATTGCAGCCAAAATCTTGACCGATTTTGAGGTGACTTCTGTCTATCGAGACTTGCCACTCAATCAATGTGCAGGTGGTGCTGGCTCGTCGAAACACTTATTCAATTCAGCCATCGATTTTCGTATTGGACCTGAATATCCTCAACCGCAAGACTATGCCTATATTGAACAAACCAAGTTTAAGCTATGTCAGTTCTGGGCCCAGCATGGTCAAAGCCTAGATTTAGGCATTGGTTTATATAGTTCTGGTCAAATCCATATCGATACTCAAGGCTATCGGACATGGGGACCTGACTTGACCCGTAATAGTTCAATGTGTAATTTCTAAAACAGATATCTGAATAAAAAGAGATCAAAATGATCTCTTTTTTTGTTTCAATCATGCGGATTCATGCCGCAATAAAATTGCACTCTGAGCATAAACGTTTAAAATGCAGAGCTAACAAATTGGTAGGTAAACTTGATTATGCAACAGATGTGGACCGAGATTGATGACTATATCAATTCACATTTAATTCCCACAGACCCTAGACTTCAACATGCATTAGATAATACTGATACTCAAGGCTTTTCTAATCATTTGGCTGTTGCACCTAATCAAGGTATGTTTTTGCAAATGTTGATTCAAATGAATCAATGCAAACGCGTATTAGAACTCGGTACATTCGGTGCCTATAGTACCATTTGGCTAGCCAAGGCCCTTCCTGAAGATGGCTATCTACTGACGGTTGAAGGACGCGATACTCACGTGGTTATCGCTCAAGAAAATATTGATTATGCCAATATGCCGACCAATATCGAACTCAAAAAAGGTCGTGGTGCCGATATTATGAATCAGCTGATTGCTGAAGACAGCGAAGCATTTGATTTGATCTTTATTGATGCCGATAAGCAAAGCTACCGAGAGTATTTTGAACTCAGTCTAAAACTGTCTCATCCAGGCACAATCATTGTATTAGATAATGTGATTCGTGCAGGTGCGATCATTGATGAAAATAACAAGAAACCAAGTATTGAAGGAATCCGTGAAGCATTCACCGCTTTGAAAGATCATCCTCAGCTGCTTTCTTGCACAGCTTTGCAAACGGTTGGTTCAAAAGGCCATGATGGTTTTGCCATTGCAATCGTAAAATAGAGATTAAAAAACAACCTATTTAATTTAGTTGTGCAATATCAATAAATTATATTTATCTCCAGTGCTTTTCCATACAGTTATCCACAGGAATTGCGGATAACTATATGGAATAAAATGAATCACTTAGCAACTAATAGTGGAACAATGGCATTTCGGAAGATCGTCGTCGTGATACTGCCCAAGAAGAATTGATGAATTTTACTGTGACTAAATGCACCTAATACAATCAATTGAATATCATGTTCTCTTTGATATTCAAGAATATTTTGTGCTACATCACCATAACGATAGACTGAAACCACTTCCAGACCTGCATCAGTGAGATACTTTTCAGGTTCGGCCAACATTTCCGGATGATCACCTACATAGAGCAAATGGCATTGTAATGTTTTCAACAAGTCACTTTGAGCAATGCGTTGCAACATCTTTTGGCAGGTCGGTGAATATTCATAAGCAAAGATAAAGCGTTTCGGTGGCTGGAAATGTTCCCCAACGGTAATAACCGTACAATTTGCACCACGAATAAAGTTTTCAACATTACTTCCAATCGGCTTGTTCTTCTCAGCAGCTCGCTCACCCACTCGACCGATAATCACCACATCATTTTCATTGAGAAGATTAAAGCTTTGCTCAAGAAAATCGCCTTTTTCCTGAATTTTGGTACTGCTTAGACCGTACTGTTTTTCGATCAACTCAGAAATGTGATTCAGCAAATTATTACTATAATCGAGTGCTAACTCACTCTGTTTTTGTTCCAACTCTGCGAGTTCTTTAAGTAGCATGGCATTACTTTCAAAGCCAATCACGCCACTGATTTCACCTAAATGGTAGCTAGCTGGGTAATAGTCCAGGATTTGCAACAATACCAACTCTCTTTGCGTTTGTTTCGCAACCCATACTGCTGCTTCTGCAACAGCATCAATGCAGGGTGAAGAATCAATACATGCAATTACACGGTTCATTTTCGCCTCTCTCTAGGTATGTACCTTAGGTCTTCTACTTATTTTTAACTTAACATAGATAAAAGCATGGTGGGTTAAATTTATGTATCGAATCTCATACACTTTTTTATTCGCTTCGGTAACGAATTAATTTTGCGGGGTTCCCTGCAACCACTGCATAATCCTCAACATTTTTGGTCACCATACTGTTCATTCCAACCACAGCATGATCGCCAATTTTGACTCCATCTTTAATTCCGACGTGCGCTCCTAGCCAGACATCTCGACCAATCTCAATGCCTTTAGACGTAACAGGTTGTTGATAGATCGGACGATCCATTTCCATGCCATGATCAAATGCATATAGATGACTATAAGCCGCAATTCGAACTTGATCATGCAACTTAATCCCTGTACGACCGCCATCTAAAATACAATGATGGTTAATTGCCACTTCATTGCCAATTTCTAAAGGGCCATGCAAAGTACAATCTGCAGCAATAAAGGTATTATCTCCGATACTGATCTTGCGACCACGTTCAGCAAAGATATGGGCCAAGGGTGAAATAAAGCAGTTTTGACCAATTTCAACCGTTTCCATATCCATCAAATAGGCTTGGTACTCGGCTTGCCATGCTTCAGCCCATTCGCGATGTTTGGGTTTTAAAGTCCAATATAACCATGGCATATAGTTCAAACGATGCTTATGCTGCTCTCGGTATTTTAATAAAGGATCATTCATCATGTGCGTGTTCCTCTAGGACTTTCAGCTGCTCACGTCCTCTACTCACATCTTGCAGTTTTAACCTTAATGGTTCAATTTGATGCACTTGAACTCGTGCCTCAATCACGACACCTGTTTCGGTATATTGTTCTTGATACTCGATCTGCTGCTGCATCAGCTCATATTGCATAATCGCCCATTCATTGAACAAACACGCAAAACGAATTTCTTGCTTTTCAATCAATTCGATTTTTTCTGCCAAGAGCAAACATTGTCCTGCGCAACCACCGTAGGCACGAACCAAACCACCTGTACCCAGTTTAATTCCACCATACCAACGATTCACTAATACAATCACATTGGTTAAATCATTACCTTCAATGGTGGCAAGTATTGGCCGCCCTGCTGTTCCTGAAGGTTCGCCATCATCATTAAAACGAACATGATGGCCGATCTTCCATGCCCAGCATTGATGCGTGGTGGATAAGTCTTTGTTTTGTTCTAAAAAAATTTTCACTTGTTGTTCATTTTCAACAACTGCTGCAATCGCTTGGAAACGACTTTTTTTAATGTCTTCTTCAAAAGTTACCGAACTGGCAAGGGTGAATGGCATAGAACATGATTAAAAATTTAAAACGCGATTATAGCTTTTTACAGCACAAATAAAAAACCTCGCATCAAGCGAGGTTTTCAATCAGCACAAGTTAGCGTTCACGCAATGCTTCTTTGGCTTTATTAAACGGTTTCAACAAGTAATCCATAATGGTTTTTTGTCCAGTACGAATATCCACTGTCGCTACCATCCCTGGAGTAATACTGAATGCCTTACCCGCTTTGTTATATAAACGGTCAGAATCAGTACGAATGTATACACGATAATAGAACTGATCTTGCTTGACCTCATCACGAATGGTATCTGGGGATATCACAGTCACTTTACCGTCTAACCCGCCATAAATTGAGTAATCATAGGCGGTAATTTTGACTAAAGCTTCTTGCCCCGGGCGAATAAACGCAATATCACGCGGTGAGATACGCGCTTCAATCAGCAATTTATCCTCTAAAGGAACAATGGTCATCAACTTACCATTCTGAGGAATAACACCACCTAGGGTCGTAACATCAATTTCTTTCACTACGCCACGTACAGGTGCTTTAAATACCGCACGTTCTAAACTGTCATTTCGACCATTCACAATCTGCTGCTGAGTTTGAATATCGGTATTCGCCTTAGACAATTCTTCTCGTGCTTTGACATAGTACTGGTTGCGCGTATCATTGATTTTATTGTTTAAATCATTGGCTTCACGCTTTAAACGTAATACTTCAACCTCACTGGCCGCCCCTTTTGCCACCAATGGTTCTGTCATTGCCAGTTCTTGTCTTACCAACTTAGCTGCTTGCTCGTAACCTTCAATTGACTGTTCCAAATTAGCACGTCGTGACAAATATAGCGCTGTTTCTTCTTGCACCAATTTAGGACTCTTTTGCACGTCTTCAGGAAAACTTAATGGTGAACCCGTCACTTCAGCACGTAAACGTGCTGCAGTTGCCTGTGCTGAAGTCAGTAAAGACTTTGACTCTCCAACATTCGATGCAAATCGGGTTGGATCAAGTTGTGCAAGAATTTGCCCCTTTTCAACCACATCACCTTCATTGACATCAAGTTTAGTGAGAATTCCCCCTTCAAGTGATTGAATAATCTGCTCTTTTGAAGAGGGAATCACTTTCCCCGTACCCGTTGAAACCTCTTCTAGATTAAATAACCATGCCCAGATTAAGAGTGAAAGTAAACCAATCCCAATCATCCAAACAACAAGCGTCGAACGAGGTAACTTTGGTTCATTATAAGTTACGTTCATGGGACGACTGCTGTTCTGTTGTTGTTCACTCATAAAATTTCCTCAAAGTATTAAACTATTTTTTGTTTTATTGATGATTGTTGTAAAACTTGATCTACAGGTCCATCCATGACGATCTTGCCTTCATTCATGACAATAATTCGGTCAACCAATTCCAAAACTGCACGTCGATGCGTTGCAACAACTAAAGTTCGATAACCAAGCCAAGTTTTTAAGTGATCAATCAATTGCTTTTCGGCCACATCATCAATGGCAGCAGTTGGTTCATCTAGCAATAAGATATTCGGCTGACGAATCAATAAACGCGCCAACAATAAGGCTTGTCGTTGTCCCCCAGAGAAACCAACGCCACCTTCTAATACCAAATGATCTAGGCCTTCTTTCTTTTCATGCACAAAACTCAGTGCACCAGTCACTTTTAGTACCTTTAATATATCCTCGTCACGCGCTAGAGGTGCGCCAAGGGTTAAGTTTTCACGGATGGTGCCATAAAATAGATGTGCATTTTGATTAAGTAAGCCCATATCACGACGCACATCGGCAGGATCAATCAAACTAATATCCAGATCATCTAAATACACTGAGCCAGAATTCGGAAACTGCATCGCAGATAAAATCTGTAATAAGGTCGATTTACCTGCACCATTGCGTCCTAGAATTGCAATACGCTCACCTGCACGAATCTTAAGTTGTGGAATAACCAAACTTGGGCGTGGGTCATCTTCCGTATATTGGAACACCACTTTTTTCAACTCATAATCGCCATGCAACACTTCTTTATGTACCAAATGTGCTTGATCTGGTTGATCGACAGGTTTCTGCATTAACTCATCTAAGCTTTTCTTCGCCACTTTTGCCTGTTGCAAACGTCCCAAAATACCCGTGATTTGTGAAATTGGTGCCAACATCCGTGAAGATAAAATCGAACACGCCACCAAAGCACCTGTGGTCATATCGCCTTTCATCACCGCAAAACAACCCACTAGAATCACAGCTGCATAAGTTAGCCCCTGAATCTTTTGCGTCCACGCAGTCAGTACCCCCACAATCTTACGTTGCTGCATACTGATATCAGCAGACACTTCGTTCATATGGTTCCACTGGTTTTGGAAACGTGACTCCGCGCGTAATAATTTAGGGGCTTAGGAAGTTAAGCAGAATAAAAAGTATGGTAACTTCCTTATATCAAAGCAAAAAAAAGATAATATTCCCGTTCACTAATCACAGAAGCAAAATACAGATAGATCATTCG